>DASSZD010000184.1:0-9588 GCA_035702985.1 Acidimicrobiales bacterium
GGACCCGCCGCTGCACGAGTTCCTGCCGTCCATCTCCGAGCTCGAGATCAAGGAGGCCACCACCGGCCTGTCCGACGAGGAGAAGAAGCTGCTGGCGGCGGCCCGGGAGTGGCAGGAGTTCAACCCCATGCTCGGCACCCGGGGGGTGCGCCTCGGCATCGTCAAGCCCGGGCTGTACGCCATGCAGGTGCGGGCCCTGCTGCAGGCCGCCGCCGAGCGGGCCGCCGCCGGCGGCAAGCCCAAGGTGGAGGTGATGATCCCGCTGACCGTGACCCGCCAGGAGCTGGCCCTGGCCCGGTCGTGGGTCAAGGACGCCATCGCCGAGGAGACGCGGGGCCTGCGCAAGAAGCCCGAGGTGCTGATCGGCACCATGGTGGAGACCCCCCGGGCGGCGGTACGGGCCGACGAGCTGGCCGAGGAGGCCGACTTCTTCAGCTTCGGCACCAACGACCTGACCCAGATGACCTTCGGCTTCTCCCGTGACGACGTGGAGGGCCGCATGATGGCCGCCTACCTGGAGCAGGGGCTGCTCAAGCGCAACCCGTTCGAGACCATCGACCAGACCGGGGTGGGCCAGCTGGTGGAGGACGCGGTGGAGCGGGGCCGGCGCACCAACCCGGGCATCAAGCTGGGGATCTGCGGCGAGCACGGCGGTGACCCCGAGTCGATCGGGTTCTTCTACCGGGCCGGGCTCGACTACGTGTCGTGCTCGCCGTTCCGGGTGCCGATCGCCCGCCTGGCGGCGGCCCAGGCGGTGATAGCGAACGGCTAGCCACGCCGTCGCTCACCGGACCTAGTCTCGGGTGGTGGTCTTCGTCGCTTCCGTCCTCCGGTGCTCCCAGGAGCAGGCGTGGGCATAGTCGACGAGGACATCGCCCGGGTCCGGGACACCACGGACTTCGTCAACCTGGTGAGCGAGCACCTGGCCCTACGCCGGGTCGGGACCCGCTGGGTGGGGCTGTGCCCGTTCCACACCGAGAAGAGCCCCTCGTTCTCGGTCAACGCCGAGCTGGGCTTCTACTACTGCTTCGGCTGCGGGGCCAAGGGCGACGCCATCAGCTTCGTACGGGAGATGGAGCACCTGGACTTCGTGGAGGCGGTGGAGAAGCTGGCCGCCCGCTCCGGTATCACCCTGCGTTACGACGACGCCGCCGGCGGCCGGGACCGGCAGCGGCGCAGCCGGATCCACGACACCCTCGAGGCGGCGGTCAACTGGTACCACGAGCGGCTGCTGTCGGCCCCCGAAGCCGCCCCGGCCCGGGCCTACCTGCGTCGGGAGCGGGGATACGACGGCCAGGTCGTCCGGGACTACCGCATCGGCTGGGCCCCCGACGGCTGGGACACCCTGGTCCGGTCGCTCGGGGTCGCCCGTGACGCTCTGGTCGACGCCGGCCTGGCCACGGTCGACGAGAAGGGTCGCTACACGGACTTCTTCCGGGGCCGGATCCTGTTCCCCATCTTCGAGCCGGGCGGGCGGCCGGTCGGAGCCGGCGGCCGGCAGCTGCCCGGCGGTTACCCACCCAAGTACAAGAACACCTCGAACACCGCGGTCTACGACAAGAGCCGCACCCTGTACGGGCTGAACTGGGCCAAGAAGGCCGTGGTGGCCCGGCAGCGGGTGGTGGTGTGCGAGGGCTACACCGACGTCATCGGCCTGCAGCGGGCCGGGGTGGGCGAGGCGGTGGCCACCTGCGGCACCGCCCTGGCCGACGGTCACATCAAGCTGCTCACCAACTTCGCCCGGCGCATCGTGCTCGCCTACGACGCCGACGGGGCCGGCCAGGCGGCCGCCGAGAAGTTCTACGAGTGGGAGAAGCGCTACGAGGTCGACATCCGGGTGATCGCCCTGCCGCCGGGGTCGGACCCGGCCGACCTGGCCCGTCAGGACCCGGCCGCCCTGTTGGCGGCGGTGGAGGAGGCCCGCCCCTACCTGGGTTTCCGGCTGGAGCGGCTGTTCGCCCGCAGCGACCTGGCCAGCCCGGAGGGCCGGGCCCGGGCCGCCAACGAGGCGCTGTCCATGGTGCGCGAGCACCCCGACGGGCTGGTGCGGGACCAGTACCTGATGCAGGTGGCCGACCGGTGCCGGGTGGAAGCGGACCGGCTGCGGACCATGGTCGACCGGGCCGAGCCCGGCCCCCGGCCCCGGGTGCAGGCGCCGGCGGCCCCCGGGCCCCGGCCGGAGGCGCCGGCCCGGGTGGCGGTCAGCGGCCCGGAGGTGGAGGGGCTGCGCCTGGCGGTCCACCGGCGCCAGGCGGTGACCGGGCGGCTCACCCCGAGACTGTTCACCCACCCGCTGGCCCGCAAGGCGTTCACGGCGCTGGTCGAGGCGCCCGGGGTGCACGAGGCGGTCGAGGCGGCCGACCCCCAGACCGCCGACCTCCTGCAGCGGGTGGCGGTGGAGGAGAGCGGGGCCGACCCCGACGACGTGGTCATCCGCATGGTGGAGCGGGCGGTGCAGGCCGAGCTGCGGGAGCTGCAGGCCGAGATGCGCCAGGCGGACCCGGCCGACCAGGCCGCCTACGCCCCGACCATCGCCTGGTTGAAGCTGGGCCTGGAGCGGATGCGGCTCGACGACATCACCCAGCGGGCGGCGGCGGTGGAGGCGGAGGAACTGCTGGTGGAATGGCTGGCCGGCCGGGACGGGCCGGCCGGGGAGGACACCGTGGGGACGGTGTGATGGGCGCCCAGGCCGGTCCTTTCACCCCTGACGGGGAGCCGACCGGGGCGTTCGTGGCGTTGCTGCTGGTCGGCCGGGAGCGCGGCTACCTCACCCCCGACGACCTGCTGAGCGTCATGGCGTCGGTCGAGTTGACCCCCGGGATCATCGCCGCCGCGGTGGCCCGGGTCCGAGCCGCCGGGATCGAGTGGCGTGACGACCCGGTGACTGGCGGGGACATGGACATTGAGGGCGAGCCCGGAGCGGAGGAGGGGGGCGCCCCGCCGGCCGGCCCGGCCGGGCATGCCGGCGTCGAAGGCCGCCCGCTGGAAACTTTGTCCGCCCGGTTCATCCGGCTGAGAGAACGGCCCGCCACCCGTGGCGACGGCGAGGCCGGCGCGACCGACGACCCGGTACGGCTGTACCTGCGGGAGATCGGCAAGGTTCCGCTGCTGTCGGCCACCGACGAGGTGGTGCTGGCCCGCTGCGTGGCCGACGGGCTGGCCGCCAGCCATCGGCTGGCCGCCCTGGAGGAGGACGACTCGGCCCTGGTCGCCGACCGGGCCGGGGTGAGCGACGACCAGCGGCGCCGCCGGGAGGGGATCGCCGCCAAACGCATCCTCATCGAGGCCAACCTGCGCCTGGTGGTGTCCATCGCCAAGCGGTACCGCAACCGGGGTATGGCGTTCCTGGACCTCATCCAGGAGGGGAACCTGGGCCTGATGCGGGCGGTGGACAAGTTCGACCACTCCAAGGGCTTCAAGTTCTCCACCTACGCCACCTGGTGGATCCGCCAGGCCATCACCCGGGCCATCGCCGACCAGGCCCGCACCATCCGCATACCGGTGCACATGGTGGACACCATCAACAAGGTGATGCGCACCCAGCGGCAGCTGCTACAGGACCTGGGCCGCGAGCCTCGGGTGGAGGAGGTGGCGGCCCGGGTGGACATGACCGCCGAGCGGGTCCGGGAGATCCTGCGGATCAGCCAGGAGACCGTGTCCCTGGAGCAGCCGATGGGGGAGGACGACTTCAGCCTGTCGGACCTGCTGGAGGACCCCGCCGCGGTGGCCCCGTCGGAGGCCGCCACCCGGGCCCTGCTCAACGACGCGGTCAACCAGGCCCTGGGGGAGCTGTCCGAGCGGGAGCGCAAGGTGGTGTGCCTGCGCTTCGGCCTGGAGGACGGCCAGATGCGCACCCTCGAGGAGGTGGGCCGGGAGTTCGGGGTCACCCGCGAACGCATCCGTCAGATCGAATCCAAGACCCTGGCCAAGCTCCGTCACCCCATGCATTCCGCCCATCTGCGTGACTACCTCAATGACGAGTAGCTGATAGGGTTTCTCGACTCCTTCCGGGGTAGCTCAATCGGCAGAGCGGGTGGCTGTTAACCACTAGGTTGGGGGTTCGAGTCCCTCCCCCGGAGCGTGCGCCAGCGGAGGCCTGCAGCGGGTCCGGCGGGGCGCCCACGGGACTCCGACCACTCCAGACGCCGATCTCTGCAGATGCCGAGCCTTCTGACCGTTTAGTCCGTACCGGGCTTTGGAAATAGTCAGGTCATCTACCTACGACGGAAGGAGATGGCGGTGCAGGACGACAGCCTGTCGATGGACGAGGTCGAGGCCGAGGGTGCGGTGTCCCTCCCCAACAAGGAGGTGCTCTCCCTCCTGGACGTCAACGCCAACGTCGATCTGGGCCTGGACCTGGCGGCCCCGGTGGACCTGGCGGCGGCGGCCAACCTCAACGTGGCCGCCCCCATCGAGGCTTCTGCCACGGCCAACGTGCTGAGCCCCGACGCCCAGGCGGTGGGCATGGCCTCCCAGCACGGCCTGATCGACCAGGGGATAACCGGGAGCGCCACGGCGCACGCCCCCCAGCACGCCGGGGTGTCGCAGAGCAGCTCGAGCGGGACCTCGACCGGCACCACTTCCGCCGGGAGCACCGCCCCGGCCACCCCGGCCACCTCCGCGGCCCCCTCGAGCACCAGCGGTGGGGTGGATTCGCTGCTCAACGGCGGCAGCCTCCTGGATGCGAACGTCAATCTCCACGCCAACGCCAACCTGGCCGCCCCCATCGACGGGGCGGTAGCGGCCAACGGCAATGTGGCGGCGCCGGTCGACGCCGCGGTGGGGGCGAACGTGGCGTCACCCGGCGCCGTGTCCGAGGCGGTGGCTCCCCAGAACGTGGACATCGTCCAGAACCTGGACCACGTCTCGGCCGACGCCACCGCGGCCCAGGCCGCCACCGTGACCCAGCAGTAGCGCACCGCTCCCCGCGACCTACTGGAAGGCCAGACCATCGTGACGGCGATCGCCGGCTCCCGTGCTGTCGCGCCCGGCGACGTGACTCCCTCCGCCCTGGACCGGGCGGAGGGAGTCGAGCTGCTGGGCCCGGTGAGCGGATCGGGATACAAGGAAGGGGCGGCCCTGGTCCGTCGGGCCGACGGGCAGATGGTCCAGCTGGGTCCGCTCATGTACGGCCTGCTGGAATCCGTGGACGGCGAGCGCGACAGCGACGGGCTGGCCGTGGCCCTGTCGGAGCGGCTCGGGCGGCGGGTCGGTCCCGAGCACGTGGACCGGCTGGCTCAGAAGCTGGCCGCCCAGGGTCTGCTCGCCGGTAGCGAGCACCTGGCGCCGCCCCGCAGCAACCCGCTTCTGGCCCTGCGGTGGAAGGTGCTGGTCACCAACCCCCGGCTGACCCGGCGCCTGACCGCCCCGTTCGCCTTCCTGTTCCGGCCGTGGATCATGTGGCCGGTGGTGGCGGCGTTCGTAGCGGTGTTCTGGTTCGTGCTCATCCACAAGGGGGTGGCGTCGGCCACCTCCCAGGCCTTCCGGAACCCGGGACTGCTGCTGCTGGTGTTCCTGCTGGCCGTCGTCTCGGCCGGGTTCCACGAACTGGGCCACGCCGCCGCCTGCCGCTACGGAGGCGCCACCCCGGGCGGTATGGGCATGGGCCTGTACCTGGTGTGGCCGGCGTTCTACACCGACGTGACCGATGCCTACCGCCTGCCCCGCCGGGCCCGGCTGCGGGTGGACCTGGCCGGCCTGTACTTCAACATGGTGGTGGCCGTCCTCACCATGGTCGTGTGGCTGTTCGTGCGGGCCGACGCCCTGCTGCTGCTGGTGGCACTGCAGATCCTGCAGATGGTCAAGCAGCTGTCACCGATCATCCGGGCCGACGGCTACCACATCCTGTCCGACGCCACCGGGGTGCCGGACCTCTACGCCCACATGGGTCCGACCCTGCGCCGGCTGCTGCCCTCCCACCGGCGCGAGCCGAGCGCGCTGACCGGGGGGGCCCGGGCGCTGGTCACCGTCTGGGTGCTGGTGATCGTGCCGGTCCTGCTCAGCCTCATGGCCGGGGCGGTCCTGCTGCTGCCCAAGCTCATCGCCACCTCCTGGGACAGCGGCCGTCACATCGCCCACGCCCTCCCCGCCCAGGCCGGCCACGGCGACGTGCTGGCCGTCCTGGCGTCGTTGCTGCAACTGGTGGCGCTGGTGCTGCCCGCCCTCGGGAGCATCCTGGTCACCCAGAAGGTGCTGCGCACGTCGGTCGCCAAGGGCCGCAGCTGGAGCGCCGGCCGGCCCGGACGGCGGGTGGCGCTGACGATCCTGGCCGGCCTGGCGGCGGCCGGCCTGGCCTACGCCTGGTGGCCGTCCGGCCAGTACCAGCCGGTCCGGGCCAACCAGGGGGGCACCCTCACCAACTTCGGTCACCTGTTGTCCGCCCCCGGAGAGGCGGTCAGGCCGGCCGGCGCCCCGTCCGCCCAGCTGACGCCGGGGACCCGCCTGGCCGTGGCCATGATCCCCGTGGGGGGAGCCACCAGGAACCATCCGGCCCTGTTCGTGGTCCCGGGCGCCAACGGGTCGCCGGCCACCGCTCTGCTCAGCTTCGGCGGAGGTACCTCCGGGCTCGTACCCGTCACCTCCTTCCCGTTCCAACTGCCCGCCGCCCCCGGGCCTCACGGCACCCAGGCCGTGGCACTCGGAACCAGGGACGGCGGGGTCACCTACAACGTGGCGTACTCGCTCATAACCGTCAGCGGAGGGGCGCCGGTCGACGAGACCAACAGCGCCTTCGCCCTGGCCCACTGCCACGCGTGCACCACGGTCGCCGTCTCCTTCCAGGTGGTGCTGGTGATCGGCCAGAGCAACCGGATCGCCCCGGTCAACGCCGCCGGCAGCCTCAACTACCAATGCCCGGCCTGCCTGACCACCGCCCTGGCCGACCAGATGGTCGTGACCCTGAGATCGCAGCCGTCCCGGACCCTGGAGCAGAAGCTGGAGGCGGACCTCCGCCGGCTCAACGCCCTCTCCCAGCTGGGCGCGGCCGGGACGCCGACAGCCGTGGCCGCCGAGGTGGACGCGGTGCAGCAGCAGATCGCGGACCAGCTGAACAGGAGCGGGCTGGTGACGTCGATCAGTTCCACGCCCACCACGGCACTTAGCACCACCACCACGACCACCGGCGGCTCGTCCACCAGCACCACGGTGGCGGGCTCGGGGTACTCGTCGAGCGGCGGCGGCGGTGGTTCGTCGGGGTCGTCGGGGTCGGGTTCGTACGCCCCCGGATCCGGTACGACCCCCACCAGCACCGCGTCTTCTTCGGGGTCGGCCTCTCCCAGCTCGACCGCACCGCCGACGACGACCGGCTCGGTGAGCCCATCGACCACGGTGGCGCCTTCGAGCGCCGGCGGGTGAGGGCCCGGCCCGGGCTGGGCGTCCCGACAGGGTCGGGGCGTCCCGGTGGGGGAGGTCCCGGCGGGGGCGGCCCTGGTGGGGATCCTCCGATGAACCGGACCCCGCCCGCCCGTCATCAGCAGTAGTGCTCTCGAACATCCGGCCCCGACCGCCGGGTCTGTGAACTGGCCCGTCCGTGGATCGGTGGTGCCGCCTGGTGGTCCGCTCGGCCGACGGGAGCACCAGCGCGGAGTCCGACCTGACCGGGTCCGGGCGGCCGGACATGGAAGCAGTCGACGCCGTGGCCCGCGCCGCGTTGCAGGCGGTGCGGGCCGGGCAGCGGCTCATCATCGCCGACGCGGTGCCCGAACTGGTCGGGCTGCTGGACCTGGCCGGGCTAGGCGGCGTCGTCGAGGTGGAGCGGCAACCCGAACGAGGCGAACAGGCGCTCAGCATCGAGATGGTGCAGGAAGAAGGCCATCTCGGCGATCTTCCCTCCTGAGACCTCGAGGACCTGGATGGCCCACGGTGTCCACCCGCCGGCCGGATCGGGCCGGTACTGGGCGAACGCCGGGCACCCGTTGGCCGAGGTGGCCACCAGGCGCGAGCCGCGGCATTCGTCGGGACCGGGCTGGACCATCCACGCGGCGATGTCCCGTGCTCCTCGCAGCCACAGCTCGAAAGGGGGCATGGACTGCACTGCGTCGTCGTGCAACAGGGTCACCAGGGCGTCGAGGTCGTAGCGCTCGAACGCGTCGACGTAGCGGGCCAGCAGTTCCGCCTGGTCGGGGTCGAGGGGCCGGGGTCGGCCCCCTTCCGGGAGGGCGGCGAGGGTGGCCCGGGCCCGCTGCAGGGCGCTGTTGACGGCGGCGGTGCTCGTGTCGAGCAGTTCGGCGGTATCGGCCGCCGACCAGCGCAGGACCTCGCAGAGCAGCAGGACGGCCCGCTGCCGGGCCGGTAGGTGCTGCAGGGCGGTCACGAACGCCAGGCGCACCGAGTCCCGCTGGAGCGCCACCTCGGCGGGGTCGTCGAATTCCGGCCCCACCTTGGCGTCGGCGATGGGCGTCACCCATGTGGCCTCGGGGAGCATGGGGCCCAGGCGCGTCGGGTCGGGCGGGGAAGGCGGCCCGAGCTCCGCCGGGCGGGCCCGGCGCTGCACCTGCCTGGACATGTCGATGCACACATTGGTGGCGATCCGGTACAACCAGGAGCGCAGGCTGGAGCGACCCTCGAAGCCCTCAGCGGCCCGGAAGGCCCTGATCATGGTCTCCTGCACGGCGTCCTCGGCCTCGAAGCCGGAGCCCAGCATCCGGTAGCAGTAGCCCGTCAACTCTCGTCGGAACGGCTCCAACTCCGTCGGAGCCAGCGCATTAACAGCCCCCACCGCGCCTCAAGGTAGCAGGCGCCCTCCAGGGCGGGAAGGGCCTGTTTTCCTGCCCGGCCGCGATCTGGGAGGTCGAGGGGTGTGTTTCTGCCCTGAGGGGGCAACAACCCACCCCCTCGAGAAGCACAGCCAGCGGTGGGCCGGCGTCGGGATGTCGACCCGGCCGCGATCTGGGAGGTCGAGGGGTGTGTTTCTGCCCTGAGGGGGCAACAACCCACCCCCTCGAGCTGTCCAACCGACCGGGCGGTGGCGGTCCAACCAAGCGGACCGTGGCGGTGGCGGCCCTGGCGGTCGCGCTGCGCCTCTGGCACCCGGCCGGGGCGGCGCAGCCCGAGGTGGCGTCGGCCACGGCGTTGATCTGGGACAGCGGCTTCCTCTCGGGGGACGGGACGGGGGTGACGAGTCGGTCGTCGAACGGAACCATCGGATCACCGACCGTTCCCTCCTTGTCCAGATCCAGGAAAAAGGGGCCCGCCCTTAGCTCCGGTCCCGCTCGGGTCGCTTCCGCAGCTCAGCCGGCGAACCGCCCCTACCGGCATCCAAAGGGGCGACCGAACCCGTCCCGGTCGGATCCGCCCCGGCAGGAACGGGGCCCTTCCCGGCGAATCAGTGAGCGTGTCGGCAATCGGGTCCAGAGGCGGTGACGGAGTTGTCTCGCGCCGGCGGTTCCTCCTGGGTGCGGCAGGAGCCACCGGTCTCCTGCTGGCCGGTCAGCCCTTGGCCATGGTGGGCCGGGCTGCGGCAGCCACGGCGGCACCCGGAACTGACGGATTACCCCCGCGCCGGCAGGTCTGGGAGTGGCAGCAGCAGTTGGTGGAGTTCGGGACCAGGTACACCGGCAGCCCCGGCCACGCCGGCTACGTGGATTGGCT
>DASSZD010000013.1:0-23577 GCA_035702985.1 Acidimicrobiales bacterium
GGTCCCGGTGGGTGCCGACGCCCTCCGCCGGCTGATCGGTCAGCTGGCCGACCAGGGGCTGTCGAAGTTCGTGGTGCGGCCCCTGGCGTCGCCCGGTGACTGGGGCGAAGAGCTCCGCTGGCTGGCCGACACCGTGCTGGACCTGCAGACCTAGCGGCCGGCCAGGAACTGCGCCACCTGGGCCGGCTGGAGGCGCTGCAGGTCCGCGCGGCTGCCGGGCGCCGTCCGGGTTGTCTTACCCCGAGCGGCGGATGCCGGCGGCGTCGGCGATGCGGTCGGCCTCGGTGCGGGCGTCGCGGTCGGGCGCCACCCCGACGATGAACCGCTCGAACCGGCCGGCGTTGAGGTCCACCTGGACGGCGTGCTCCTCGCGGCGCAGCACGTTGAAGTCGAACTTCTTGTCTCCGTGGATCCAGGTGCCGATGGCCGCCACCCCCCGCAGGGCGGTGCCGGCCATGCGCCGGCCCCGCAGGGCCAGCCACGGCTTGTCGATGGCGGCGACCGAGCGCACCGCCGTCAACGGCACCCGGATGTCGGCGTGGAACCCCAGCATCTTCTGCCGCACCGGCAAGCGCAACACCAGATCTGTCCCGTCCACCACCAGTTCGGCCACGGGCAGAGCTTAAGTCAGGGGGCCAGTCCGTGCCGGCGGGCGTAGGAGGCCGCCTGCATCCGGTCCCGGCTGTGGGTCTTGGCGAAGATCCGGTTGACGTGGGTCTTGACCGTCGCTTCGGAGACGTACAGGCGGCCGGCGATCTCCCCGTTGGAGAGCCCGGCGGCGATCAGACCGAGCACCTCCACCTCCCGGTCGGTCAACCCGTCCGGCGGTTCAGCGCCGGCCGGCTCCGGCCGGCCGGGAGGAGCGGAGCGGGCCGCCGTCACCAGGACCGCCTGCACCGCCGGGTCCAGCACCGCCTGCCCGGCCGCCGCCGCCTCGATGGCCCGGCGGATGTCGTCGCGCCCGGCGTCCTTGGTCAGGTACCCGGTGGCCCCGGCCGACAGGGCGGCGATGACGGACTCGTCATCGGAGTAGGTGGTCAGCACCACCACCGCCACCTCGGGGAACCGGGCCCGGATGGCGGCGGTGGCGGCGGCGCCGTCCATGCGGGGCATGCGCAGGTCCATCAGCACCACGTCCGGCCGGTGCCGGCCGGCCAGTTCCAGCGCCTCGGCCCCGTCGGCGGCCAGGGCCACCACCACCATGTCGGCCAGGGTGCCGACGATGGTGGCCAGCCCCTCGCGCACCACCCGCTGATCGTCGGCGATCAGCACCTTCACACCGGCACCTCCGCCTCCACCCGCCAGCCGCCGTCGACCGGCCCGGCCTGCACCCGGCCCCCGACGAGCAGGACCCGCTCCTTGATCCCCTGAAGGCCGTAGCCGCCCCCGCTGGCAGCCAGAGCCGAACCCCCGGCCGGGGCGGACGGGTTCCAGACCACGAGGCGCACCCCTTTGTCCGAGAAGTCGAGCTGCACGTCGGCGGTCGCGCCCGGGGCGTGCTTCATGACGTTGGTGAGCGCCTCCTGGGCCGCCCGGTACAGGGTCAGGGCCACCTCCGGCGGCAGGTCCCGGGGGTGGCCGGTCACGGCCAGCGTGGCGTCGCGCTCGGCCACCAGCTTGGACAGCCGCTCGTCCAGGGGAGGCAGGTCCTCCCGCAGGGCCCGCACCGCCCCCCGGGCCTCGTCCAGCCCGTCGCGCACCAACCGTTTGAGCCGGGCCAGCTGCTCGGTCACCGCCGGGTCGGGAGCCGGACCGCTCTGCATGAGGGCATCCAGGGCCTCCAGCTGCAGGGAGGTCGCCGACAGGGTGTGGGCCAGCACGTCGTGCAGCTCCCGGGCCAGGTGGTTGCGGGCGGCCAGCAGCTCGGCCCGGCCCTGGGCCAGCTCGAAGGCCATGGCCCGGGCGTCGCGTTCCTGGGCCTCCCGCCGGCTGGTGCCCATGACCGTGCCGGCCAGGGCGGCGGCCACCCCCAACATCACCGGCGACAGCCGGTGGCCGGCCGCCGCCGAGGCGACCAGCATGGCGGCCGGACCGGCGGCCACCACCGGGGCTGCCTTTTTCAACGGCCACGACGCGGTGGCCGCCAGGGCCGCCACCCCGGGGTACACCACCGCCAGCGGGGCGAAGGTGGCCAGCGCCCCCCCGAACAGGGCCATCGCTCCCAGGGACGCCTGGTGCAGGGTCGGGTTCCATTTCCGGTGCCGGGCTGACAGCCATCCCAGCCAGCCGGCGCTGGCCGCCACCATGAGCACCAGTCCGGCCACGTGGCTGGCCGGGCCGGTGACGGACGGGTGGGCTTCGTAGACCAGGCCCCAGATCAGCAGCCCCAGGCTGGCCAGGTTGATGGCCCCGTTGAGCGGCGAGTAGGCGTACCGGCGCTCGGGCAGGGGGCTCTCAGGCGGCGTGCTCACCGACCGCCATGATGCCCGAGGCGGACCGGGTGGGTAGCGGCTGCTGTCCGGCGTGCTGTTGTGCGGTCGACGGGTGTGCGGCAGGCGGCTGCTGCTGCCAGGCCCGGCCGGCCAGCACCGCGGTGCGGGCCACCGCCTCGGCGATGGCCATCAGAACCAGGGCGGCCACCCACGCCTGTCCGGAGGTTATGTGGTGGGCGACGGAGAACCGGCCCAGGGCGGCCGTCCCGCCGTGGGTGACGTACAGCTGGAAGGCCAGCCTGAACCCCATTCCCAGGATCCACAGCCCGGCGGCGGCCGCCCCGGCCTTGGCCACCAGGACCCCGGCGGCATTCCGGCGGACCGTGGTGGTCAGCCCGGACGCCGCGCCCAGGGCGGTGCCGGTGGCGGCGAGCACGCCGATCAGGACCAGGTCGTTGCCGGCGGTGGGCACCGCCTTCAGGTAGGTGACGGCGGCCCACGCCACCAGGGCGACAGGCAGGATCATGGCCCGCAGGGTGAGCCGGCGACCCCGCACCTGCAGGATCACGACGCCGATCAGGGCCAGGTCGAGGACGTAATCGGAAATGGTCATGGCTGTACTGTCGTCCCCCGGGAGGGATCCGGCGTCAACCCACGGGTTGATCGTCGGGTGGATAGCCGGGGTTGTCCGCTGGGTCGCCGGCGCGGGTCGGCTGTTGGAGTTGGCTGCCGGGTCGGGCTGCTGGTGCGGTTCCCTGGTTGCCGGGCCCCCAGACCCGACGGCTTCCCAGCAGGAGATCCGATGCCATCTGTTGTCGTGTTCGATGTCAACGAGACCCTTTCCGACCTGGCCCCCATGGCCGACCGCTTCGAGGCGGTGGGCGCCCCGGGTTCACTGGCCGCCACCTGGTTCTCCGAGGTGCTGAGGGACGGGTTCGCCCTCACCGCCACCGGCGGGATCGAGAGGTTCGCGGTGCTGGGTGAGCAGGTGCTGCGGTCGGTGCTGCACGGCCGGCCGCTCCGGGTGGACACCGGGTCGGCGGTGACGCAGATCATGAGCGGCTTCACCGAGCTGGACGTCCACCCCGATGTGCCGGCCGGCGTGCGGGGGCTGCGGGACGCCGGCCTGCGGCTGGTGACGCTCTCCAACGGGGCGGCCTCCGTGGCCCGAGCCCTCCTCGATCGGGCCGGACTGGGCGACCAGTTCGAGCAGCTGCTGTCGGTCGAGGACGCCGGGGTGTGGAAACCGGCCCCGGATGCCTACCGGTACGCGGCGGCCCGCTGCGGCGCTCCCCTCACGGAACTGGTGCTGGCCGCCGTGCACCCCTGGGACATCCACGGCGCCTCCCGGGCCGGGCTGGCCACCGCCTGGATCAACCGGACCGGCGCCCCCTACCCCTCCTACTTCGACCGTCCCACCTGGGAGGTCGCCGGTGTGGATGGCCTGGCCGGCGCGCTCCGGCCGTGAGTGGCTAGCGTCGTGCACCCCATCGATCCGTTCCGTTCTCTGGAGGTAGGCAGGATGTCCTCGGGAAAAAGGGCGGTCGTCCTGCTCAGCGGCGGCCTCGATTCCACAACCGTGCTGGCCGTGGCCCGGGCCGAGGGGTACCGCTGCCACGCCCTCAGCTTCGACTACGGCCAGCGCCACGAGATCGAGCTCCGGGCCGCCCAGCGGGTGGCCGCCGCGCTGGGCGCCGAGCAGCACGTGGTGGCCCGCATCGACCTGCGCCAGTTCGGTGGCTCCGCCCTCACCGCCGACGTGGAGGTACCCAAGGCCGCCCGGGTGGAGGACATCGGGACCGGGATACCGGTCACCTACGTGCCGGCCCGCAACACCATCTTCCTGTCCTTCGCCCTGGCCTGGGCCGAGACGCTCGAGGCCTCCGACCTGTGGATCGGGGTCAACGCGCTCGACTACAGCGGATATCCCGACTGCCGCCCGGAGTACATCGCGGCGTTCGAGACCATGGCCAACCTGGCCACCAGGGCCGGGGTCGAGGGTCGCACCCGGATCGCCATCCACACCCCGCTCATGCACATGACCAAGGCCGACATCGTCCGGCGGGGCCTCGAACTCGGCGTCGACTACGGCCTCACCCACAGCTGCTACGACCCCGGGCCGGACGGCCGCCCGTGCGGGGCGTGCGACTCGTGCCTGCTGCGGGCCAAGGGGTTCGCCGAGGCCGGAGCGCTCGACCCCCTCACCTCCTGATGGCCTACCGGGTCAAGGAGATCTTCTACACCCTGCAGGGCGAAGGGGCCCGGACCGGGCGGCCGGCGGTGTTCTGCCGGTTCAGCGGATGCAACCTGTGGTCCGGCCAGGAGCGGCACCGGGCCCGGGCGGTGTGCCGGTTCTGCGACACCGACTTCGTCGGCACCGACGGGCCGGGCGGGGGCCGCTTCGCCTCAGCCG
Source organism: Acidimicrobiales bacterium (assembly GCA_035702985.1). Taxonomy (GTDB): domain Bacteria; phylum Actinomycetota; class Acidimicrobiia; order Acidimicrobiales; family Palsa-688; genus JAKAXG01. The sequence goes on from DASSZD010000013.1 coordinate 4,786, forward strand.
ACGCCCTGGCCGCTGCGGTGGCGGCCTGCTGGCCGGCCGGCCCTGCCGGCGGTCCGGCGGGCGGCTCGCCGTACGTGGTCTGCACCGGGGGGGAGCCGCTGCTGCAGTTGGACGCCCCCGCCGTCGACGCCCTCCACGCCCGCGGCTTCGAGGTGGCCATCGAGACCAACGGGACCCGGCCCGTGCCGGCCGGGGTGGACTGGGTGTGCATGAGCCCCAAGGCCGGGTCGGAGCGGGTCGTCTCCGCCGGCGACGAGCTGAAGCTGGTGTACCCGCAGGCCGGCCTCGACCCCCGGGAGGTCGAGGACCTGCGCTTCTCCCATCTCTTCCTGCAGCCCATGGACGGCCCCGACCTGGCGGCCAACACCCGGGCGGCGGTGCGGTACTGCCTGGACCACCCCCGCTGGCGGCTGTCGCTGCAGACCCACAAGCTGATCGGTATCCCGTAGATGGAGATCTTCCGGGAGTTCACCTTCGAAGCGGCCCACCGCCTGCCCCACGTGCCGGAGGGGCACAAGTGCGCCCGGCTGCACGGCCATTCCTTCCGGGTGGAGGTCCACGTCGCCGGCCCGGTCGACCCGGCCACCGGCTGGGTCATGGACTTCGCCGACCTCAAGGCGGCCTTCGCCCCCCTGCACGACCGCCTCGACCACCGCTACCTCAACGAGGTCGAGGGCCTGGACAACCCCACCAGCGAGAACCTGGCCCGCTGGATCTGGGACCGGCTGGTGCCGGCGCTGCCCCTGTCCCGGGTGGTCGTGCGCGAGACCTGCACCTCGGGCTGCGTCTACACCGGGGAAAGCGGCTAACCCGGACTTACTCCGGTCGAGGGGTGTCGTGTTGTCCCTGGAGGGCAGACACCCCACCTCTCGGCCGGCAGGCTGTGGCGTTTCGGGCGGCCCGGGCCTCTCCTCCGGTCGAGGGGTGTCGTGTTGTCCCTGGAGGGCAGAAACCCCACCCCTCGACCGCCGCCCGCCGGCGCCTGCCGCCTGCCCGTCACCCGCCGCATCCCGGTCGCCGCCCGCCTGCCGTAGCCGCTCAGCCCCACCCCCGCCGGCCCCGGCCGGCTCCCCACCCCCGCCGGCGGGCTCCCCACCGCGGCCGGCCGCCTACAGGCGGCTGTACCAGTGCTCGGCCTGCCGCAACCGGCGCTGCAGCTGCTCCAGCGTGGCCTCGGTGACCCGCCGGACCCCGGCCAGCCGGTTCAGCTCGGCGTTGACCTTGGCGTGGGGCCAGCCGGTCCGGTGGGCCAGCGCCCGGGCCATGGCCGCGTTGGCATCCCGCAGGCGGGTCTTGTGCTCCCTCCGGGTGAGCAGCACCCCGCCCTCCCCGGCGAGGGGCTGACCGCCGGGGCCGGACAACGCCGGCAGGTCCACCACCAGGCTGTCGTCGAGCAGCTCCGGCCCGTCGGCCAGGTGCTCCCCGTCACCGTCCCCCATCAGGTCAGACCCGGCCGTGCCGTGGTCACCGTCGTGCAGGTCGGTGGCCACCGCCGAGATCACCGCGAAGAGCGACAGCTGCTCCTCGTCGCGGACCGGCTCCTCCTTGAGCTCGTCCCACTCGGCCGGGTCCGGCTCGGGTCGCTCGGCGCTATCCCTGCGCAGGCTGTGCCGGCGGGTCTCGGAGATCCGGTAGGCCCAGCCCCGCAGCCGGGCATCGTCGGGGATGAACAGGTACGCCCGCTGCGACGGCACCCCCCGGGTCCAGCGCACCAGGCGGCCCACCGCCTGGCGGAAGAACAGTTCGGTCGTGGTGGTGGTGGCGTACACGCCCACCCTCAGCCGGGGGATGTCCACGCCTTCGGAGACCATCCGCACCGCCACCAGCCACGGAGCGTCGGAGGCCGCGAAGGCGGCGATGCGGTCCGACGCCCCGGCGTCGTCGGAGGTGGCCACCACCGGTCTCACCCCGTGGCGCCAGGCGAGGGCGTCGGCGATGCCCCGGGCGTGGTCCTGGTCGGTGGCTATCACCAGGCCGCCGGCGTCCGGGTGGTGGCGGCGGACGTCCATCAGGCGCTCGTGGGCCGCCTTCAGCACGGTGGGCAGCCAGTCGCCTTCGAGGGACAGGGCGGCCCGCAGCCGCTGGTTGGCCCGCACGGTGTCCAGGGCGTCCTCGAAGCCGGCCGACCAGGTCGAGCCGTCGGGGGCGCTCCACTCCATGTGGCCGTTGGCCCGGGGGAAGTACACCGGCCGCACCACCCGGCCGTCGGCCAGGGCCTGGCCGTAGCCGTACTCGTAGTCCGGACGGGCCTCGTCCAGTTCGTAGCGCAGAAACGGGATGGCCTGCGTGTCGGACCGGAAGGGCGTCCCCGACAGCGACAGGCGCTGGGCCGCCCCCTCGAACGCCTGGCGCACCGAGGACCCCCACGCCCGGTCGTCGCCGGCGTGGTGGATCTCGTCGAAGATGACCATGGCGCCGTCCGCCTGGCGGGCCAGGAGGGGGGCGCAGGCCGCGACCTGCTGGTAGGTGGTGACGATGCCGTGCATGTCGGCGGGCAGCCCCCCGTCGGCGGGGGCCCACTGATGGTCGAGGTGCACCCCGAACCCGGCCGCGGCGGCGGCCCACTGCCGCTTCAGGTGGGCGGTCGGCGCCACCACGATCAGCCGTCGGGGGCCTCCGGGCGCGGCCAGCCGGTTGACCGCCGCCGTCAGGGCGAAGGTGGTCTTGCCGGCGCCGGGGGTGGCCACGGTGAGGAAGTCACTGGTGCCCGCCTTGGAGAAGCGTTCGAGGGCTTCCTTCTGCCAGGGGCGGAGATGGACGCGTCGGGTCACAGTAGGTACAGGTACAGGGGAAAAAGTGGGGGGCTCAGCAGTCTGCCACGCCCCCCTTCCCCCCGGGCCCCGGCCGGCGGGCGCTCCTCAGGCGCAGGCGAAGTCGGGGTCGAACCGGGCCGGCGTCGATCCGGTGTAGCCGTACTGCACCAGGGTGACCCGGCCGCCGGCGAACCCGTAGCGCCCGTCGGCACAGAAGCTGGTGGCCGCGTAGGCGTCGCCGCTCACGTAGTCCGCGCCGGCCACCCACAGCGGGATTCCCGGCAGCGACAGCGACCCGGCTATGCGGGGCCACTGGTAGGCCGTCGAGTAGATGCCGGCCCCCACGCCCTCCGAGTGGAACCCGGCGATCGCCCCCCGGATGACGGCGGCGTTGACCGACAGGTTCGACGACCAGTAGCCGCTCTCCACGTCGAACCACCAGAACGCCGGGAACACGCCCACCCCGCTCGAGTAGTCCACCCAGTGCCGGGCCCAGTAGTAGCCGAAGTTGTAGCCCTCGCAGCCGGCGTCGCCACGGCAGACGCCGGCCGGCCCGGTCGACGACGTCGACGGGGCGGGGGAGGGCAGGCCGTCGCCGAACACGTAGGCGGACATGTTCTGCCCGGCCCACGCCGCCTCCTGGCGGTAGCAGGGGTTGGGGCCGGCGTCGATGGCCCCGGCCGACGCCTGCACCACCGCGAAGCTGCGAGCGGCGGGCAACCCCCCGCACTGCCACTGCGACACGTCGTAGCCGACGCTGCCCGGCAGCGGCAGCCCGTCCCCGTGGGAGGCGCCGGGCGTGCCGTGCGTGGTGGTCATGAACGCGCTGAAAGGCGCCGGGTTGGACGACCCTCCGGCCGACCCCAGGAAAGGGGCGTCGCCGTAGGTGAAGATGCCGCCGTCGGAGGCCATCATCCAGTAGCCGCGGCCGTCGCCGGTGGCGGCCATGGCCACGATGGGCCGGGCCAGGCGGATGCTTCCGGCCGACCCCAGGAACGGGGCGTCGCCGTAGGTGAAGATGCCGCCGTCGGAGGCGACCAGCCAGTAGCCGTGGCCGTCGGGGGTGGGGGCCATGCCGACGATCGGTCTGTTGAGTCTGATGTTGCCGGTGGAGCCGTAGAAGGTGGCGTCGCCGTAGGCGAAGATGCCGCCGTCGGAGGCCGCCATCCAGTAGCCCTGGCCGTCGGGGGTGGCCGCCGCCCCCACGATGGGCCGCTTGAGGGGGGTGCCCCGCATGGAACCCTGCCACCGGGCGTCGTAGCTGTCGACGCCGCCGTCGGCGGCGGCCATCCAGTAGCCCGGGACGTCCGTCGCCACGGTTGCCGCCGCCGCCGGCCGGGCCGGCTGGGCGGCTACCGCGCCGGCGGTGAGCGCCGCCACCGCAACGGCCGAACCCGAGGCGCGCGCTATCGCGCCCGTCACCCGGCGCGGAGCGCGCCGTGTCCTGTACCACTTCAACTTCTTCGACCTCCCGCCCGCGGTCCGCGTCCGCGTCCGAGCCTTCCTAGCTGGCTGTCCAAAGACACATCGGCGCGCCGGGCGAACCCCTTGACCCCGGCTTAGGTGTCTCCGACCGGATATTTATCCTCCTCAGCCGGGAGCAGGAGAGGTAGGACTGTCTGCGGGCGCTGGCAGCGGGATAGCCCGGCAGCGCTCGGTCACGCAGGTAAGCGCTTTGGCAGGAGCGGAGCTCGATATGGGTGTTGACTTGAGTAGCCGGGAACTGCGCCGGTCCGTCCGGCATCACCTGGAGTCGATGGGGAGTTCTCCCGGTGAGGTCGCCGGGCGGCTGGCGGACGAGGGAGTCCGCGGCATCCCCGCCGAGGTCAGCGAGTGCGTGCTGGCGCGCTACCTGCAGGCGGTGATCGGGGCCGAGATGTCGGTCCGCCGGGTGGTGGTCAAGGAGCGGTCGGTGCGGGTGTACCGGGCCGGGAACAGGCTGCCCGCCCTGGTCGCCATCCCGGTCCCGGTGTCGAAGTTCATACGGGCCTTCGACGCCGGGTGCTATCCGGAGCTGATCGACGGCCTGGGGATCCTCGGGCGGGCGCAGCGTCCGGCCGCCGGTGGGGCCGGCGCGTCGACGCAGAGCAGCGGGCTGGGCCTGTTCTCCTGATTCAGGCCGGGTCACCCTCCTCGCCGATCCGGCGTTCCGACTCGGCCGCCGAGGCCACATCGGTGGGGTAGCTCCTCCTGGCCCAGAGCATGAAGATGCCGCTGGCCGCCAGCGGGGCCAGCATCACCACGAACGTGAGCGACAGCCCGTGCGCGGAGGCGGCCGACACCTGGGCGGCTTTGTTGTTGACCCCCGCTCCCAGGCCGGAATTGGACGGGCTGCCGAACAGCTGGGACACGAAACCGAACAGCAGCGGGGCGAAGGCCTCGAGCAGCGTGCGTATGAACGTCCTTATGGCCTCGGTACGGCCCCACATGCGCGACGGCACCACGTCCAGCCGGGCCGCGTCCCCGGGGGCGTTGGGCCCCGACAGGGCGGCCGACGCCACCAGGACCAGCGGCAGGGCCAGGGCCAGGTTGTGGGTGAGAAGGGCCGGTACGAACACCACGGCGGCCGACAGGTAGCCGACGGCGGCCACCACCAGCCGGGCGTTGATACGCCCGCCCTCCAGCCGCCGGTCGGCCAGCCGGCCGGCCCCGATGATGCCGGCTATGGCCGCCGCTCCTACCAGCACCGCCACGAGGGTGGCCACCGACTGGCTGATCCCGTACTGGCCCCGGGCGAACAGCACGGCGAACCCCTTGAGTCCGGCGTAGAAGAAGTATCCCAGGGCCGACGAGATGATGAGCAGGACGTTGGTGCGCACCCTGAGCACCCAGCGGACGGCTTCCCACAGGCTCATCCGCTCGGGGTCACCGCCGATCACTATCTCCGGGTTGGGCGCGATGCCCTTCTCCTGGACCTGGCTGATGGCGAGCGACTCGTCCTCCGCCCGTCCCCCGCCGTCCTCCGGACTACTGCCGCCGCCGCCGTCGGTGTCCTCTACGGCGACGATCTCCTCGTCCCCTGTGTGGAGCCAGCTCTGACCGCCCCGGGCCGGCTCGGGCAGGTAGCGGTGGACCACCCAGGCCAGGGCCAGGCTGGGGAGGGCCAGGAGGATGAAGCCGGCCCGCCAGCTGATCGCCGATCCCAGATCGCCTGACACCAGCAGCCCGGCCCCGGCTCCCAGCAGGTCGCCGGTGAGGATGAAGCCGTAGATCTTCGACCGCTCGGCGGCCGGGAAGAAGTCCCCGGTCAGCGACCCGATGGCCGGTCCCGCGGTGGCGGTCACCGCGCCCAGCGCCAGCCGGGTCAGGAGGAGCATCAGGTACGAGGTGGAGAACCCGCTCAGCGCTTCAGCGGCCGCCCAGATCACGATGCTGATGGTCAACAGCCGGGTGCGGCGGGTCCGGTCGGCCAGGACCCCCATGGGCAGCGACGCCGCCGCCCCCACCAGCGAGCTGACGGTGGCCAGGATGCCCAGCTTGAGGTTGCCGATGTGGAGCGACGCCTCGAGCTGGGGGGCCATGGCCCCGACCGCGCCCTTGTCGGCGCTGTCGAGGGCGAGGATCAGGGCCAGGATGACGATGACCCGCTTGCGGGCCGGCCCGCCCAGCTTCTCGGTGAAGACCTCGTCGCCGGCGCGGACGCGCTCGGCCAACCAGTCCGGGAGGTGGTCCTGTATCCGCCGGCCCACCGGTACACCGGTCGTGTTCACATGCTTCCCATCTACGCGCTGCTCCGTCGGTCCGGCCCCCACCTACCCGGGGGGTGCGGCCTCACGCAGTGGTCGCGGCGTTGCTCCCGGTGCCCGCCCCCGGGGCCGCGAAAGGGCGCGGGACCGGAAATCCACTCGACGTGAACGGCCCGTTAGGAGCGCTGGCGGGGGGGAATGTCCGAGGGGTGACCTTCGCCGCCGCCCCACCGCCCGCGCCGCCCCCCGGGGCGGGGTACAAGAGGGCGGGGCGGAGGTAGAGCGGGTTGCATGCGGCCGCGCTAGGAGCGGGGCTCGGCGGGGCCCTTCTCATCGCCGTGGGCTTCGTCCTGCAGCAGAAGGCCGCCGAGCAGGAGCCTCCTGACGAGCGCCTGTCGTTCCGCCTGCTGGTCCAGCTGGTCCGCCGGCCCATGTGGCTGGGGGGAATCGCCGCCATGATCGGGGGCCAGATCCTGGGGGCGGTGGCCCTCGGCCAGGGCACCCTGGCCCTGGTGGAGCCCATCATGGCCACCAACGTCCTGTTCGCCCTGCCACTCTCCGCGGTCTGGCACCGGCGCCGGTTGGGAGTGCTCGAGTGGGTGGGGGCGGTGTCGCTGATAGCCGGGCTGGCGGCTTTCGTGGCGGCCGGGAACCCCCACGGGGGCAGCGCCACCCATCTGCCCTGGCCCAACTGGCTCATCGGGGCCGGGAGCATCGCGCTGGTGGCCGCCGCCGCCGTGGCCCTCGGGCGCCGGTCGTCCACCAACCGGGAGGCCACCTTCCTGGCGGTGGCAGCCGGGGTGCTGTACGGGCTGCAGGATGCTCTGACCGCCCGGGCCGAGGCCGGCCTGTCCTCCGGAATCGTGGGCATGCTGACCTCCTGGCCGCCGTTCGTGCTCTTGGCGGTGGCGGTGGTGGCCCTCCTGCTGAACCAGTCGGCGTTCGAAGCGGCCCCGCTGGACGCGTCGCTGCCGGCCACCACGGTGGCCGAACCGCTCGCCGGGATCGCCTTCGGGGTGGGCGTGTACAGCGAGCACCTGACCCTGCACGGCCCGCTGCTCGTCATCGAGCTGCTCGGCGTGGTGGCCATGGTGGTCGGGGTGGTGCTGGTGGCCCGCTCCCCGGTGGTAACCATGGGTTCCCGGGCGGGTCGGTGCGCCCCGGCCGGCCCCGATGTCTCCGGCGGGGAGGCCGCCGCCCCCGCCCCGACCCCCACCCCCGCCCCGGCCCCGGCCCGGAGCCACGGCCGCCCGGTTCGGGGACGCGACAGCCGGCGCGCTCCGGGGGTCATCCGCTCCCCGGATCCCGGCAGGCCGTGAACTCATGGAAACCCGCTCGACGTGGGCCCCGTCCCCGGGCCGCGCCACGCGTCGGGCGGGCAGACCCCCGACGTCACCCTCGCCCGAGGCGGCTGAGTTAGCCTGGCCGGGTGGACATACTGGCCCTGGAACGGCAGGTGTGTTTCTCCCTGGCCATCGCCACCCGGAGCGTGCTGGCGGTCTACCGGCCCATTCTCGAGCCGCTCGGGCTGACCCACCCGCAGTACCTGGTGATGCTGGCCTTGTGGGGCGAGTCGCCGTTGTCGGTCAAGGAGCTGGGCTCGCTGCTGCAGCTCGACTCGCCCACCCTGTCCCCGCTGCTGAAGCGTCTGGAGTCGGCCGGGCTGATCACCCGCAGCCGCCGCGCCGATGACGAGCGGGTTCTCGACGTCGAGCTCACCGAAGCCGGGCGGGAGCTGCGGGCCCGGGCCGAGGGGGTGCCACCGGCGGTGATCGACAGGCTGGGCATGGACGTGGCCCGGCTGGAGGAGCTGCACGCCGCCCTGACCGAGGTGATAGCCGCCGCCCGGCGGGCCAGCGCCGCCAGCGAGGCGGTGGGTTAACCGACCCGGCGGAGCAGATCGGCTCCCAGGGTGGCGGCGTTGGACTTGCGCTCGAATGGTCCCCAGTACATCGAGGTGTTGGCTCCCGCCCGGTAACCGAGGGCGTCGGTGATGACCCGCTGGCCGGTGTGGGAGGCGCCGGGCAGGGCCAGTTCCCCGGCCCGCCGCAGGGATACCACCTCGCCGGTCAGGGCGCCGTGGGCGGCCCGGGTCGATTGGAGCACCACCCGGCTCAGGTGACGGCGCCAGAGCAGCCGGCCGGTGCGGTCCACTATGGCCGGCAACTGTTGGCGGAACCAGGACCGGACCTGATCCGGAGCGCTGTCCACTTCGGGCCGGTCGGGTCCGGCCAGCGGCATCGGGTTGGACGCCAGGATGGCCCAGGTCATCGGGTTGGCCAGCCGCTCCCGGGGAGCGGGGTTCCGGCCCTCGAACACGCTCGCCGGGGCCTCCTCCGGTGCACCGGCCAGCCCGGCCCACGTGGTGTAGCAGACGGCGGCCGCCCGCCCGTTGAGTCCCAGGGGGCGGTGGGCGGCGGCCAGCCGCCCGAGATGTTCCTCTGACAGCGGTTCCCGGGTCACCACCACCAGGTCGGTGTTGCTCTGCCTGGGGCTCGGGTCGCCGAGTGCGGGGGATCCCACCAGATAGACCCCGGTGTGGGAGCCGGCGATGGTCAGCGCCGTCTGCGCGAAGTGACTAGCGGCGGCCGGCGCAACTGCGGTACGCACGAATACATCGTACACGATCAAATCGCGAATTGCGCGAGCCGGGGTTGCCGTGCCCGGGGGCGACGCGGGCCGGGTCCGGCCCTAGCCGCCGGCGGATCCGAGCGCCGCCACCGCCCGGGCGAAGACGGCGGCCCGCTCCTGGTAGTTGCGGTAGATCCCGTAGCTGGGGGCGGCGGGGGAGAGCAGCACCACCCCGCCGGGCGGGGTCCAGGCGGCCGCCCGCGTGACCGCGTCGTCGAGCGAGTCGCACAGCTGCACCGGGCCGCCGCCGGCGCCCACCGCCTCGGCGATGCGGGCCCCGTTCTGGGGGACGGCCAGCACCAGCGTGGGTGCCCCCCGGGTCGTGACGTAGGCGGCCAACGGCTGGTAGTCGATGTTGCGGTCGTACCCGCCGGCGATCAGGGCCAGCGGCCGCCCGGCGAACACGTCGGCCGCCATCAGGGTGGGAAGGACGTTGGTGGACAGCGAGTCATCCACGTACTCCACGCCAGCCACGGTGGCGATGGTCTGCAGCCGGCTGGGCAGGGGCCGGAACCCGGCGGCCGCGGCGGCCAGTTTCTCCGGGTCGGCGGCGCCTTCCACCCCCGCCTCCACCAGGCACCGGGCTGCGATCAGGGCGTTGGTGACATTGTGACGGCCCCGCAGGCCGAGGGTCTCGACCCACCCGCACGGGCCGTCGGGGGGTTCGATCCACACCGGACCCGGTCTCAGCCGTTCGGCCCGGGCCCGCAGGCGTTCGTCGGTCCCGTTGGCCACCGTGATCACCGCCCCCCGGCGCCCGCACAGCGAGAGCTTGTCGTCGTAGTAGCGCTCCAGGCTGCCGTGCCAGTTCAGATGGTCGGGGTGGAGCGAGGTGACCGCCGCCACGGCGGGGGACGACCACAGGTCGGTGGCCTGGTAGCTGGAGATCTCGATGATCCACAACTCGGGGTCGGCCGGCGACGCCGGGTCCCACGGGACGGCGCCCAGGTTGCCGCCGGTGAAGCAGCGCGATCCGAGCGAGGCAGCCAGGTGGCCGGCCACCGCGGTGGTGGTGCTCTTCCCCTTGGTGCCGGTGATGCCGATGACCCGGCTGGCGTCCACGCTCTCCAACCACAGCCCGAGGCCGCCCACCACCGCCACCCCGGCCGCCTCGAGCTGGGCCACCTGGGCGGAGTAGCGGGAGATCCCCGGTGACTTGATCACCACCTCGCAGCCGCCCAGGGCCTCCAGGCCACCGTCCGAGGTGGCGATCACCGAGGGGCTCGACGGTGCATCGTCGACCACGGAGGCGGGGGTGACGCCGAGTTCGGCCAGCTTGGCCAGGCTGGCCCGCCCTTCGGCGCCGACGCCCCAGACGCCCACCCGGGCGCCGGCCAGGTCAGGCCAGCGCAGCGGCGAACAGGTCGGGCGGGATGGCATGGTCCCCGAGGGGCAGTAGGAGGCGGTCGGCGGCAGCCCGGGCGGCCGACGCAGCGGCGCCCATCTCGGCCATCAGGGCTTGCAGCACCTCGGTGCCGGCCCGGTCGGGGCGCTCGACGGCCAGGGTGGTGGCCGTGCGGCACTCGTCGACATCGCCGACGCACTCGAACGGCTTGATCCCCTCGCCCAGGCCGACCAGCACCCGGAACTGGGGGAGCAGCGTGGCGTCCCGCAGCGGTTCGCGGCCGTCGAAGATGGATTCCAGGGCGGCGGCGGGCAGGAACGGCGACAGGATCAGGTCTATGAAGCAGCACTTGTCGCAGCGGCCGCACCAGCCGTCCAGGCGCTGGGCCGGGTCGAGGTAGAAGGCCCGGTTGCAGCTGTGGACCACATGGTGGAACCGGCTCAGGTCGGCGAAGCGGCGGCCCACCCACAGCTCGCTGAAGGGGCGTAGCAGCGAGAACCACTCCACCGCCCCGCCCACCGACCCCGCCAGCACGGCCCGGAAGTCCCGCTCGTAGCCGAAGCTCTTGGAGTACTGGTGGTTGACCGACCAGCCGTCCACCTCCAGGTTCCCCCGGCTGGCGGACCATTCGTTGGACATGACCACCTCCGGCCGGCCCCGCAGGGCGGCGACCAGCACGGCCACGGCGGAGATGACGGCGGTGATGGGGACGTGGCCGTTGAGTACCGTGCCGGCCCGGGCCAGGGCGACCAGGCTCTGGTCGATCTCCCGCTCGGCCCGCAGCAGCGGCAGTCCGGTCACCTCGGCGGCCGACTCGATGGCCTGGAAGCGGATCCCGGGCCGGTTCACCACGAACAGCGCCGGGTTCGGGCGGTGGGCGGCGACCAGGTCGGCCGTGACGATGGAGTCGATCCCGCCGCCGAAGGGGATCAGCGGGCCGCCCGGCGGGGCGGTTTCTCGCGCGGTGGCGGCGGGAAGGTCCTCGGCGCCGCCCACGATCCGCAGGTCGCTGAGGTCGATCCCGTTGCGGTAGGAGAACTCCCCCAGGCCGCCGAGGTAGTAGCGGCGCAGGAACTCCCGCTCCCCGGGCCGGACAGGTGTGCTTCCCAGGTCGATGAACGGCGGGGCGCCGGCCTTGTAGTAGGACACGCCGGCCAGCAGGTGGACCAGGCGGGCCGCTTCGAGGGCGGCCGGTGACCAGGTGAGCCCCCCGCCGACGCTCACCACCTCGGTGAAGGTCCGGTCGTCGAGCTGGTACGAGCAGCGCAGGACACCGGCCGCCCGGTCGACGTGGAGCGGTCCGTAGCTGAACCGCTGCGCCCGGGCCCGGTCCGGTGGTCGGGCGGCGTGGACTGGTGTGGGCGTATCCAAAGCCCTGACAGGTTACCGGCCGGCCCGGGTCCGGCCGCCCGGCCTACCCGCTCCGGCGCAGGGCCATCAGCGCCGGCAGGTCCCCGTTCTTCAGCAGCTCGAGTGCGGGGTCGGTGGCCGTGATGATCCGGGCGGAGGCGGGTACCTGCCGGTTGGCGTCCAGGGCGGACACCAGCGCCTCGCCGCCGAGCACCGCCGGACCCGGTCCGAGGGCCGCGCCCACCGCCTGCGTCCCCGCCCCGAACCGGGGGTCCTCCACCTGGCCGAGCGAGCCGCTCCACAGCAGCGTGCTGGCGCCCTGCACCATCTCGGCGAAGCGCACCTGGCTGCGGGGACCGATATCGACGACCTGCCCGTCGGGGTGCTGGCCGGCGGCCGCCACCTCGACCGATCCGTCCGGGCGGAGCCACACCAGATCGAGCGGGAGCTGCACCGGATGCTGCACCCGCTCCGCCAGCCCGTACACCCGGCGGCACTCGGTCAGGAACTCCTGCGAGGCCCCGTCCGCCGGCTGCTTGCCGATGGCCTGCAGGAACGGCAGGGCCATGGCCCCGCCGATCACCAGGCTGTCGGCTCGCAGGACCAGCCCCTCCAGCCCGTGCAGGCGGGGGTAGGAGCGGTTCCCGCCGAGGACGGCCACGAACATCCGCTCCGGGGCGGTGAGCAGGGGACCGACGGCGTCCAGATCGTGCTGGACGGTGCGCCCCATGGCCGACGCCAGGCGGGCCGGCGGCAGAACCAGCGACGGCAGCGGCAGGTAGGACCACTGGAAGCTGTCGTTGACGAACAGGTCGTGGGACCCGACCAGGGCCTCGATGACCTCCGGGTCCTCGGCCGACGCGCCGCCGCCGGCGGTGTCGTCGGCGACGGCCACGCCGGGCAGGAGCGCTTCCAGGACCTGGCGGACGCCGGCGAAGCGGCTGGCCTCCTCCTCCGGGTCGGCTCCTCCAGCGTCGCCGCACACGGTGATCTTGGCGCCGCGGTCGGCCAGCCAGTCCAGGGTGTCGGCCAGCTCGCCGGCCCGGTACCGGGCCATCAGCCCACCGCGATCGGCGCCGAGCGGCAGGTCCAGGGTGGCCCGTACCAGCACCCGCTTGCCGGCCGGGTCGGGCAGGTCCTCGAGGGTCGGGACGGGCGCAGGCACGGGTGCAGTCTCCTGGTGCGGCGGGCTGTCCCGCCAGGGGACGAAAGCCCATTTGGGGGCGGCGTCGGGGCGGGGGAGCCGGCCCGGGACTCAAGTCGGCCGGGGGGCGGTGCCGATCTAACCCTTCAGGACGGCCGCCGGCGGAGGTGGCCGCACGAACCCGAGGAGCAGCCCCGTGCCCAGCAAGAGCCAGCCCGGATCCGGCCGCGGAGGTGGCCCGCGGGCGGCCCGCCGCTACCGGGGGTCGGTCGCCTCTGCGGCCGCGGCCGCTGTCGGTCTGGTCTCCGCGGCCGGCGTCACCGTCTCCCCCGGGGCGGCGGCCGCCGCCGGCCTCCACACCTCCGCCCGCGCGGCGGCCGTCGGCGTCACCGCGTCCGCCCGGGTGGCGGCCGCTGCCGGCGGGTCGGCGCCCGCCGGCGAGGCGTACAGCCTCCTGACCGCAGCCGGCCGGATCGTCGGCTACGGCGGGGGGTTCACCAGCAGCGTTCCCGCCCCCGTCTCCCCGGTGGTGGCGGTGGCCTCCACCCCCGACGGTCACGGCGCCTACGCCGCCGAGTCCGACGGGGCGGTGGTGGCGCTAGGTGACGCCGTCTACCACGGCTCCATGGCCGGCACCCCGCTCAACAAGCCCATCGTGGGCATCGCCGCGGACCCGGCCGGCGGCTACTGGCTGGTCGCCTCCGACGGCGGCATCTTCAGCTTCGGCGGCGCCCGCTTCTACGGGTCGGCCGGGAGCATCCACCTGGCCCAGCCCATCGTGGGCATGTCCGCCACCCCCGACGGCCACGGTTACCGGATGGTGGCCGCCGACGGCGGCATCTTCGACTACGGCGACGCCACCTTCTACGGCTCCACCGGCGGCACCCGGCTCAACCGGCCGGTGGTGGGCATGGCCACCACCCCCGACGGCGGGGGTTACTGGCTGGTGGCCTCCGACGGGGGCATCTTCACCTTCGGCGACGCCGGCTTCTACGGCTCCACCGGCGGCACCCGGCTCAACCGGCCGGTCATCGCCATGGCCCCCACCGCCGACGGTCACGGCTACTGGCTGCTGGCCGCCGACGGGGGGGTCTTCGCCTTCGGCGACGCCCCCTTCCTCGGGTCCGCGGCCAACCTCGGGGTGCCCGTTCTCGGGATGGCCATCGGATCGGCGGACAACTACGACGATCCGCTGCGGGCCGTCACCGGGTTGCGCCCGGAGCGGGTCGACGAGGGGGTGGACTACGGCGGGTCGGGCCCCATCTACGCCCTCGGTGACGGGGTCGTGACCTCGATCGCCGGCAGCTGGCCCGACGGCACCTACATCTCCTACACGCTCACCGACGGCCCGGCGGCCGGCAGGAGCGTCTACGTGGCCGAGAACGTCACCCCGTCGGTCACCGTGGGCCAGACCGTCACCGCCAACACGGTGCTCGGCGTACTGCATGACGCCTACCCCGACATGGAGATCGGATGGTCGGCCGACCGCTACGGGGACACCATGGCCGCCGCCGCCGGCCAGTGGACCTCCGCCGACGATGCCGCCTCCCGGCCCTCGGCATACGGGGTCAACTTCAACCAGCTGCTGGTGTCCCTGGGCGCCCCGTCGGGGGTCTTGGTGCAGCCCACCGTCACCGGCTCCCTGGCCGCCGGCTGGCCCACCTGGTAGCCGTCACAGGTCCGGCCGGATCTTCTGACGAAAGTCCCGGCCATCCCGGGTAGAAAGCCCCTTAAGCGCGCCGGCCGGCAGGCTGAGAATGACCGGAAGAAAGCAGAACCGACAGGGATAGCGAGGACGAGATGGCAACCGTCGACACGATCGCTGAAGCCCGCAGGCGGTACCGGGACTCGGCGAAGTCCCGTTGGGACTGGATGCTCTACGTGCAGACGGTGGAGAGTCTGCGCAGACAGGGCGGAGGGAGCGCCGAACCGGCTCCCGAGCGCTGACCGCCGGCCGGCGGGGTGGCGGCGGCTCCCCTCACCGGCCGGCGCCCCCCGGAGCGCCTCGAAGCCGCCGGTGGGGCTTCCGTCACTGGCCGGCGCCCCCGAGCAGGTCGGTGCCCAGCCCGGTCCGCTCGTAGAGGACCGCGTGACCGTGCCGGGTGGCGGACAGCAGCCCGGCGTGGCGGAGGGCGAGGAGATGTCCGGACGCCCCGGCCGGGCTGATACCCAGCCGGGCCGCCACGGCCTGGGTGGAAGCGGGGTGGTCCAGGCCGGCCAGCACCGTGGCCCGGGTGCGGCCGATGAGCCGGGCCAGCGCCTCGGGTGGCGCCGGCCGGTCCAGCCACAGTTCGGCGGTGCCGCGCGCCGGGTAGGCGATGGTGGGCTGCCAGGGCTCGTCGACTATGGCGGCCACCGCCGGGCGGAGGTAGGCGCTGGGCATGAGCACCAGGCCCCGGGTGCCGATGTCGTAGCGGGCTCGGCTGCCGTCGCCGACCCATAGGCCGGTCTCCGACCAGCGGATGCGGGGGTGCAACTCGTCGAGGACCCGGCGCAGCCCGTAGCGGGCCAGCCGGCGGGACCGTTCCTGGATGTCCCGGTCGAGGAGGGCCCTGACCCGGGGCCAGAAGGGGGACAGCAGCTCCGTCCACACCTCCTCCAGGCGGTCGGCCAGCAGGTCCCGGGCGGCCGCCGGGTCGCCCAGGTAGGAGTCCACGATGCTCCGGTGGCGGCCGTTCCCCAGGGTCTGTCTGCACCGCAGCAGCTCCCGCTCGACCTGCTCCGGCGGTGTGGCCCGCACCTCGTCCAGCTGGTCGGCCGGGCGCGGCGCCGAGGTCCGGGGCGGAGGGGTCAGGAAATCCGGGATGAAACCCTTGAGCGGCTGGACCGCCATCAGCGGCTCCAGGTCCACCCGCTCCAACCGGTCGGCGACCAGCTGGTGCCAGGCCCGGTGGTACGGGCCGGCGGCCTGGTCGTAGAAGCTGCGGACGGCGTGCATGGCCTCCCACAGCGGCGACCAGGCGAAGCGCACGGACAACACGTCGTCCACGCCGGTCGCGGCCAGCACTGTCACCCCCCCGAAGATACGCCCCGGAGCGAATCAATTCCGGCCCGGTGTCACGCCCCGCCAACCTGGGCCGGTGAGCGCCGGGCCGGAGCAGCGGGTGGGGTACGGCCGGGTTCTGGCCTCGGGCGAGTTCCGGGCCCTGTTCGCCGCCCAGCTCATCTCCGTGGCCGGCACCAGCGTGGCGGCCGTGGCCCTGACCGTGCTGATCTACCGCCGCACCCACTCACCGGTGCTGGCGTCGCTCGCCTTCTCGGTGGGTTTCCTGCCCTACCTGGTGGGTGGCGGAGCCCTGTCCGGTGTGGCCGACCGGGTCCGGCCCAGGGGTCTGGTGACCGCTTGCGGCGCCGGGTCGGCCGTCCTGGCCGGGGTCATGGTCTGGCCGGGCGTGCCGGTGGCGGCGCTCCTCGGGCTGCTGTTCGGCATCGGCTGCCTGTCGTCGCTGTCGGCCGGGTCCCGGGCCGTGCTGGTCCGCTCCACGGTTGCCCACGAGGCGTACGTCCCGGCCCGTTCGCTCATGCGCATCGCCGCCCAGCTCGCCCAGCTGGGCGGTAATGCCGGGGCCGGGGTGCTGCTCCTGGTTCTCAGCCCCCGGGGTGCGCTGGCGGTCAACGCCGTGTCGTTCGCGGTGGCAGCGGCCATGGTGCGGGCCGTCGTCGGAGACCACACGGGTTCGGCGGGGGGCGCCCCCCTGGGTTCGTGGCGGGGGGGCAAGGCGGTGCTGGCCCACGCCCAGCTCAGACGGCTGCTGCTGATCGGATGGCTGGTCCCGATGTTCACGGTGGCCCCCGAGGCGGTCGCGGCCCCGTACGTGGCCGCCCACCACGGGGCGCCCAGCCTGGTCGGCTGGTGGTTGACCGCCCTGCCGGTGGGGATCATCGCCGGTGACATCGCCGGGATCCGGGGCCTGGACCCCGCCCGGCAGCGCCGAATGGTGCTGCCGGCTGCCGCCGCCGGGTTCGTCCCGTACCTGGCCTTCGTGGCCGACCCGGCCGTGCCGGTGGCCCTCCCGTTGCTGGTGGCGTCGGGCGCCTGCAGCCTTTACGGCCTGGGCCTCGACGCCCGGATCCGCGACGCCGCCCCCGCCGGGCTGTTCACCCGCACCATGACCCTCAGCTCGGCCGGGCTGATGGCGCTCCAGGGGTTGGGGTTCACGGCCGCCGGGGCCGTGGCCGGGGCGTTGGGCCCGGCCGGGGCCATCGCCACAGCCGGCGGCTGCGGGCTGGCCGTGGTGGCCCTGTTGTCCCGGCCGGGAGGGTCGAAAGCCCAGGACGAAGGCTGAGTTCCCCCCGGGTGGGGGTCAGCGGCCCAGCCGGTAGTTGGGGGCCTCCTTGCTGATGCTGACGTCGTGGGGATGGCTCTCGCGCAGGCTGGCCGGGGATATCCGGATGAACCGTCCGTGGAGCTGCAGATCGTCGACGCTGCGGGCCCCGCAGTAGCCCATGGCCTGGCGCAGGCCGCCCACCAGCTGGTGGACCACGTTGGCCACCGGGCCCTTGTACGGCACCCGGGCCTCGACCCCTTCGGGCACCACCTTGCCGCTGTCCACGCTGCCCTGGAAGTAGCGGTCCTTGGAGAACGACCGGCCCTGCATGGCCCCCATCGAGCCCATGCCCCGGTACTCCTTGAACTGCTCCCCCTGCTGGATGACGATGTCGCCGGGGGCCTCGTCCACCCCGGCCAGGGCGTTGCCGAGCATGACGGTGGCGGCTCCGGCCGCCAGGGCCTTGGCGATGTCCCCCGAGAACTGCACGCCGCCGTCGGCGATGACCGGGACGTCGCCCCGGGCCGCGGTGGCGCAGTCGAAGATGGCGGTGATCTGGGGCACCCCGATCCCGGCGATGACCCTGGTCGTGCAGATCGATCCGGGGCCGATACCGACCTTGATCCCGTCGGCGCCGGCGTCGATCAACGCCCGGGTCGCCTCGGCGGTGGCCACGTTGCCGGCGATCACGTCCACCGCGAAGTTGGCCTTGACCTTGGCGACCGTGTCGATGACCGACTGGGCGTGGCCGTGGGCGGTGTCCACCACCACCGCGTCCACCTTGCGCTCGACCAGCGCAGCCACCCGGTCGAAGCAGTCGGGTCCCACCCCGACGGCCGCCGCCACCCGGAGCCGGCCCTCGTCGTCCTTGGTGGCGTTGGGGTAGTCGAGCCGCTTCTGGATGTCCTTCACCGTGATCAGACCCTTGAGGACGCCGTCGTCGGCGACGATGGGCAGCTTCTCGATCCGGTGCCGGGCCAGGAGGGCCTGGGCCCCGTGGAGGGAGGTGCCGACCGGGGCGGTCACCAGACCGGTGGAGGTCATCACCTCCGACACCGGCCGCCGGCTCGGCTCCTCGAAGCGCAGGTCCCGGTTGGTGACGATGCCCACCAGCCGGTGGCTGTCGTCGACCACCGGGATGCCGCTGATGTGGAACTGGGCCATCAGGTCCATGGCGTCGGCGACGGAGGTGGCGGGGGTGATGGTGATCGGGTCGGTGATCATCCCCGACTCGGAGCGCTTGACCTTGTCCACCTCGAGGGCCTGATCGGCGATCGACAGGTTCCGGTGGATCACCCCGATGCCGCCCAGCCGGGCCATGGCGATGCCCAGGCGGGCCTCGGTCACGGTGTCCATGGCCGCCGACACCAGGGGGACGGCCAGCGGTATGCGCCTGGTCAGGAACGTGCCCGTCTCGGCCTCGGCGGGAAGCACCTCGGAGGCAGCCGGGACCAGCAGGACGTCGTCGAAGGTCAAGCCCTCCCGGCCGAACTTCTCGTCGAAAGACACGTTCCCGGATGAGCCGAACCGATTCGCCATAGCCCAGTTTATGGCGCGGGGGAGGTGATCCGCAGCCCGCCCGGCCCCGGCCCGGGGGCCCGGGCGGACCGAGGGG
>DASSZD010000078.1:0-3687 GCA_035702985.1 Acidimicrobiales bacterium
TCGCGGCACCTGGCAGCTGGCCTGGGCCCGGTTCCGCCGGGACCGGGCCGCGCTGATCGCCCTGGCCTTCATCGTCCTGATGATCCTGTGCGCCGTATTCGCCCCGGTGTTCGCCTCTCTCACCGGCCACGGGGTCAACCAGCAGTTCCGCACCTCCGGCCTCAGCCCGTCGGGGCTGCCGGTGAGCCCCAACGGCACCTTCCTGCTCGGCACCGACGACCAGGGCCGCGACATCCTGGTCCGGATCATGTACGGGGCCCGGATCTCGCTGTTCATCGGCATCGTGGTCACCCTCATCACCGTGGCCGTGGGCGCCATCCTGGGCCTGGCCGCCGGCTACCTGGGCGGGATCGTCGACACCGCCATCGCCCGCCTGATCGACGTGGTGCTGTCCCTGCCGTACCTGATGTTCGCCATCTCGCTGGTGTCCATCGGCTTCCTGGGTGGGCCGGGCATGCCCATCATCATCTTCGTGATCGCGGTGTTCAGCTGGGCGGCCGTGGCCCGGGTGATCCGGGGCCAGGTGCTGTCGATACGGGAGAAGGAGTACATAGAGGCGGCCCGCTCGCTCGGAGCCGGATCGTGGCGGATCATGTTCGTCGACATCCTGCCCAACGTGGTGGCCCAGCTGATCGTGTACGCCAGCCTGCTGATCCCGGTGGTGATCGTGTTCGAGGCGGCGTTGTCGTTCCTCGGCCTGGGCATCCCGCCGCCCACCGCCGACTGGGGCCAGATGATCGCCGAGTCGGAGGGCACCTACCAGCAGGCCTGGTGGTTCCTGGTGTTCCCCTCGCTGGCCCTGGTCCTCACCACGCTCGCGTTCAACATCTTCGGTGACGGTGTCCGCGACGCGCTGGACCCCCGTCTCGATCGTCTGTAGAGGTCCGCATCAATGGCACGTTTCCTGGTACGCCGTCTGGCGCTCGGCATCTTCGTCATCTGGATGGTGACGGTGCTGGTCTTCATCATCTTCTTCGTGGGTCCCGGCCCGGCCGACCTGGCCCGGCGCCTGGCCGGTCGCGAAGCCAGCCCTCTGCAGGTGGCGCAGGTGGCGAACAGGCTGCACCTCAAGGACCCGACCTACCTGCAGTACTGGCACTTCATAGACGGCATCCTGCACGGCAACCTCGGCTACTCGTACATCCACGGGCAGCCGGTCACCACGGTGATCAAGGAGGCCTTCCCGATCACCCTGTCCCTGGCCGTGGGGGCCGCCATCATCTGGCTGGTCCTGGGGGTGCTGTCCGGGGTGGTCTCGGCCGTGAAGCGGGGATCGCTGATCGACCGCTCGGTCACCACCGTGGCGCTGTTCTTCTACTCGGTGCCGGTGTTCGTCCTGGGCCTCATCCTGCTGTACGTCTTCTACTACCAGCTCACCATCCACGGGGTCACCTGGTTCCCCGGTTCGGGCTACACGCCGTTCACCCAGAACCCGTTCGACTGGTTCCGGGGCCTGGTGCTGCCGTGGGTATCGCTGGCGCTCATATCGGCGGCCACCTACACCCGCCTGACCCGTAGCTCCATGCTCGAGGTGATGGGGGAGGACTACATCCGTACCGCCCGGGCCAAGGGCCTGCTCGAGCGCCGGGTGATCTACCGCCACTCCCTGCGGTCGGCGCTGACCCCGGTGGTCAGCCAGTTCGGTATCGACGTGGGGGTCCTGCTGGGCGGGGCCATCCTCACCGAGTACACCTTCGGGATGCCCGGCCTGGGGTACACCGCGGTGCACGCCATCGAGCAGCAGGACCTGCCGGTGGTGATCGGCATCGTGCTGGTCGCCACCACCGCGGTGGTGGTGGCCAACATCCTGGTCGACATCGGCTACGCCATGCTCGACCCCCGGGTCCGCCTGCACTAGCCGCCGCCCGTCCGGGTCCCGCCACCGGTTCGGGGGCGGGACCCCCGGGCGCTCCGCACCCGCCCGACCGCCCGCCTGCCGTCGATTCCGGCGCCGTCCAGCCGGTGAGCTCCGGAAGGCTGTGTAGTGTCGCCGCCTATGGTTTCCGAGCTGTTCGACCCCGAGGCCTGGCGGGCCGTGCCCGGCTTCGACTTCACCGACATCACCTACCACCGGGCGGTGGACCAGGGCACGGTGCGTATCGCCTTCGACCGGCCCGAGGTGCGCAACGCCTTCCGGCCCCACACCGTCGACGAGCTGTACCAGGCTCTCGACCACGCCCGCCAGAGCCCCGACGTGGGGTGCGTGCTGCTCACCGGTAACGGCCCGTCCCCCCGGGACGGGGGCTGGGCCTTCTGCTCCGGGGGTGACCAGCGGATCCGGGGCCGGGACGGCTACCAGTACGCGGCGGGGGAGAGCGGCGACACCGTCGACCGGGCCCGCACCGGCCGGCTGCACATCCTGGAGGTGCAGCGGCTCATCCGGTTCATGCCCAAGATCGTCATCTGCGTGGTGCCGGGGTGGGCGGCCGGGGGAGGCCACAGCCTGCATGTGGTGTGCGATCTGACCCTGGCCAGCGCCGAGCACGCCCGGTTCAAGCAGACCGACACCGACGTGGCCAGCTTCGACGGCGGGTTCGGGTCCGCCTACCTGGCCCGGCAGGTCGGCCAGAAGTTCGCCCGGGAGATCTTCTTCCTGGGCCGCACCTACACCGCGGCCGAGATGCATGCCATGGGGGCGGTCAACGCGGTGGTGCCCCACGACCAGCTGGAGCTCACTGCGCTGCAGTGGGCCCGGGAGATCAACTCCAAGAGCCCCACGGCCCAGCGGATGGTCAAGTTCGCCCTCAACCTGATCGACGACGGCCTGGTCGGCCAGCAGGTCTTCGCCGGCGAGGCCACCCGGCTGGCCTACGCCACCGACGAGGCGGCGGAGGGACGGGACTCGTTCCTCGAGAAGCGGGCCGCCGACTGGTCCTCCTTCCCGTGGCACTACTGATGACCGGATGGCGGGGCGCGGCTTCGGATGCGGCTGCCGGCTCCGGGCGTAGCGTCGTGTTCGGTCCGGGCGGGGTCGGCGGGCGGTAGCGGTCCGGTGAGCGAGCTTCCCGGCGGTGAGGCAGCCTGGCACGCGCCCGACCGTCTGGAAGCCTTCAGCGACGGCGTCATGGCCGTCATCATCACCATCATGGCGCTGGAGCTGAAGGCCCCTGTGTCGGGTACCTTCCACGCCCTGGAGAAGAGCCTGCCCGGGCTGCTGGTGTACATCCTGTCGTTCGCCTTCATCGGCATCTACTGGAACAACCATCACCACCTCCTGCGGGCCACCCCCCGGATCAGCGGGGCGGTCATGTGGGCCAACCTGCACCTGCTGTTCTGGCTGTCGCTGATCCCGGTCGTCACCGAGTGGGTAGGCACGGACTACCGGTCCCACCTGCCAGCCTCGGTGTACGGGGTGGTGGGTCTGGCCGCGGCGGTCGCCTACGGGATCCTGGTCCGCACCATCATCCGGGCCAACGGCGCCGAATCCGAGGTGGCCCGCAGCGTCGGCCGGGACCGCAAGGGCAACGCCTCCATAGTGATCTACGCCCTCGGCGTGGGCCTGGCCTGGGTCACCCCGTGGATCGCCTACGCCCTGTTCGTGACCGTCTCCATCATCTGGTTCGTCCCCGACCGGCGCCTGAACGCCCTGGGCGGTCCGGCCGGCGGCTGACCGTTCGGGGGTCCCGCCCGCCCTCTCGCCCCGGGCTCGGCCGGCCCACTATGATCGTCGTCTGCGCCTCCCCCGGG
>DASSZD010000114.1:0-10407 GCA_035702985.1 Acidimicrobiales bacterium
GTCCTCCAGGTAGTCCCGCAGGTGCCCGCTGTGCATCGGGTGGCGCAGCTTGGCGAGGGTCTTCGACTCGATCTGGCGGATCCTCTCGCGGGTGACCCCGAACTCCTTGCCGACCTCCTCGAGCGTGCGCATCTGCCCGTCGTCGAGGCCGAACCGCATCCGCACCACCTTGCGCTCGCGCTCGGAGAGCTCGGCGAGAGCCTCGCTCACCGCTTCGTTGAGCATCGCCCTCGCAGCGGCCTCGGAGGGCGCCACCGCCCCCTCGTCCTCGATCAGATCCGAGAGGCTGAAGTCGTCCTCGCCCATCGGCTGCTCCAGGGAGACCGTCTCCTGGCTCACCCGCAGGATGTCCCTGACCCTCTCCGCGGTCATCTCGGCGCGCTCGGCGACCTCCTCCACGGTAGGTTCGCGGCCGAGGTCCTGGAGCAGTTGGCGCTGGGCCCGCATGACCTTGTTGATCGTGTCCACCATGTGCACCGGTATGCGTATGGTCCGGGCCTGGTCGGCGATGGCCCGGGTGATGGCCTGGCGTATCCACCAGGTGGCGTAGGTGGAGAACTTGAAACCCTTGCGCCAGTCGAACTTCTCCACGGCGTGGATCAGCCCCAGGTTCCCCTCTTGCACCAGGTCCAGCAGGGGGAGCTCGGCGGCCTGGTACTTCTTGGCGATGGACACCACCAGCCTCAGGTTGGCCTTGACGAACCCCTCGGTCGCTTCCTCCCCCAGGCGGACCAGGCGTCGCAGCTCGCGCTGGCGCGACGGCGACAGCCCCTCGGTTCGGGTCAACTCGGTGCGGGCGTCCCGGCCGGCTTCGATGGCTTGGGCCAGGCGGGCTTCGTCGTCCTTGCTGAGCAGGGCGTGCTTGCCCACGTCGTTCAGGTACAGCCGGACGAGGTCCTCCTCGGGCTGCACGGCACGCTTGTTGGCCACTCGTCCTCGTCTCTGCTGTTGTTGAGACACGGCCCTTAGGGAAGTGAGAAGTGTCCAGCGCCCGGAGGCTACTTGATCCGGAGCCGCTTACCCTCCGGCGGGCGGCCGACAGCCCGTCGGGGGGCTGACCCGACCGCTGACGGTGGCGGCGGCCTACCGGTACCGGCTGGGTGGCTCGTAGCGGCGGGTGAGCGGGGCGTGAGGGTGGCTCCGACGCCCGAGCGGTAGGCTGCAGCGGGGCTGGGAACCGATCCCGGCCTCTGAGCGGTTGAGCCCCCAGGCTCGGGAGGTTGATCCGCATGCCAGATCTGACCGAAGCAGTCGATGAGAAGGTCCTGCAGCTTCGGGGCCAGGGGCTGGCCTACGCCCGGATCAGCCGGGATCTGGGACTCGAGCGGGCGGCGGCCGCCCAGCAGGCTTTCCGGCGGGCGCTCCGCCGCCTCCCGGCCGCCGACGCGGAGCGGGTCCGGGGCGAGGAGCTGTCGCGCCTGGACCGCCTGGCCAAGCGGGTTCGTGCCGATTCGACCCGTAACGAGATGGACCGGGCCAGGCAGCTCAAGACCATCGACCGCATCAGGGACCAGATCAGCCAGTAGCGGCTGAGCGGTCGGCCTCCCCCCGCTGAGGGGCGGGTGCTAGGCGGTCGGCGCCGGCGATCCGTCGGCGGACGCCTCGGTGGAGGATGATTCGTCGACCTGACCACCGCCGTCCGAGGAGGCCTCGGAGGCCGTCTCTGCGGCCCGGTCCTCCGTCGCCGGGCCCCGTCCGCCTCCGCGGCGGTCCCCTCCCCGGCCGCCCCGGGAGTCGCTCGACGCCGTGCGCACCGCGTAGGGGAGCAGGGCCAGCTCCCGGGCGGTCTTGACCGCCGTCGCCACGTCCCGCTGGTGCTGGGCGCAGGTCCCGGTGGCGCCCCGGGCCTTGATCCGGCCCCGATCGCTCATGAACCGCCTGAGCAGGGCCACATCCTTGTAGTCCACCCAGGTGGCGTGCTCGCGGCAGAAGATGCAGACCTTGGGCCGGCCCCGCCGTACCCGCCCCCCGGGCGCGCTCGGTACCCGGCGGCGACCTTGGCTCTTCTTTCCTACCTGCGGGTTACGTGGCACTGCGGCTCCTTGGGACGGCCGGACGGGTCCGGCTCCGATCGGATTGGAACGGATGAAAGCTGCCCAGAGGCGCCCACCACCACCCTACTCGCACAGCACCACCCTCGACGGTTGCCGCCCCCGACCCGGTCTGGATCGGCTACACTTGCGGACGAGGGTAGCTGTCGTAACTAGATTTCCCTCCGGCTCAGTTAGAGCCAGGCCGTGACCCGTGTGATCCCCGGGCGATTCAGGCCAGGAAAGGAGGGGATCATCTGTGGCAACCGGCACCGTGAAGTGGTTCAACTCCGAGAAGGGTTTCGGTTTCATCTCCCAGGACGATGGCGGCCCTGACGTGTTCGTGCACTTCAGCGCCATCACCGGCAACGGGTACCGAAACCTCGAGGAGAACCAGAAGGTGGAGTTCGAGTCCACCCAAGGCCCCAAGGGCCTTCAGGCCAGCAACGTCACCGTCCGCTGACTACCAGGTGACGCAGTCGAGGTCGCCGAGGAGTCCCCTCCGGCCTCGACGGCGTCCAACCTGGCCGCCACGGTAGAGTGGTCAAGCGCTCAGATCGTGCGCTCCCTTCGCCCCTTCGGGGCCCGGACCTGACTTCGTGAGGGTCACATCGCCGCCAGCGGCGGGCGGAGCTGGACCCAGAGTTCGGAGATTCATTCCATGGCGGATTCCCGCCCTACCCCCCGTGTCAGTGATCGCCTCGCGGGCGGCGCCCCTGATCGGACCGGCACCACCGGCTTCGCCGGCCTCGGTGTCCCTGCGGCGCTCGTCGACTCCCTGGCCTCGGCCGGGATCCGCGAGCCGTTCCCCATCCAAGCCGCCACCCTGCCCGACGCCCTGGCCGGCCGCGACGTGCTCGGCCGAGGCCGCACCGGATCAGGCAAGACCCTGGCGTTCGTGCTGCCGATCATCGCCCGGCTCTCCCGAGCGGGCCGCCCGGCCCCGGGTCGTCGCCCCCGGGCCCTGATCCTCGCCCCGACCCGGGAACTGGCCAGCCAGATCCTGGACGTCATCAACCCGCTGGCCTCCGCCGCCGGTCTGGCCGCCACGACCGTGTTCGGAGGGGTGCCCAACCGGCCCCAGATCGCCGCCCTGCGGCGCGGTGTGGACATCGTGGTCGCCTGCCCGGGAAGGCTCGAGGACCTCCTCCGCTCCGGCGCCTGCCGCCTCGGCTCCGTCGAGATCACCGTGCTCGACGAGGCCGACCACATGGCCGACCTGGGCTTCCTCCCCGCCGTGCGCCGCATACTCGACCAGACCCCGGCCGGCGGCCAGCGAATGCTGTTCTCGGCCACCCTCGACGAAGCGGTCAACGTGCTGGTCAAGCGGTACCTGTCCGACCCGGTCGAGCACAGCGTGGACGACGACCGGTCCCCGGTCCCCGAGATGGCCCACCACGTGCTGCACGTCTCGGCCGCCGGACGGTTGGCGGCCCTGGTCGAACTGACATCCGGCCCCGGGCGGAAGGTGATGTTCACCCGTACCAAGCACCGGGCCAAGACCCTGGCCCGCCAGCTGGCGGCGGCCGGCGTCCCGGCGGTGGAGATGCACAGCAACCTGAGCCAGTCCGCCCGGGTCCGCAACCTCAACGCCTTCACCTCGGGCCGGGCCACCGTCCTGGTCGCCACCGACATCGCCGCCCGCGGCCTGCACGTCGACGACGTCCAGTTGGTGATCCACGCCGACCCGCCCCTCGAGCACAAGACCTACCTCCACCGGTCCGGGCGCACCGCCCGGGCCGGCGCCGGCGGCACCGTCGTCACCCTCGCCACCGAGGACCAGCGTGCCGATGTGGCCAAGCTGGGACGGCGGGCCGGCGTGACCCCGGTGATCACCCAGCACCGCCCCGGCCAGCGGACCCTTGATCATCTCATACTCGAGGGCGCCCCCTCGCCGGCCCCCGCCTCTCCCGCCTCCTCGGGTGACGAGCGTCCACCGGCCGCCTCCTCGGCCAGAACCAAGCGTCCGAGCAGCAGGCGCAGATCCAGGTCCCACGGCACCGCCGACACCAGACGCGAGCGCGGACGCCAGGACATGGTTCCGGAGTCGAAATGAGCCGGGGAGGGGAGAGCGCCGGCAAGCGGCGGGTGGCCGCCCAGCGCAACGACCGCAAGGCGGCCAAGACCCAACGACGCCAACAGCGCCGGGAAGACGAGACCCCCGAACCGGCCGACCAGGCCGAGATGATGGCGCGCTTCCACCACCTCAACGAGCTCCGATCGGCCGGAGCCATCACCGAGGACGCCTTCGAGAGCCAGCGCCACGACATCTTCGTGTCCCTCGGCCTCGAGGACCCCTGAGCGGTCCGCCTCCGGTCACTCCACCGGCCGCGCACGCCGCCTACGATCGACGGGGGAGTCCGCTCCCGGACCACCGAGGAGTGCAGCTGTGGCACCGACGATCCGTCGCAGTCGAGTTGCGGGGCGCCGGGCGCGCCGGTGGGCCGGCCTCGCCCTGACTGCCGCCCTGGCTGCGGGGTGCAGCGGGGGCGGCCACACCTCGGCGCCGACCACCTCCAGCCGGACGTCACCCACCACCGCGGCGGTCACCTCCACCACCGTCGCGGGGCCGCAGACCAGCGGCTCCAGGACGGTCCTCAGCCCCATCGGGCTCAATGTGCGGGCGTCGGCCGCCCCGTCGGCCCCGGTGCTGGGCGCAGCCGCGCAGGGGGTGGTGCTCACCGTGCTCGGCTACACGGCCGGCGCCGGCGGATGGTTCAAGGTCAAGGGCGCCACCGTGACCGGATGGATCAGCGCCCAGCCGTCGCTCAGCGCCCCGGGGAAGTTCCGCTCCTTCAGCTCCTCCCGGTTCTCGGCCCTGTACCCGGCCACGTGGGGCGAGTCCGCCGTGACCGCACCCACGCCGACGACCACCTCGGCCCCGACGACCACCTCGGCCCCGGCGAAGAACCCGGCGACCAGCGTTGCGCCGGTGGCCACGTCCAGCGTGGCGTTCCGCCCGTTGTCGGGATCGGGCGACATCGTCGTCACCTCGACGGGCAGCGTGGCCCAACTTCCGCAGGGACGCCCCGGCTACGGACGCAAGAGCGTCTCCCAGGTGGTGGTCTGCGGGACCACCGCCGGGCTCGTGGTGTACGAGCAGGCCGGCTCGCCGCCGTCCAGTACCTCCCCGGCCACGGCGCCGCCGGAGTCGTTGAGCTACCTGGCCGAGGTCCGCTTCGCCGTGGACAAACAGCACGCTCTCGGCTTCTACGCCGACATGGCCGACCTCGGCTCGACCTTTCAAATCTTCAATGACTTCCTGGCGTCCGTGACCTTCAGCGCCCCCCACTGCTCGGGCGGGTGAGGGTCCCGTCCGACGCTTCCGGGTGGGCGGCTCAGCCGTTCCAGTCGAGAAGCCGGGACCGCAGGGTCTCCAGGTCCTCCTTGCGCATCCCGGCCGGCCCGGTGAGGTACTCCTCGACCCCGGCATACCCGGTGTCGAGGTAGTCGAGGGCCTCCTCCATCACCCAGCGGGGGGCGGTGAGCACGCCGGCCGCCGCTTCCGGGGACAGGCCCGCCTGGAGCAGCCGCCCGTAGGTGGAGTCCTGCTGGGAGCGGAGCCGGTACCGGGCGGTCAGCTCGTAATCGTCGAGGACCACCGAGCGGTCCACGCCGAGCGCCTCCAGCAGAACGGCGGCCACCATGCCGGTGCGATCCTTGCCGGCGTGGCAGTGGAAGGCGGCGGGCAGGCCGCCGTCCTCGGAGAGGCCGGTGAGGAGGCGGCCGATCTGGATGGCGGCGTGGTCGAGCATCCCCTTGTAGGTGTCCGCCAGGAGACGCTCCCCGTCGGCGCCGGCCAGGCCGGCCAGGGGAGCCGGGCGGGCCTCGTCCGCCGGACGGCTCAGGATGATCAGGTGCCGGGATTCCACCGGGTCGGGATTCTCGGCCCGTTCCGGGTCGCCCCGCAGGTCGTAGACCCTCCGCACGCCCAGCTGCTCGTAGAGGCTTAGATCCTCGGGCAGCAGGCCGTGCAGGCCGTCGGCCCGGAAGACCAGCCCCCAGCGGACCACGGCGCCCAGGGCGGTCCGGTACCCGCCGAGGTCACGGAAGTTGGTGATGCCCCGGAAGGCGATGCGCCGGTCGGTGGTCACCACCGCCGGCCCCCCTCCGCAGGGGCTGACCGACACGAAGAGCCGCCCACCCTCCGGGCCGGCCAGCCGCCAGCTGGTCCGGCCGGCGGGCACAGTGGTGAGGTACCGGTGGTGGCGCCGGTCGGGTGATGGGCCCACGGCCAGGTCCACGGGCCCCGCCTCGCCGGCCAACTCCCAGGACACCACGAGAGACCCGTCGGCTTCGGTGTCCATCCGGGCGCTCACAACCGTGGTGTCCATCTGGACCACACGCTAGGGCCCCGGTGGGGCATCCACCGGCTCCGGCAGGCGAAATCTGGGTGAACAAACGGGAAGGCCGGCCGAAGCTCCTGATCATCATCTGGAGGTATAGCCTCGGGCCGGCCGGTGCCGGACCGGTCGGGAGGGGTGGCGCATGCGAGCGGTGATGTTCCGTGGGTGGAAGACGTTCCCCACCATCGAGGAGATAGATGTCCCGGAGCCGGGCCCCGGCGAGGTGCTGCTCAAGGTGGCCGGGGCGGGCGCCTGCCACTCGGACGTGGCCATCTTCCACGAGTTCGACGCCGACCTCGACCAGGGCCTCATGTCCCCGCCGTTCGTGCTGGGCCACGAGAACTCCGGCTGGGTGGAAGCCCTCGGCCCGGGGGTCCGCGGGTTGGAGATCGGGGCCCCGCACCTGGTCTACGGTCCGGTCGGGTGCGGCCACTGCAGGGCCTGCTCCCGGGGACAGGACACCTACTGCGAGCGCCCGGCCGAGGTCGGCTACCTGGGCATCGGGCTGGGCCGCAACGGCGGCATGGCCGAGTACATGACCGTCCCGGTGCGGAACCTGGTCCCCCTCGGCGACGCCGACCCGGTCGCAGCGGCGCCCCTCGCCGACGCCGGGCTCACCCCCTACCACGCGGTGAAGATGGCGCTGCCCCGCCTGGCCGGCGGCGGCCGCCACGCCCTGGTGATAGGCCTCGGCGGCCTGGGCCTGGTGGGGGTGCAGATCCTCCGCGCCATCACCGGTGCCAACGTGATCGCCACCGACCTCAAGCCGCAGGCCATGGCCCGGGCCCGGGACCTCGGCGCGGTGACCGTGGAAGGCGGCCCCGGCCAGGCTGATCAGATCCGCGCCCTGACCGGCGGCCGGGGGGTCGACGCGGTGTTCGACTTCGTCGGTGCCGGCGCCACGATCGCCCTGGCCCAGGCGGCCGTGGCCCAGCAGGGCGCCATGCAGATAGTGGGGATCGGCGGCGGCACGGCCCAGTGGTCCTTTTTCACCAACCCTTACGAAGCGACCCTGACCAACTCGTACTGGGGGACCATCGAGGACCTCCACGAGGTGGTCGACCTCTACCGGGCCGGCTTGATCGTGCCCGACGTCGAGCGCTTCACCATGGACGACGCCCTCGAGGCGTACCGCCGGCTGCGCGACGGCGAACTCGACGCCAGGGCGGTCGTGGTCCCGCACTCGTAACTGCCAGCATCAGGCCTTGCCCTGAGCCTTGCCCGGCGGGGTGGCACCGTGGCCGTTGCCGTTGCCGTTGCCGTTGCCGTTGCCGTTGCCGTTGGCCTGCCCGCTGCCACCGGCGGTCGCGTTGCTGGCCGCGTGACCGTTCCCGTTGCCCTGGCCGTTGGCGTTGCCGTTGGCGTTGCCCTGGCTCTTCCCGTTGGCGTTGCCCTGGCCGTTGGCGTTGCCGTTGGCGTTGCCCTGGCCCTTCCCGTTGGCGTTGCCCTGGCCGTTGGCGTTGCCCTGGCTCTTCCCGTTGCCGTTGCCGTTCGTCTTGGGGGTGCCGGCGGAGCTGGCGCCGGTCGCGCCGTTGCCGTTGGGGGTGCCGGTCGTGGGGTTCCCGGCGGCGGCCGCCGCCGGGGCAGGGGCGGTGGCCGGCGGGGCCGCCTGGGCCGCGCTGCCGGCGGCCAGGCCTTCGCAGTACGCCGTGGCGCCCGCTATCCCTCCATGGGCTAGCACCAGAGGCCCGAACTGGTCCGGCGCGAGCGGGCCGCCCCCGCCGATGGTGGCCAGGAAGACCCGGCAGGCCGCCGCCGGGTCGCTCGGGATTCCGGGGTAGACGCCCGGAGCGACCGTCCCGTGGAGCGCCGGATGGATGTCCGTCGCTCCGGGATGCCCGGCCGGCGGCCCGACCGTGGTGGTCGTGGTGGGCCGCCGGTCATGGTGGAAGGACAGCACGGCGGGCACCGGGATGTACCCCGCCGCGGCCGCTGCGGTGGCCCCCAACAGCGCCGCCGCCCCCGCCGCCGCCGTCCACGGGGCGAAGGCCAGCATCCGGGTACGGCGTCGCGCCGCCGAAGTGGGCTCCGGCTCCGGCGCCGCCGCCACCGCCGGCTCCCGCGCCACCACCGGCTCCGGCTCCGATCGGATCACCTGCAGGCAGGCCGCGACCACCGATCGCATCCCGGACAGCTCATCGGCGGTCGGGGGGCCGGACGCGGTACGGAACGCGGCGGCCACGCCGGCCCAGCCGGGGGGCGCCTCGGCCGGCTCCACCCGCCCCGACAGGAGGGTTTCGCACGCCTCGTCCGACAGGGGGGCGGCCGGCGGGCCGCCCGGGGTTTCGGGCCGGCGGGTCACAGCCTTATACCTTCCACCGAGAACTCCCGGCTCAGACGATGGAGGGCCCGGTGCTGGAGGACCCGCACCGCGCCCACGCTCTTGTCCATCACCTCCGCCGTCTCGGCGATGCTGAGGCCGACCACCAGTCGCAGGAGGATCACGTCGCCCTGATCCGGGCTGAGCACGGTGCAGATGCGGTTGATGACCGCCTGGGCCGCCTCGGACTCCAGCATCGGGGCGTCGGGCCCGCCACCTGTCACCAGGCGTTCCAACGCCGCCGGGTCCACGGGATCGGAGTGGTGGGGCGGTTGGAGCCGGTGGCCGGCCAGCAATGCGTGGGCGATACCTACCAACCAGGCCCGGAAGCCGGCCTCGTCCCCGTGGAAGTCGCGCAGGTCGCGGGCCGCCAGGAGCCACGCCTCGGCGGTCAGGTCCTCGGCTTCGCGCCGCGCCCGGGCCCGGAAATACCGGATGAGCGCCGGGTTGAACTCCCGGTAGAGAACGTTGAACGCGCTCTCCTGGCCCTGTTTCGCTCCGTCCAGGACATCCGGGAAGCGGGGACCGATCGCCATCTCCTCAACCATATTGAGCCGGGCCGCCGGCACGGGGCGTTTCGCCGGGGCCGTGCCCGGCCCGGGCCGTCAGCCCGGCCGTCGACGGTCACCCGGAAAAACAAGAAATTTCCGCAAGGGTGTAACACGGACCTCATTGTCCGTCCCATCGGACGCCGGTGGTCTCAAGGGTCGGCCCTCCGGAGGCCGAGGCTGGTGGCGTGGCCCACGGATCGCACGGTGCAAGGCGCGACACGCGCCGAGACGGCGGAAGCGGCCCGCAGGTGGCCCCGCCGCGCCCCGCCGGTTCCGACTCACCGGAGGCCGGCTTCACGCTCATCGAGCTGGTGGTGGCCCTGGGGCTCCTGGCCATCCTGATGTCGGCGTCCCTCTACTCGATCATGCAGGGGCTCCGTCTGTCCCGCGACAACCAGGACCGGGTGGTGGCGGCCAACGTGGTGACCGGTGTCCTCGAGAAGCTCCAGACGGCCGCTCTCACCACCGCCGGGTTCGACACCATCCCGGTCACCACCGAGACGCTTCCGGCCCAGACCTCAGCAGGTGTCAGCTTCCATCTCACCCAGACGGCCGAATGGGTCAACCGGGGGCTCAGCGGCTCGTCGTGCAACAGCGGTACCAACGCCTCGCTCATCCTGCGGGCCACGGTCACCGCCAGTTGGGGATCTGCCGGGTCGGTGAGCCAGAGCGCCCTCCTGGCTGCGCCCAACGGCACCTTCAGCGCCGGCAACGGATCCCTGGCCGTGCAGGTGAGCTCGTCGGCCGGCACCGGGTTGAGCGGCGCCGACGTGACGGTGAGCAACAGCTGGGCCCCGGCCGTGAACCAGACCATCACGACCGGCTCGGACGGGTGCGCCTTCTTCGCCCAGCTACCCCCCAGTACCGGCCACCCGCCCTACAACGTGACCGTCTCCAGCGCCGGAGGGGTGGATGTAAAAGAGCAGCCCAGCTTCGTCACCACCGAGACCGTGAGCTCCGGGACGGTGTCGCTGTTGACCGGCTCCAACGCCATCAACTACGACCAGGGCGGCTCGGTCCTGTGGACCTACAGCCCGGCGTCCCCCAGCCCGGCGCTGGGCATGCCCGTGTCCCTGGACAGCTCCAGCCAGAGCCTGACCGACGATCTGTACGCGTGGAGCACCGGTTCCCTGAACCCGGTGTACCCCGGCACCTACGCC
>DASSZD010000136.1:0-42586 GCA_035702985.1 Acidimicrobiales bacterium
TCAGTTCCGGGCTCGTGCGATGGACGGATTGACGGCCCGAGAGGCGCCCCCACATACCGCAGCAGACCGGTAGTTGCCACCTACAACTATTTCTCGCGTGTCCCACGCGTGTCCCACGAGGACGTTAGCCAACGTAAGCAACGCTCTGACCAGGACTTTTGCGCCGAATTCGGAGTGGGCGCGGAGGGATTCGAACCCTCATGCCGTGAGGCCGCAGGGTTTAAGCCCGCTGTGTCTGCCGTTCCACCACGCGCCCATGGCGGCAGTCTGGCACGTGCCGGAACGGGGCGTGGCGGGTAGCCTCCCAGGGTGCTGGCCGTGGTCTGCGCCCTCGGGAGCTCGCTCATGTACGCGTTGGCCTCGGTACTCCAGCACAAAGGAGCCCGGGACCAGCCCGACGACCAGTCCCTGAAGCTGGGCCTGATGGTCCGGCTCATCCGCCACCCGGTGTGGCTGGCCGGCACGGCGTGCGACGGGGCGGGCTACGTGCTGCAGTTCGTGGCCCTCGGTCACGGGCCGATCGTGGTCGTCCAGCCGCTGCTGGTGTGCGGCCTGCTCTTCGCCCTGCCCATCGGAGCGGCGTGGGCCGGCCGCCGTCTCGGTCGTGGGGACTGGATCGCGGCGCTGGTGGTGTGCGCCGGGCTGGCGGTGTTCCTGACGGTGGCCAACCCGGCGGCCGGCTACGCCGACACCACCTCCTCCAACTGGGTGGCGCTGCTCGTCTCGGTCACCGTCGTGGCGGTGGCGCTGATCGCCGTGGCCCGGGGCCCCAACCCCCGCCGGCGGGGTATGGCCCTGGCCGGAGCGGCCGGTGTGGTCTACGGGGCGGCGGCGGCCCTGACCAAGACCACCTCCCACCTGCTCGACCGTGGCCTGGGGCCCCTCTTCACCCACTGGCAGCCGTACGTACTGGTGGCGTTCGGGGCCGGGGGGATGCTCCTGGCCCAGAGCGCCTTCCAGGCCGGGGCCCTCGACGTCTCCCTGCCCACCATGAGCGTCACCGACCCGGTGGTCAGCGTCGCCATCGGCGCCTTCGTGCTGGGCGAGGCCATCTCCAACGGCCCGGCGGCGGTGGCGGTCGAGGTGGTGGCGCTGGTGGCCATGTGCGTGGGGGTGTACGTGCTGGCCCGATCGGAGGCCGGCGCCGACCACCGCACCGCCCAGGCCGGCACCGCCGGCCCCCCGGGCACCGCCCCCTAGACCCAGACCCACGGCGGAGCGAAGGTACCGACAACGCAGCCGGGGCGTAGAGTGACGTTGCCATGCGTGCATCGGATCTCGAGCGTCAGCGCACCATCGACGAGCTCCGCCGGCACTGCGCCGCCGGCCGCATCGACGTGGACGAGTACGCAACCCGCATCGAGAAGGCCATGTCGGCCACCACCCTGGAGGAACTGGACCACCTGCGGTCCGACCTCCCCATGATGCGGATCGCCGACCCGGTCGGCGGTGCAGGCGGGACGATCCGGGGCCGCCCGGTCCTGGCCGGAGCCGACCCGGGAGGAACCGCCGGAACCGCCCCCGGGGCCCGGCTGCGCTTGACCGCCGTGGCGGTGGCCGTCCTCTCGGTCCTGGTCGTGCTGGCGGTGGTGGCGCTGGCGCTGGTCGCCGAGTGGGCGTGGGCCGTCGTCCTGGTCGCCGGCTGGCTGGCGGGCCTGGCCACCGGCCGGCTCAGCCGGGCTGGGGGCTGGCCCCGGTAGAGCCCGGGGCGGCCCCGCCACCGGGCCCGGGGAGGGGCGGGCGTCGACCGGGACGGCCCGCCCCCTTTTTCCCCTACGGGAAGGTGATGACCACCTTGCCGAACTTCCCGCCGGCGGCGAAGCGCTCGTAGGCGGCGGCCGCCCGGTCCAGGGGGAAGCTGCAGTCGACCGGCACCCGTAGCCGGCCCGCCTCGAACAGGGGCAGCACCTGGGCCTCCACCAGCCGGGCGGCGGCCGCCTTGCCCTCCAACGGCCGGGCCCGCAGCGTGGAGCCGTGGATGCGGGCCCGCGTGACCATCAGAAGCCCCAGGTTGATCTCCCCCTTGGCGCCGGCGCCGGTGCCGATCACCGTGACCCGCCCGCCGATGTCCAGCGACTTGAGGTTCACGTCCAGGTTGGGGGCCCCGACCAGCTCCAGGATGACGTCGTAGGGACCGGCCGAGGCGGTGTCGGCCGGGTCGATGACGGTGGCGCCCAGCTCGGCGACCCTGTCGCGCATCTCCGGGTTCCTGACAGACGCGGTGACCCTTGCCCCGGCTGCGATGCCCAGTTGCACCCCGGCGGTGCCCACGCCACCGGCGGCGCCGTGCACCAGCAGCCTTTCGCCCATGCGCAGCCCGGCCTGGGTGAACACCGCGTCGTGGGCGGTGGTGAACACCTCCGGCAGGCCGCCCGCTTCGGTCCAGTCCATCCCGGCCGGCACCGGCATGGCCTCCCGTTCGTGCACCACCGCCAGCTCGGCCTGGCCGCCCCCGCCGACCACCGCCATCACCCGGTCGCCCACCTCGAAGCGGGTCACGGCCGGGCCGGTGCCGACCACTTCGCCGGCCAGCTCGAGACCGGGGATGTCGGGCGGCGATCCGGGCGGGGCCGGGTAGCCGCCCTTCAGCTGGATCATGTCCGCCCCGTTGAGCCCGGCGGCTCGGACCCGGACCAGGATCTGTCCGTAACCCGGCTGGGGATCGGGGTGGTCCCGGACCTCCAGGCGGCCGTCGACGATGGTGGCCGCTCTCATCAGGCCGTCAGCTCCTTCGCCAGCTCGCCGAGGAGGGCCACCGTGCGGGCCCGGTCGTCCCGGCTGCCGAACACCGGCAGGCTGAGCGCGGTGGCCCCGATCCCGCCCAGTTGCCGTAGCTGGGCCGCCACCGTCTCCTCGTCGCCCACCACCGCCACATCCGCCGGGCCGGCCGCTCCCTCCCGGTCCAGCATGGCCCGGTAGGACGGCAGGTTGTTGTAGAACCCGAAGGCCTGCGCCGCCCTGTCCCGGGCCGCGTCCGGATCGGCGGTCACCGACACCGGCAGCCCCACCACCACCTGGGGACGGGGCCGGCCGGCCTGCTC
Organism: Acidimicrobiales bacterium; assembly: GCA_035702985.1. GTDB lineage: Bacteria > Actinomycetota > Acidimicrobiia > Acidimicrobiales > Palsa-688 > JAKAXG01. The sequence goes on from DASSZD010000136.1 coordinate 3,042, forward strand.
CGCCGCCCGGGTGATGGTCGGCACGATGTGATCGGCGATGGTCTTCGGGCCGACCATCCACAGCGCCGTCCCGTCGGCCAGGCGCCCGGCCAGCCGCAGCATCTGCGTACCGAGGGCGGCGACCAGCACGGGCGGGGGAGTGGCCCCGGCCGGGCGCATGGGGGCGAAGGTGCGGGCGGTCAGCTCCTCACCCTCGAAGGCCACCTGGCCCTGGTGCAGCAGCGGCATCAGGATCTCCAGGTACTCGCGCATGTGGCGTACCGGTTTGGAAAAATCGATGCCGTAGGCGCCTTCGATCACCACCTGGTGGGACAGGCCGATGCCGAGGGAGAGCCGGCCGCCGGTCGCGGCCTGCACGGTCAACGCCTGCATGGCCATCACCATGGGATGGCGGGGATAGGTGGGGACCACCGCCGTCCCGACGTTCAACCCCGGGACCTGCCGGCCGATCACGGCCAGGGCGGTCAGGGCGTCGATGTCGCTCATCTGGGGGGTCCAGAAGTCCAGCCCGTGCTCGGCGGCGGTGCGGGCTGCGTCTGTCAGTTCGTCGATGGCGTTGTCGCCGTGGCCGGTGACGCCGGCGTGTATTCCGATGCGCATGGGCTGCGATGCTACGGCGGTTGGCGTTGGTTGCCGGCGGTTGACGTGGGTTGGGGCCGGGTGCTGGCGGCGGTTGACGTGGGTTGGGGCCGGGTGTTGGCCGCGCTCGGGGTGGGTTGCCGGCGGCTGGTGTGTGGTGGCGGTGGTCGGGGTGGGGCCGGCTGGCCAGCCGTCAGGTGTGGACCCGGCCGGCGCCGAGCAGCGAGCTCCAGTAGATCGACGACACGCTCACGTCCTGGCCGGTCTCAGGAGCATCGATCATCTGGCCGCTGCCGATGTAGATGCCCACGTGGTACACGTTGTCCGGGGTCCCGAAGAAGATGAGATCCCCGGGTTGGGCATCCGACAGCGGGATGCGGGCGGTCATGTCGTACTGGTCCTGGGCCAGATGCGGGAAGTGGATCCCGGCCTGGGCCCAGGCCATCATCACCAGTCCGGAACAGTCGAAGCTGTCGGGCCCGGCCCCGGCCCACTGGTATGGCTTGCCCAGCTGGGCCCTGGTGTAGGCGAGCACCGCGCCCGCCCCCGGGGCCTGAGCCGGGACACCGGGGCTGACGCTCCCCGTCGACCCGCCCGGCGCCGGAGCCGGAGCTGCTTGGGGCGGGGCGGAGGTGGTGGTCACGTAGCGGCGGGTGGTCGGAGGGGCGGTGGCCGCCGTCGGGGCCGGCTGGGGAGCCTGTACCGCCGGGACGACGTTTGCCGGTACATCCGCCGGGGCGGGAGCCGGGCGGGACGGGGTGGTGGCGGACTGCTGTGGCTGGATCGGGCTGGACTGGGGGGCTGTCAGGCCCACCGTGGCGGTCTGGGCCGCCGGCGCCTGGGCCTGCTGCTGGGCCGACTCGACCTGGGCCACCAGTACCGCCATCTGGCCTTTGACCTGGGACAGCGCCTGCTTCTGAGCGTCGAGGGTGGCCGACGCCTGGGACTGGTCCCGGCGGATGGCGGTCACCGCCAGGGTGGCCTGCGCCTCGGTGGCGCGTACCGCCGTCTCCTCCCGGGTCATGGCATCCAGCTCGGTCCGGTACGTCTGGGCGGCTCGTTGCTGACCGCCGGCGATGATCTGGGCGTAGGCGATGGACAGGCTGGGATCCTGACCGGGCCGGTCGGGGAGGTAGATGAGCGGGGCACCCCCCGACAGGTAGGCCAGGATGGCCTGCTCCTTGAGGAGATGTCGGGCCTGGGCGATCAGGGCGGTCTCATGGCTCATGCCCTGCTTGAGCGAGTCCAGCTGGACGTTGAGTGATTGCAGCCGGATCTGGGCGGCGTTGTAGCTGGCGGACAGCTCGTCGAGGGTGCGCCCGTTGGCCTCGATCTGGCCGGCCAGTTCCTGGGCCTTGACCTGCAGGTCGGCCTGGCTGGTCGGGGCCGACGCGCCGGTCGCTCCCTGCGGGGTCGCCGCCGCCTGGCCGGTCCCCCCGCTACCCGAGCCGGGGTTGCCGCTGGCGGCCGCGGCCGGGGCCCAGGCGGAGAGGCACAGGCAGAGCGCGGCGCCCCACGTCGTGGCCGAGATGGCGAAGGTCCGGATGGCCCGGATCGGCGGGGCGGCGGAGCGGACGGTCAATGGCGACAACCTGGCGCGACATGGACCCTCGGGCGAGGGCGTGCAACGTCCGCAACTCTAGTCACATCAGCCACACCAGCAACATCGGATGATCTTTCGGCCACCTTGACCGATCCGGGCCAGGTTGCTGTACGGTCCCGGTATGACCACCGAGCAAGAGGGCGAGTACCGGATCGAGCACGACTCCATGGGCGAGGTGCGGGTGCCCCGGGCCGCCAAATGGCAGGCTCAGACCCAGCGGGCCGTGGAGAACTTCCCCATCTCGGGCACCACGGTGGAGCGGTCCCTGATCTCGGCGCTGGCCGCCATCAAGGGGGCGGCGGCCATGGAGAACGCCCGCCTCAAGACGGTGGACAAGAAGATCGCCGAGGCCATCCGGGCGGCCGCCGAGGACGTCGCCGCCGGTGGCTACGACGACCAATTCCCGATCGACGTGTTCCAGACCGGCTCCGGAACGTCGACCAACATGAACATGAACGAGGTGCGGTCCACCCTGGCCTCGGAGCGTCTGGGCGCCAAGGTCCATCCGAACGACCACGTCAACGCCTCGCAGTCGTCGAACGACACGTTCCCCTCGGCCATCCACGTGGCCGCTACCACCGAGATCGCCCAGCAACTCGTCCCCGCCCTGACCCACCTGGCCCGGACCCTGCGGAAGAAGAGCCGGGAGTTCAAGTCGGTGGTCAAGTCCGGCCGCACCCATCTCATGGACGCCACCCCGGTCACCCTCGGCCAGGAGTTCGGTGGCTACGCGGCGGCGGTGGAGCACGGTGTCGAACGCCTGGAAGCCTGCCTGCCCCGGGTGGCGGAGCTACCCCTGGGGGGAACGGCGGTGGGCACCGGCATCAACGCCCCGAAGACGTTCGCGCCCAGGGTCATCAAGAGGCTGGCCGAGGAACGGGGCCTTCCTTTTACCGAGGCCCGCGACCACTTCGAGGCCCAGGGGGCGCGCGACGCGCTGGTGGAGGCCTCCGGCGTGCTGCGGACGATCACCGTCTCGTTGTACAAGTGCGCTACGGACCTGCGCTGGATGGGCAGCGGGCCGCGCGCCGGCCTGGCCGAGATCCGCATCCCGGACCTGCAGCCCGGTTCGTCCATCATGCCGGGCAAGGTGAACCCGGTCATCCCCGAGGCGGTGTCGCAGGTCGTGGCCCAGGTGATCGGCAACGATGCGGCAGTGGCCTTCGGCGGGGCCGCCGGCAACCTCGAGCTCAACGTCATGCTGCCGGTCATCGGCCGGAACCTGCTGGAGTCGATCCGTCTGCTCGCGGCGGTGAGCCGGGTGTTCGCCGACAAGTGCATCGCGGGTATCGAGGCCGACGTGGAGCGGTGTCGGACCTACGCACTGTCGTCGCCGTCCATCGGCACCGCGCTCAACCCGTTCATCGGATACGAGGAGGCGGCCAAGGTCATCAAGGCCTCGGTGGCCGAGGGCAAGGACCTGCGGACCATCGTCTTGGAGCGGGGGCTCCTGAGCGAGGAGGAGGTCGACCGGGCCCTCGACGTGGAGGCCATGACCAGGGGCGGCATCGTCAAGTAGGAGCGCCCGGCGCTTCTGCTCCGGTCGGGGGTGATCGGGGTGTGGCGGGTCAGGGGGTGGCCGGTCAGGTGGCCCGGTCGGGTGGTGGCTGGGTCAGGCGGCCCGGTCAGGCGGCCCGGTCAGGTGGTGGCCGGGTTAGGCGGCCCGGTCGGGTGGCCGGGTTAGGCGGCCGGGTCGGGTGGTGGCCGGGTTAGGCGGCCCGCTGGGGAAGCCGTGGTCCGGTCAGGCGGCCCGCTGGGCGGCCCGGATATCCCGGACCACCCGGGCGCCGTCGAAGAACACGTCCCGCCAGTTGTAGACCAGCACCAACACACCGTCCATGAGCAAGGCATTGCGGCGGGCGTCGTCGTAGGCCTTGTGCTCCGGGCTCCAGTGGTGGGCGAAACCGTCCACCTCGGCGACCAGGCCGGGCCTGATCAGGAAGTCGATCCGGTACCGCCCCTCGGACCCCATGTGGACTTCCCGGCCCTGGATGGTGATCCCGAACCGGTGGAACAATCTCATCGCCTCGGCTTCGAGCACCGAGGGAGGCGGTCCGCCGGCCAACGCTCGCACCTCCAGCACCCTCGCCAGGGTCCGAGGGCCCTGCCGGCCCCGTCGCGACAGCCGCTGGATCTCGGCCAGCAGTCCCCCGATGGTCACCATCCCGGTGGCGACGGCCCGGTCGACGATCGGATCCAGCGCGTCGCGCTCCATCCCGGCGGCCAGATCGCAGATGCACCGGAGAGCGTCGGTGTAGGGCACCCCGCGCCGGTAGAGCACCCGGTCAGGATCCAGATCGCGGCTGCGGTGCACCTCCACCCGCTCCAGCCGGGGCCGCATGTCGTAGGGAACGGTTATGCAGGGCCGGGATGGCGGGCGCCGGGTCAACCCCAGGATCCACGCCGCCGACAGGTGGGAGGCGGCGGCCGGGGGACCGGCGGCCAGGCAGGCGGCCAGGAGATCGGTACGAGCAGACGGACCCACCCCCGCTACGCCGAAGACGCCAGGGTGGTACCGGACCCACACCCCCTCCCGGACCCGCCAGGCGATCTGCCGGCGGCTGAGGCCGATCGACAACGCCTGCCGGGTTGTTATCAGCCCGAGCTGGGCGGCGGTGACGGATCGAATGGACCTGTCGATGCCTGTCATAGGACGTCATGCTAGTTCCCACCCGCATACTGGTGACACGAATTGCATTCTGGTGCCATAAATGAACACGTGGTGTCGATTTGTGTCACCAGTTGTATTTTCTGTCACCAGTTCGATGTACGGAGCCGGTTGACAGCGTGGGCGGACCGGTGGCTCCCCCCTCAGGGCCCCTCCTGGTCGGGTCCCGGGCGCTGGGGGTCGGGGGAGAAGTGCCCGACCAGGGCGGCCAGGCGACGGTCCCAGGTCCGACCGACCTCGTCCAGCCACGTGGTGGCGTCGTTCAGGCGCCCCGGTACGAGTCCGTACAGCACCTCGCGGCCCTGACGTTCCCGGTGGAGCAGCCCGGCGTGGGCCAGCGTCGACAGGTGTTTCACCACCGCCTGGCGCGACACCGGGAACTGGCCGGCCAGATCGGTGGCGCTGAGCGGCCCCTGATCGGACAGCCTCCGCATTATCTGCCGGCGGGTGGCATCGGCCAGCGCCTCGAACACCTCGTCGGGGTCAGCCAACGGAGGTGAGCTGGTGCTCCCCGGCCCAGAGGCGAAATCGGATGTCGTCGCCGACCCCCCACGACGCCGCCGCCGAGAGCGACCCCTCCACCGACACCGGCACCATCGCCGACAGCGCCGCCGCCGCCGACAGCGACGCCGCCACGGCCGCCGCAGCCGACATAGACGCCGCCACGGGCCCCGCAACCGACAGCGACGTCGCCCCGCCGGGGAGCTCCGTGGCGGCCCGCCCGCCGTTCTCGCCCACCGTCGCGTCGGCTTCCCGCTCGACTTCGTGCCCGTCCGATGGGGCTCCATCCGGGCCGGGGCCTTCCACCATGGCCTCCTGGACGGTGAGGCGGGTGTGGTCCGCCTCGGGCTCGAGGAGGTAGGCCACCTCGGAGGCAGGGCCGGTGCCGGGCTCCGCGGGCCACCACCGGTATCTCAGGTAGCGGGCCGGCCTGACCACCTCCACCACTCCGTGCCGGACGGCTCCGTCGGTGCCGGTGAAGCGGAGGTCGCCGCCCTCCTCGGGTGTCCAGGTCAGGTCGCCCCCCAGCCAGGGTCCGGCCTGGTCGGCGGAGGTGAGGAACTCCCACACCGTGCCGGGTGGGGCGGGGACAACGACCTGGCGGCGGATCATCTAAAGGGCCTCCTCGGGCGGTAGTAGCAACTCCATGGTTGCACATCGGGCCGTCATCCGCCTATTGTGCAACCAATGAGTTGCACTACCTGCGACGAGGAGAGGGCCTGATGAGCTACCTGGTACCGACGGTCATCGAGCAGACGTCCCGGGGGGAGCGGGCATTCGACATCTACTCCCGCCTGCTCAAGGATCGGATCGTCGTGCTCGGCACGGAGATCAACGACGCCAGCGCCAACCTCCTAACCGCCCAGTTGCTGTTCCTGGAGGCCGAGGACCCCGAGAAGGACATCTGCCTGTACGTCAACAGCCCGGGCGGTTCGGTCACCTCCACTCTCGGCATCTACGACACCATGCAGATCATCCGGCCCGAGGTGTCGACGATCTGCCTGGGAATGGCCGCGTCGGGGGCGGCGGTGGTGCTGGCCGCCGGGGCGGCGGGGAAGCGGATGGTGCTCCCCAACTCCCGGGTGCTCATCCACCAGCCCCACGGAGGCGCCCAGGGCCAGGCGGTGGACATCGAGAACCAGGCCCGGGAGATCGCCTTCCTCCGCCGGCGGGTGGACGAGATCCTGGCCCATCACACCGGTCAGCCGCTCGAGCGGGTGAGCTCCGATACCGACCGGGACTTCATCCTGGGCGCCGAGGATGCGGTGGCGTACGGCCTGGTCGACGAGGTGCTTTCCCCCCGTCGCGGCCTGGCCCTGGTGGGGGCGGTCAGAGGTGGGGGAGTCGGGGCCGGCACCCTCTGACTCCGGGAACGGGGGCCCGGCCGGTCGCTGCGACCCGTCGGGCCCGGCCGTGGCGGCGGGGTGGGCAGCCCGGCGCGGCGGCGGCTACGGTCCCCGGGTGATGGGAACCGGCTTCAAGATCCTGGTGTTGCTGCACATCCTGTGTGTGGTCGGCGGCTTCGGAGCCGTGGCCTACAACGGTCTGTACCTGAGCCTGGCCCAGCGCCGGCCCGCCGGCGGCACCAGCGCGGTGATCGAAACCAACCGGCTGGTGTCGGGACTGGCCGAGATGCTCATCTACGCCGCACTGCTGTTCGGCATCGGGGCGGTGTCGGCGGCGGGCCCCCATTCCGCGATCAAGTTCAGCGACGCCTGGGTGTCGGCCGCCTTCGCGGTGTACCTGGTGGACCTGGGCATCCTGCACGGTTTCATCCGTCCCAGCCAGCGGCGCTACGCCGACGTGGTGAAGCGCCTGGAGGCCCCCGTCGGGCCCGACCAGGACCGGGAGACCGACGTGGCCCAGCTCAAGTCCCTGGAGAAGCGGGTCGGCTTCGGCTGGGGCGCCTTCAACGTCCTGGTCGTCGGAGCCGTGTACCTCATGGTGTTCAAGCCCTGATAGCCCTGATAGCCCTGATAGCCGTGATAGCCGTGATAGCCCTGATGATCGGATAGACCGGACGTCGATGCACCCGATCGAGCGCCTCCGCTACGTGGCCCGGGCCACCGGGGCCGACCCGGCGGTCGTCGCCCGGGAGGCGGCCGACGCGCTGGTCGAGATGGCCCGCATCCAGCCCGCCGGCCTGGTGCCGGCGTGCAAGCGGCTGATCGACCGGCACGTGGCGTCCGGCCCGATCTGGTGGTTGTCGGCCCGCATGCTGAGATCGGACGACCCGGCCCGGGCCGGGAGGGAGTCGGCCGCCGAGATGGACTCCGATCCCACCGCAGGCCATCTGGCCGACGTGCTGCCCGACTCCGCCACCGTTCTCGTGGTGGGATGGCCCGACGTGGCGGCCGACGCCCTGCGCCGGCGCGGGGACGCCGAGCTGCTGGTCGTCGAGTGGGCGTCGGAGGGTGAACAGTTCGCCCGGCGCCTGCGGGACCGGGGCTCGGAAGTAGCGCTGGTGCCGGAGTCCGGGGCTGGACCGGCCGCCGTGGTCGCCGACGTGGTGCTGATAGAGGCGTTGGCGGCCGGCCCGGCCGGGGTGGCGGCCGTTCCCGGCTCCATGGCCGTGGCCGCGGTGGCCGCCCACCAGCACGTCCCGGTGTGGGCCGTGACCGGGGTGGGCCGGGTGCTGCCCCAGCAGCTGTGGGACGCCCTGCTCAGCCGGCTGGACGAGTCGGGCCTGGAGCCGTGGGACCGCGCCGTGGAGGTGGTGCCCGCCGACCTGGTGAGCCACGTGGTGGGCCCCCAGGGTCTGGTCGACGCCGCGGACGGGCTCCAGGCAGCCACCTGCCCGGCTGCCCCCGAGCTGTTCCGCCCGGCTGGCTGAGCCCGGCCGCCGGCCGGGGCGTTTGCTGCAGCTTCTAATCTCGAACGGGTGGACCTGATCGAGAGTTATCTGAGCCTGGGCCTGTCCCTGGGGCGCCACGTGGACGGGTTCGTGGACTACTACTACGGGCCGCCGGAGCTGGCCGAGCGGGCCGCGGCCGGTGTCCCCGAGCCGCCGGCGGCGCTGGCCGAACGGGCCCGCCGGTTGCTGGCCGACCTCGATGCCGACGATGAGCTGGAGGCGCCGCGCCGGCGGTGGGTGGCCGCCCAGGTGCGGGGCCTCCACACCAGCGCCCGGAAGCTGGCCGGCGAGCCCATCACCTACCTGGACGAGATCGAGGCCTGCTACGGGGTGCGCCCCCGACCGGTGGAGGAGGACCAGCTGGCCGAGGCCCACCGCCGCCTGGACGCCGCCCTCCCCGGGAGCGGGCCGCTGGCCGAGCGGTACATCTCCTGGCGGGAGGCCCAGGTCGTGCCGCCCGACCGCCTGCAGGACGTGCTCGACAGCCTGGCCGAGGACTTCCGGGCCCGCACCGCTGAGGTGTTCGGGTTGCCGGACGGGGAGCGGGTCCAGTTCGAGCTGGTCGGCCACCAGCCGTGGTCCGGTTTCAACTACTACCTCGGGAGTCTGCGCAGCCGGGTGGCCATCAACACCGACCTGCCGGTCCTGTCGCTGTCGATCGGCCACATCGTGGCCCACGAGGCCTACCCGGGCCACCACACCGAGCACTGCCGCAAGGAGGTGGGGCTGGTCCGCAAGCGCCGTCACCTGGAGGAGACCATCGCCCTGGTGGGCACCCCGCAGTGCCTCGTCGCCGAGGGGCTGGCCGACCTGGGCCTGGAGGTGATCTCCGGAGAGCGCCCCGAACCGGTGCTGGAGGCTCACCTGAAGCCGCTGGGGGTGCCCTACGACGCCGAGCTGGCGGCCACCGTCAACCAGGCGGCGGAGAGCCTGGGCGCCGTCCGGGGCAACGCCGCCATCGGAATCCACGACGGGGGCTGGTCGTTCGACCGGGCGGTGTCGTACATGGAGAGATGGGCGCTCACCACCCCGGCCCGGGCGGCCAAGGGGGTGGAGTTCCTGGTCGACCCGACCTGGCGGGCCTACCCGTTCTGCTACATCGACGGGCTGCGCCTGTGCCGGCAGTTCGTGGCCGGCGACCCCAGCCGGTTCGAGCGGCTCATCACCGAGCAGCTGGTGCCGTCCCAACTGGTCGGAGCCTGACGGCGGACCGTAGCATCCCGGGCCATGTCCTCCCGCTCCCGCAGCCTGCCCCGTCGCTCGTGCCACGCCGTGCCCGGCTCGAGCGACAAGTTCCTGGCCAAGGCCCCGTCCCTGGGCGCCGACATGTTCTTCCTGGACCTCGAGGATGCGGTGGCTCCCCTGGAAAAAGAGGCGTCCCGGGCGCGTGTGGTGTCCGCCATCCGGGACCAGGACTGGGGCGACTCGGTGCTGTGCGTGCGGGTCAACGCCTGGGACACCAAGTGGACCTACGGGGATGTGATCGAGGTGGTCGGCCACGCCGGCCCCCGCCTCGACGAGATCATGCTGCCCAAGGTCCAGAACGCCGCCCAGGTGGTGGCCATGGACCTGCTGCTCACCCAGGTCGAAATCAACCACGGGCTGCCCCCCGGCCACATCGGCATCGAGGCCCAGATCGAGACGGCCCAGGGCCTGATCAACGTGGAGGAGATCTGCGCCGCCTCCCCCCGCATCGAGACCATCATCCTGGGGCCGGTCGACATGTCCGCGTCGATGGGGATGCCGTCGCTGTCCGGCGGCCTGCAGATCCCCGAGTACCCCGGCGACTACTTCCACTACGTGTTCATGAAGATCCTGATGGCCGGCCGGGCCAACGGCCTGCAGGTCATCGACGGCCCCTACGTCAAGGTGCGCGACCCGGAGGGGTTCCGGGACTACGCCCGGCGCACCCAGATCCTCGGCTACGACGGCAAGTGGAGCCTGCATCCCGACCAGGTGGCCATCGCCAACGAGGTGTTCTCGCCCACCCAGGAGCAGTTCGACAAGGCGTGGGACGTGCTCGAGAGCTACCGCCAGGCCACCGAGGGGGACCGCAAGGGGGCGGTCATGATGGGGGAGGAGATGATCGACGAGGCCTCCCGCAAGGTGGCCGTCATGCTCGTCGCCAAGGGGGAGCGGGCCGGGATGATCCGCAGCGCCCAGTAGCTCAGCGGGCCCGGTCCACCAGCCTGCGGGCCACCACCTTGAGGGCCAGCGTCTCGTCGGCACCCTCGAAGATGGACAGCACCCTGGCGTCGACGAACAGCCGGCTGACCGGGTACTCCTCGGCGTAGCCCATGCCGCCGTGGATCTGCATGGCCTCCCGGGCGACCCACTCGGCGGCCCGGCACACGTAGGCCTTGATCATGGACGCCTCGAGGGCTCCCTCACCCTTGGCCATCAGCCGGGCCACCTCGTACATGTACTGGCGGGACGCCTGGATGATGGCCGCCATGCGGGTCAGCTTGACCGCGGTCAGCTGGTAGTCGGCGACCGGCCGCCCGAACACCACCCGGCCGGCGGCGTAGGCGCAGGCCGCCTCGTAGGCGGCCTGCATGACCCCCACGGCCCGGGCCGCGGTCTGCAGCCGGCCGTTCTCGAAGCCCTCCATCTGGTAGTAGAAGCCGCGACCCAGGCCGGCGTCCCCGCCGATCAGGTGAGCCGACGGTACCCGCCACCCGTCGAACGACAGCTCGTAGGAGTGCATGCCCCGGTAGCCGATGGTGTCGATGGGGCGGCCCTCCAGCCGGCCCCCGCCCGGTTGGCGCAGCACGAACCCGTGCCCGTCGGCCCGGTCCTTGGGCACCACGAACACCGACAGCCCCCGGTGGGCCCGGGACCGGTCCGGGTCGGTGCGGGCCAGCACCATGAGCACGTCGGCCCGGGCCGCGAACGTCGACCAGGTCTTGGTCCCGCCCAGCACCCAGTCGGAGCCGTCCCGCCAGGCGGACAGGGTGATGCCGGCCACGTCCGATCCGTAGTCGGGTTCGGTGACGGCCACGCCGGCCATGATCTCCCCGGTGGCCAGCTTGGGCAGCCACCGGCGCTTCTGGTCCTCGGTGCCGCCCTTGAGCAGGGCCCGGGCCAGGATCTCCGGGCGGGTGATCAGCGAACCGCCGGCTCCCAGCGACGCCCGGGAGAGCTCCTCGGTGGCCACCACCATGCCGATGTAGTCGTGCTCGCCGCCGGCGGCGAAGCCGCCGTACTCCTCGGGGATGGACAGCCCGAACGCCCCGAGGTCCCCCAGCCCGGAGATGATCTCCTCGGGGATGTCGGCGTTGTGACGGTGGATGGACTCGGCGGCCGGGGCGATACGGTCCTCGGCGAAGCGGCGGAAGGCGTCGGCCACCATCTCGAAATCGGGGTCCAGATGGCGGGGCCCGGCCTGGCCGGACAGGCCGGCCAGCCACTGCGGGTCGCGATGGGCGGCGACGAACGGCAGCGCCTCTGCCAGGGCGTCCGCCTGCACCCCCCAGGCTGCCGACCGGCCGAGCAGCCGGGTGGCCAGGTCCCACACCGCCTCGGCCGCGAACGCCGCGGCCAGCCCCGCCTCCACCGGCCCGTGCGACCCGTAGGTCAGGGCCGAACGGGCCGTCTCCACCGCGGCCGCCCCGTGGGCCAGGTCGTAGGCCACCGCCTGGTTGGCGTCGACGGCGTCGGGGCCCTGGCCGCCCAGGTGCCCGGCGGCCCGATCCACCACTGATCGGGCCAGGGCCACGGCGGTGGCGGCGGCTTGCAGGTCCGGGGTGGCGGTCACGCCCGCGAGGCTAGCGATTCACGCTTCCGGCCGGCGCCGGGCGACAACTGTCACCAGCGGCGGCAGCAGCACCGGGTCGTCCCCGGGATCCACCTCGGTGAGCGCCTCGAGGTAGTCCGCCACCGGCCCCGGCCCGGCCCACGCCGGGGCCTCCGCCCAGGCGTCCACCAGGGCCAGGCCGGCGTCGCGCACCAGGCCGGGCAGGATCCCCCCGATGTCGGGATGGCGGGCCCCGGGCATGGACAGCGGCCGGCCACCCACCCGGCCGGCCGAGGTGACCGGCTCCTGCGCCACCACCCAGCCGCCGGGCCGCACGGCGGCGCCCATACGGCGCAGCACCACCACCGGGTCGTGGACGTGCAGCAGCAGGAACCGGCAGAACGCCAGGTCCACCGGCTCGGGCAGGGTCAGCTCCTCGCCGGACTGGGTGAGGGCCACGACCTGGGCCTGGGCCGCCTCGGCCGCCGCCGCTGCCACCTCGTCGCGCCGGGCCGGGTCGGAGTCCACGGCGTAGACCCGGCCGTCGCGGCCCACGATGCGGGCCAGGGCCACCGTGACGTCGCCGCCGCCCGCCCCCACGTCGGCGCAGCGCCACCCCTCCCGCAGGCCGAGACGGTCCAGGGCGGTGGCCAGCGGCCGGCGGTAGACGTCGTTGCGCAGGTCCAGTTCGAGCACGCAGGCAAGTTACACAGCGCCCGTGCCGCATCCCGGCGCCGGACTTCTGGGTTTCCGCCCGCTGCGCCTAGCGTGAGGGGTGATGACGACATACGACCGCCCGTTCGGCCGCTACTTCGAGGACTTCGTGGCGGGCGACATCTACCGGCACTGGCCCGGCAAGACCATCACCGAGTACGACGACCACCTGTTCTGCATGATCACCATGAACCACCACCCGTTGCACACCAACGCCTGGTTCGCCGAGAACGAGACGGTGCACGGCCGCAACGTGGTGGTCGGGAACCTGGTCTACAGCATCGTGCTGGGGATGAGCGTGCCCGACGTGAGCGGGTCGTGCATCGCCAACCTGGAGGTGGAGAGCCTGACCCACAAGCGGCCCACCTTCCACGGGGACACCATCTACGCCGAGACCAGAGTGCTGTCCAAGAAGGAGTCGTCGTCCAAGCCGGACCGGGGGGTGGTCACGGTGGAGACCAAGGGGTTCAACCAGCGGGGCGAGGAGGTCTGCTACTTCCGCCGGCGCCTGATGGCCTGGAAGGCCGACGCCGCCCCGGCCCGCCGGCGGCCCTACGGCGACGAGGTCTGGGAGTAGGCCGGCTATGGCATGCGTCACACCTGTCCCGGAACGCACCGGCCCGGGGCTAGCGTCTGCCGGAAAACGGCGGGGGGTGCCGCGATCTTGCAAGTGACTTTCTACGGTGTGAGGGGATCCTGCCCGTGCCCGTCCGACGCCAACCGCCGCTACGGCGGCAACACGGCGTGCGTGGCGCTCACCGTCGAGGGGGAGCAGCCCATCGTCTTCGACCTGGGAACCGGGTTGAGGGCTTTCGGTGACACCCAGCCCGTCGACGGGTCGTTCGCCGGGGCCGCCCTGGTCACCCACATCCACTGGGACCACGTGCAGGGGCTGCCCTTTTTCCCGCCGGCTGATCGGGTGGGGGCCACGTTCCGCATCTACGGACCGCAGCAGGACGAGGGCAGCCTGGCCGAGCAGTTCGACGGGTTCATGCGCCCCCCGTACTTCCCGGTCACCTGCTCGGAGTTGCGGGGCGACATCACCTTCCACGAAGTCCTCGAGGAGGATTTCAAGATCGGGCAGGCCCTGGTCGCGGCCCGCCCCGTCCCCCACGCCGGGCCCACACTGGGGTACAGGGTCACCTGGCAGGACCGGGTGGTCACCTACATCAGCGACCATCAGGCGCCGCTGGACCTGGACTCGGTGGCGGAGTCGGTGCTCGAACTGGCCGCCTCGGCGGACGTGTTGATCCACGACGCCCAGTACACCCGGGACGAGTTCGCGGAGAAGTCCCACTGGGGGCACTGCACCATCGACTACGCCGTGCGGGTGGCCCGCCAGGCGGGAGTGCGCACCCTGGTGCTGTTCCACCATGACCCGTCCCACGGGGACGACCGCATGGACCAGCTCCTGGAGCAGGCCCGCTCGGCGGCCGGCCCCGGAGGTCCCGAGGTCGTCGCCGCCTACGAGGGGCTGCGGCTCTCGCTCTGACGGCCGCTCATCGGCGTCCCGGCCGGCCCCCTTTAGGAACGCGTTTCGGAACTCCCGGAAAGCCAGGAAAACCAGGTCCGTCACGTAGGATTCCGCCCGGGCGGGCCCGTAGGTTTGGGTATCGACGGACTATCCGTCGGGGGATTGGAGGCCCATGGAAACCCTGAGTCTGGCTCATACAGGTGTCCTGCGGTCGGCCGATGTGTCCCAGGCCCGGGAGCAGTTCCGCCAGCGCCGGATGCGGCGCCTGGCCATGGTCCTCCTGGTGGTCCTGATCCCCCTGACGGTGCGCGCCGTGGTGGGCGGGATCCTGTACGGGGAAGGCAACCTGCGGGGGGCGGCCGCCTGGTTCCGCTGGCCGATCCCCCACGTGCCCTCCTCCGTCGGGACGTACCTCCCGGCGCTGGTGCTGATCGGGCTGCTCTCGTTGGTGATGGTGGTGCCGCTCATGGGCGCCGGCCGGTCTCCCCACGTCCTGTTCCGCCCGGAGGAGATCGGCGTGGGCCTGGACGACGTCAAGGGCGCCGGGGTGGTGGTGGAGGAGGTCGTCAAGACCCTCAACCTGTTCCTGGCCCACAAGACGTTCAAGGAGCGGATGGGAGGCAACCCCCGGCGGGCGGTGCTGTTCGAGGGGCCGCCCGGCACCGGCAAGACCTACATGGCCAAGGCCATGGCCGCCGAGGCCGGTGTCCCTTTCCTGTTCGTATCCTCCTCGGCGTTCCAGTCCCACTACTACGGGATGACCAACCGGAAGATCCGGGCGTTCTTCAAGGCTTTGCGCACCCACGCCCGGCGGGAGGGGGGCGCCATCGGCTTCATCGAGGAGATCGACGCCATCGGCGCCAGCCGGGCCGGCCTGGGCGCCGGCGGCGGCCGGGAGGGCATCACCGGGGTGGTCAACGAGCTGCTCATCCAGCTGCAGTCCTTCGACACCCCTCCGACCTCGGCCCGGGTCAAGGGCGTCCTCATCGACCTGGTCAACCGGTGGCTCCCGGCCGGGCGGACCATCCCCAAGCGGGGGTACCCGCCGGCCAACATCCTGGTCATCGGGGCCACCAACCGGGCCGCCGACCTGGACCCCGCGCTCCTGCGCCCCGGCCGGTTCGACCGGACCATCACCGTGGACCTGCCCGGCCGGTCGGGCCGGCGGGAGATCATCGACTACTACCTGGACCGCAAGCGCCACACCCCCGAGCTGGACCGGCCCGAGTACCGCGACACCCTGGCTGCCACCACCTTCGGGTACTCCCCGGTGATGATCGAGCACCTGCTCGACGAGGCCCTGGTGTGGGCGCTGCGCCGGGGCGCCGACCAGCTCAACTGGGAGGACCTGCAGCGGGCCAAGATGACCGCCGAGCTGGGCCTGGCCCAGCCGGTCGCCTACGCCGAGCGGGAGCGGGTCACCATCGCCACCCACGAGGCCGGCCATGCCACCACCGCCTGGCTGGCGGCCCCCGAGCGGCACCTGGAGGTGCTGTCGATCATCAAGCGCAGCGCCGCCCTGGGCCTGCTCGCCCACTCCGAGCCGGAGGAGCGCTGGACCCGCACCAGAGCCGAGATCGAGGCCCTGATCCGGATCGCCATGGGCGGCATGGTCGCCGAGGAGATCTTCTTCGGTGACACCAGCAGCGGCGTATCGGGGGACCTGCAGGCCGCCACGGAAGCGGCCGCTCAGATGGTGGGCAGCTTCGGGATGGCCGGTTCGCTGATCTCCCTCGACGCCCTGCACGGCACCGGCAGCGCCAACATCGTGGCCAAGGTGCTGGCCGACGACGCCGGGCGGCAACGGATGGAGGCCATCCTGGACGCCGCCCGCGACGATGTCAGGGCCCTGCTCAGCCGGCACTCGTACCTGGTGGAGGCGCTGAGGGACGCCCTGCTCGAGCGGGACGAGCTGATCGGCACCGAGATCGAGGACGTCCTGCGCGCCGCCGAGGCGGCCCAGCAGGCCCGGGTCATCGACCTGCGGGACCCGTCCCGGCCGGTCACCCCCCTCCCGCCGGGGTGAGTTGGTCCAGCACGAACGCCTGGATGCGGGCCTCGTCACGCCAGGCGTCGTAGCGGCCTGACGGGCCCTGGTGGCCCGCCCCCATCTCGGTGCGCAGCACCAGCGGCCGCCCGGCCGTCCCCGCCCCGGCCCAACGGAGCCGGGTCACCCACTTGGCCGGCTCCCAGAAACCCACGTTGGGGTCGTTGAGGCCGGCCGTGACATACAGGGCCGGGTAGGGGCGGCCCGCCGCCACGTTGTCGTACGGCGAGTAGCCGACCATCCGCTGGTAGGCGGCCGGGTCGTTGAGGGGGTCGCCCCACTCCTCCCATTCGGTCACCGTCAGCGGCAGGGACGTGTCGGACATGGTGGTGACCACGTCGACGAAGGGGACCTCGGCCACCATCACCCGCCACAGGTCCGGGCGCATGTTGAGCACCGCCCCCATGAGCAGGCCGCCGGCGCTGCCGCCCCGGGCGGCCAGGCGGCCGGCGCCCACCCAGCCGGCGGCGACGAGGGCCTCCGCGGCGGCGATGAAGTCGGTGAAGGTGTTGGCCTTGTTCTCCATCCGGCCCTGCTCGTACCAGCGCCGGCCCAGCTCACCGCCGCCCCGGACGTGGGCTATGGCCATGACCACCCCCCGGCGGACCAGGTTCATGTTGTTGGGCGAGAAGGTGGGGTCGACGCTGATCTCGTAGGCGCCGTACCCGTACAGGAGCCCGGCCGCCGACCCGTCCGGTTCCTGGTCCCGCCGGCACACGAGCGTGATGGGCACCCGGGCTCCGTCTCCGGCGTCGGCCCACAGCCGCTCGGTGCGGAACTGCGACGGGTCGTAGCCGTGGACGATCTGGGCCCACACCACTTCCCGGGCCCGGGATGGGACCCGGTAGTCGATCGAGGTCCGGGGGGTGACCATCGAGGTGTAGCCGAAGCGGTAGGCGTCCTGGTCCCACTCCGGGTTGTGCCCGCCGGTGAGGGTGTACGCCGCCTCTGGCTGGTCGATGACGTGGTCCCCGCCGGAGCGGTCGAGGATGCGGATGCGCTCCAGGCCGTCCTCGGCCGAGCGTTCGACCACGGCGGTGAAGCCGGCGAAGGCGTCGACCGACTCCAGCTTCACCTCGGCCCGGTGCCCGATGATCTCGGCCACGGTGGGGCCGGCGCCGTCCCCGCCGGTGAGGCGCAGCAGGGCGAAGTTGGTCCGGGGCCCACCTCCGGGCTCGGCGGCGTTGGTCCGTATCAGCCAGCCGTCGCCGTCGTGCTCGGCGTCGTACTCCACCCCCGGCCGGCGGGGCAGCAGCACCACCGGTTCGCCCGCAGGCGCGGAGGCGTCGAGCCAGCGGACCTCGGATGATGTCTTGCTGGCCGAGTGGATCACGATCCGGGCCCGGGTCCGGGACAGCTCCACGTCGACGAAGAAGCGGGCGTCGTCCTCCTGGAACACCAGCCGGTCGTCCCCGGGCGGGTCTCCCAGCCGGTGGGCCCACACCTGCCACGGGCGCATGGCCTCGTCGGGCCGGGTGTAGAAGAAGATGGAGCCGTCCGCCGACCACGCCGAGCCGTAGTAGACGCCGTCGATCACCTCGGGTCGGTCCCGGCCGGTGCTCAGGTCCCGGAAGCGCAGCGAGTACTTCTCCGAGCCGTCCAGGTCGATCCCGTAGGCGAGCAGCGAATGGTCGGGGCTGATGTCGTAGACCCCGACCGCCAGGAAGTCGCTCCCCCCGGCCAGCTCGTTCTCGTCGAGGACGACCTCCTCCCGCTCCGGGCGGCCCGACCGGGTCGCGCCCGCCACCTCGGCGGCGCTCAGCACGCCGTCCGGGTCGGCCAGGCGGCACTGGACGGCGTACTGCAGCCCCTCGAAGGTCCGGGCGTAGTACCACCATCCACCGCTGCGGGTGGGCGGGCCGGCGTCGGTCTCCTGCACCCGGGTGCGGATCTCGTCGAACAGCTCGTCCCGCAGTGCCGACAGGGGAGCCAGGACCTGCTCCGCGTAGCGGTTCTCGGCCTCCAGGTAGGCGACCACCTCGGGGTCCTCGGCGTCGTGCAACCAGAACCAGTCGTCGGTGCGTTCGTGGCCGTGGGCCACATGGCGGTGGGGGCGCCGGGGGGCCAGGGGAGGGGTGGGGTCGGTCACGGGGTCGCCCTTTCAGCAGCAGCAGACGCAGCAGTCGTCGCCGCCTCCGCCGCAGCAGTCGTTGCAGGCCATGTTGGCGCAGCAGTCGCACGCCAGCAGGTCGAAGCAGCCGGGGCCCCGGCGCCGGTAACCCCCGTAGCCGCCGTACCCGGGCGGCGGGCCGTACGGGTCGTAGTAACCGCCCGGGGCCGGCGGCGCCCGCCGAAGATGCCCAGGGAGAGCACGGCCGGTACGGCCATGGCGGCCAGTCCGGCGGCCGCCCCGGCCAGGGCGGGCCGGCGCCGGCGGTGGTCGTCTCCGCGGGGAACGGCCGGGCCGGTCCCGGCCAACCCCCGGAACGTCCGGTCGACGGCCCGCTCCAGGACCGGGCCGAGAAGCGCCCGGGCCAGGTCCGGGTCGGCCAGGTCGGCGCCGTCCAGTGCTGTCCCGACGGAGCGGACCAGCAGCTCCGCCAGGCGGCGGGCCTCGGCGGGCGGCGTGGATGTGGCGGCCAGCGGGTTGAACGATCCCCGCCGCTGGTCCCGCCGGTAGTCGTCCACCGCGTCGATCAGGTGCACCAGCCGGCCGAAGGCGTCGCCGGCCCGCATCAGCGGTTCCCGGTTGGCGGGTAGCCCGGCGGCGTCGGCGGTCCGGGCGAACAGCTCGGCCACGGCCGCCCCGCTGGGCTCCAGCAGCTCGTCGAGGGTGGCACGGGGGAGCCCTTCGACCTCGGCGGCCCGGATGACAGCATCCGATAGGAGTCCGGGGGCCAGTCCCGACTCCCGGGCCAGCCGGCGGCCCTTCTGTTCGATCCGGCCGGCTCGGCGGGCGGCCGGCGGGCGCAGGGGGGCGGGGATGTCGGCGTCGGTGATCTTGTCCCGCAGGGCGGCCGCCCCGGCCAGGAGGCTGGCCGCCGCGGCCAGGCGGGCCCCGCTGTTGTCAGCCGGTATGACCTCGGCCGGGCGCATGGCCCGCAGGGCGCACGGGCCGGCCGTCACCGTGGCCGCCGGCCCGGTCTGGGCCTCCACCAGCACCGACAGTACGAGCAGGTCGTAGCCGGTCAGCACCCGGGAAGCCTGGCCGCTCTCGGCGCGCAGGGTCAGGCACAGCCCGCACAGGTGGGAGCGCCAACGTTGGTGCAGGTCCGGGCCGAGGCCGTGCCGGCAGGGGCGGGTGATGCCACGCATGGGCCTTTTCTACCCCCGCCGGCCGGAACGCGCCGAAACGGCAGGGCGGCTAGCCTGCCGCGAATGGTCGTCGACGACCCGGTCGGGGCCCGGGCCCTGTGCGCCGAAGGGCGCAACGTGGTGGTGGTGGTCGCTCCGGGCGCCCCGCTGTGCCGACCGGCGGGCCCGGGCCGCCTGGCGGTGTTCGTGGGCGACCCCGAGGATGCGGCGGTGCGGGCCGGGGCGGCGGAGATGGATGCGGAGCTGTTCGGCTCCGCCGACGCTTCTCCCTAGCGCACCTCGACGTCGACCCGCTCGGTCTCGACCCGCTCCTCCTTGCCGGCCAGCTGCTCCAGCTGGGCCAGGTCGGCCGCCGTCAGGTTCTCCGAGGTCAGCGACCGGGGCCACAGCCGGCGGGCCCGGACCACGTTGGCCTCGACTGCGAGGATCGTGATGCGGGCCATCAGGTAGATGAACCCCAGCAGGGCCAGCACCGGGGTGAAGGTGCCGTAGAGGGAGTTGGAGTGGGCCAGCAGGTGGACCAGCCCCACGCCCACACCGGTCAGGATGGCCCACGCCACCCCGGCCACGGCGGCGCCCGGCACCAGATCCCGGACCGGGATCCCCCGGGGGCTGACGATCCGGAAGCACAGCACGAACAGCCCCATGTCGAACACCACCGCCACCAGGGTGGACAGGATGTCGCCGCCGGTCCAGCCCAGCCAGGCGCCGATCGACGAGATGAACGTGGAGATCACCACGCCCAGGCCGAACACCGCGTACCACCCGAAGCTGCGCAGCGTGCGGGGCACGAATCCGGCCCGCACCCGGTTGGGCTGGTTCCAGGCTTCCTCCATGGTGAACTGGGCCGCCTGGGCCAGGCCCTGGGCGCCCCATATGAGGCCGAGCACCCCGATCACCAGGGCGAACGGCTGGCCGTGGAGGCTCTTGCCCTGCAGCTGGTGGGCGGCCGGCCCGATTATCGGGTAGCTGCCCACATGGTTCTCGAGCGAGCGTATGGCCGACTGGTCCCCCTGCAGGACGTAGGCCACCACGGTGAAGGCGGCGAGCAGCAGCGGGAACACCGACAGGAACCCGTAGTAGGTGATCAGGGCGCTGAGGTAGCCGCCCCGGTCATCGCTGTACTTCTTCTGCACCGACCACAGGTAGGCGGGCACCTTCCACCGCCGCTGCAGGCCGTCGATCCGGGAGATGAGACCATTCATCCGCGGAACTTGTACCCAAGTGCCACCGTTACCAAATACAGGACACCGATTGGCGGTGCCGGCGGGTTCCCGGCGGTAGCATCACCGCCCATGAAGATCGCGACCCAGCTGAGCTACGCCGGCGGCTTCCGGGAATCGGCCCGCCAGGTGAGCGAGATGGAGAAGGCCGGCCTGGACCTGGTGTGGGTGGCCGAGGCCTACGGCTTCGACGCTCCCAGCCTCATGGGCTACCTGGCCGCTCTCACCGACCGGGTCGAGATCGGCTCCGGCATCCTGCCCATCTACACCCGCACGCCCACCCTGCTGGCCATGACCGCAGCCGGTGTGGACGCCCTGTCGGGGGGCCGCTGCACCCTGGGTCTGGGAGCGTCCGGGCCGCAGGTCATCGAAGGGTGGCACGGGGTGACCTACGACGCCCCCATCGGGCGGACACGCGAGATCATCGCCATCTGCCGCCAGGTGTGGGCCCGGGAGGCCCCCCTGGTCCACGACGGCCGGCACTACCACCTGCCCCTCCCGGAAGGGCAGGGCACCGGCCTGGGCAAAGCCCTGAAGATCATCGCCCACCCGGTCCGGCCCCGCATACCGGTCTGGGTGGCGTCGCTCGGCGACAAGAACGTGGCCATGACGGCCGAGGTGGCCGACGGCTGGCTGCCGATGATGTTCATACCCGAGAAGGCCGGGTCGGTGTGGGGCGACGCCCTGGCGGCCGGGACGGCCAAGCGGGACCCGTCCCTGGAGCCGCTCATGATCGCCGGCGGCGGGCTTCTGGCCATCGGCGAGGGCGACGAGGTCGCCAGCCTGCGCAACCTGTCGCGGCCCATGCTGGCCCTCTACATCGGCGGGATGGGGGCGCGGGGGCGCAACTTCTACAACGACCTGGCTTGCCGCTACGGATACGAGAAGGAGGCGGCCGACATCCAGGACCTGTACCTGGCCGGGAAGAAGGAGGAGGCGGCGGCGGCCATCCCCGACGAGATCCTGCGCCTCACCTCGCTGTGCGGGCCGGCCTCCTGGGTGGCCGAGCGGGTGGCCGCCCTCGAAGAGGCCGGGATCACCCACCTTCAGGTGACCCCCATCCCCACCGGGGAGCAGACCCCCGCCCAGCTGATCGGCCAGGTCAAGGAGATGGTCGGCTAGCGGCCCAGGTCCTCCACCGTGTAGCTCCACAGCTCGCTGTGCACGGCGACCGGGCGGTCGCCGTGGGGGGCGTCGGCGCCGCGGTGGCCGTGCCCGAAGGCCGGGGAGGCGACCCAGTCGTCGAAGGACTTCTCGTCCCTCCAACGGGTCACGACCAGCCATGTGGTGCGGCCGTCAGTGGGGCGGAGCAGCTCGAAACCCTCGAAACCGGGCGCCCCGTCCACGGCCCCGGCCCGGGCGGCGAACCGGCGGGCCAGCTCGTCACCCTGCTCGGGACCGACGTCGATGGCGTTGATGCGTATGACCGACATGGGACCAAACCTAATCAGCCGGTCCGCCCGGTCGGTCGATTCGGGAGCGGAGGGACCGGCAGGTTATGCTGCCGGGCATGCGGGTCATGATGCAGAACTCCCCCGGTGAATACCTATTCGCTCTCCTCATGGCCGCCTCCCCGATCATCGGCTCGATCTGGGTCACCCCCGCCGACACCAAGTGGACCGTCTTCAGCGTCGGCTGCCTGATGGTGCTCGCCGTCCTGGCCGTGGCCCTCAAGCCGGTCAAGAAGTCAGCGTCTTGAACCCACCCCCGACGTCCGGAGATCGATGATCCGGGCCTCGGGATCGACCGACAGAAGCTCGGCCACTCCGGTCTGGACCGCCGATGCCAGCACGTCGATGTCAGGTGCGGTGTCGTAATCGCCGGTGATGCCGAACCCGACGGAGCCGTCGTAGGAGAAGATCGCCACGCCGGTACGCATCTGGATCCCCAGCGGGACATAGGGGTACACCTGCAGCATCCTCCGGCCCAGGGCGAACAGGGGGATCTGGGGGCCGGGCACGTTGGTGGTGACGGTGTTTATGGTCCGCTGGGGCACCTTGGTCCCCAGCCGGCCGGCCAGGGACAGCAGCAGGGGCGGGGCGAAGCCTGACAGGGAGGTCAGCGTCTCGCCGGC
Source organism: Acidimicrobiales bacterium (assembly GCA_035702985.1). Taxonomy (GTDB): domain Bacteria; phylum Actinomycetota; class Acidimicrobiia; order Acidimicrobiales; family Palsa-688; genus JAKAXG01. The sequence goes on from DASSZD010000136.1 coordinate 25,770, forward strand.
CAGCGCCTGCTTGGACCGCTTCAGGTCGGCCATCTGGGCGCTGAGCGACCGCAGGCGGTCCAGGGGGTCGGGGATGTGGACGGGCAGCTCGGCGAACATGGCCGACACCCGGTTGGCCATGGACCCGTCTCCCACGGCCATCCCCCGGTGGTCGCGGCCCCGCACCGAGACCGGCACCAGGGTCCGCAGCGGCAGGTCCACGTCCTCGCCCCGCTTCTCCAGCAGGCTGCGGAAGCCGCCGGTGACCAGGGCCAGGACCACGTCGTTGAAGGTCCCGCCGAAACGGCGGCGCACCTCCTTGACCTCGGCCACGCTGACCGAGCCCCAGACCCAGCGCCGGTGGGGGCCGATGGGCCCGTTGAGGCTGGTGCTGCTCCTGCCCCGCATGGACGCAGCCGCGTCGACCAGGCCGCTCAGCGTCCCGGCCGCCTCGGACACGATCCGGCGGGGGATGCGGGTCCGGGCCCTCAGCACCCGCCCCATCTCGAACGGGCTGGTGAGCATGGCGGTGACGGCGTCGGCGGCCAGCTCCCAGCCGGCCGGCGGCAGGGCCGGTATCCACGGCTGGGGCGCGGTGCGCACCGGGTCGGGGGACACGTCGAGGATGAGCCCCAGCAGGTCGCTGCCGGCCACCCCGTCGACCATGCAGTGGTGCACCTTGGAGATGATGGCCCAGCGGTCGCCGGGGAGGCCCTCGACCATCCACATCTCCCAGAGGGGGCGGTTGCGGTCCAGCTGCTGGGCCATCACCCGGCCGACCAGGTTGGACAGCTGGGCGTCGCTGCCGGGGGAGGGAAGGGCGGTGTGGCGCAGGTGGTAGTCGATGTTGAAGAACGGGTCGTCGGCCCACACCGGCCGGCCCAGGTCCAGCGGTACCCGCTTGACCACCTGGCGGTACCGACGGACCAACGGCAGCTTCGATGCCACCATGTCCCGCAGGTCGTCGAAGACGGGTGGCGGCCCCTCCATGATGGACACGGAGCCGATGTGCATGTGGGTGACGCCGTCCTCCACGTGCAGGAAGCTGGCGTCGAGGGGGCTCAACCGCTCGAAGGGCATGACGGCTCCTCTCCTTCGGGTCGCTCCGGCATTGATATCAGGCCCGGACACCGTTGGTCGCGCTAACCGGTTCCGGCCCGGCCGCCGAATGGGTCCAATCGCCCCCGGCCGGAACCGGCCGCGATAGGTTGCCGCCATGCGAATAGGGCTGGTGCTGGCTGCCGGCGGCTCCGTGGGGGTCGCCTACCACGGCGCCGTGCTGGCCGCTCTGGAAGAGGTGACCGGGTGGGACCCCAGGCAGGCCGACATCCTGGTCGGCACCTCGGCCGGCTCGTTGACCGCCTCCATCCTGAGGGCCGGGATCCCGGCGTCGGACCTGGCCGCCATCAGCGAAGGTGCCGCCCTGTCCGAGGAGGGGGACCGCCTGGCCACCCTGGGTCGGCCCCACCGGCCCCGGCCGACCGCGGCCCACGCCCTGTCGTTCCGGCCCATGGCCGACCCGCTGGCCGTGCTGCACGCCGCCAGCCGTCCCTGGTCGCTGTCGCTGCGACGGCTGCTGGTCGCCGGCCTGCCCGCCGGCGGCATACCCACCGATGCCATATCGGAGGGCATAGACGCCGTCTACTCCGGCCGGTGGCCCACCGCCCCGTTGTGGATCTGCGCCTGGGACCTGCGGGCCGGCCGCCGGGTCGTGTTCGGGCGGTCCGGAGCCCCGACGGCTTCGGTGGGCAGGGCGGTGGCGGCGTCGGCCGCCATCCCGGCCTACTTCCAGCCGGTGCGCATCGGGGGCCGGCGCTACGTGGACGGCGGGGTGCACTCGATGGTCAACCTGGACCTGGTCGCCGGGGCCGGACTGGACCTGGTCGTAGCCGTGTCCCCCCTCTCGCAGGCGTCCGCCTGGCCGGGGCTGTCCCCGGCGTCGGTGATGAGGCAGCCCCTGCGGTCCCGGCTGCGGGCCGAGGTGGACGCGCTGCGGGCCACCGGAGTGCCGGTCGTGGCCATACAGCCCGGCCGGTCGGTGACCGCCTCGATGGGGCTCAACCCGATGGACGCGGCCCGCCGGGGCGAGGTGTCGCGCTCGGCCCGGGCCGGGGTGCGCCGCTGGCTACGCGAGGGAATCGAGGGCCGCCGCCTGGCCGGGATCCTGGCCGACGCGGCGGACGGCGCCGGGCGCCGCCGGGCCGGGACCGCCGACGGCGCCGGCCGGATCCTGCCGTCTGCTTAGCGGGTTCTCTCCCGGGTAGTTCCCTGGGGTTGTTACTATCTACGTAGGAGAAATCCCCCGGGCACGAGAAGGATGATGCAGCCCATGGCAACTACTTCTGAACTGGATCTCGGCCGATACAAGCTGGGATGGAGCGACGTAGAGGACTTCTACGTCTTCAAACCCAAGAAGGGCCTGTCCGAGGACATGGTTCGGGAGATGTCGTGGATGAAGGGCGAGCCCGACTGGATGACCCAGCGCCGGCTCAAGTCCCTGCGCCACTTCGAGCGCCGGCCCATGCCCAGCTGGGGCGGGGACATGTCGGGGATCGACTTCTCCGACATCTTCTACTACATCAAGCCCATCGACCGGCAGGTCAGCGCCTGGGACCAGCTGCCGGAGTCGGTCAAGGCGACCTACGACAAGCTGGGTATCCCCGAGGCCGAGCGCAAGTACCTGGCCGGGGTCACCGCCCAGTACGAGTCCGAGGTCGTCTATCACCGGAACCGGGAGGACCTCGAAGCCCAGGGCGTGCTGTTCTGCGACATGGACACCGCCCTGCGGGAGTACCCCGACCTGGTCAAGCGGTACTTCGGGACGGTCATCCCGGCCAACGACAACAAGTTCGCCGCGCTCAACACCGCGGTGTGGTCGGGCGGCAGCTTCATCTACGTGCCGCCCGGGGTGAAGGTGGACATGCCGCTCCAGGCGTACTTCCGGATCAACTCGGAGAACATGGGGCAGTTCGAGCGGACCCTGATCATCGCCGACGAGGGCGCCCAGGTCCACTACATCGAGGGGTGCTCGGCGCCGGTCTACAGCACCGACTCCCTGCACTCGGCGGTGGTGGAGATCATCTGCCGGCCCTCCAGCCGGGTCACCTACACGACCATCCAGAACTGGTCGAACAACGTGTACAACCTGGTCACCAAGCGGGCCCGCTGCGAGGCCGAGGCCCACATGGAGTGGATCGACGGGAACATCGGGTCCCGCCTGACCATGAAGTACCCGGCCGTCTACCTCATGGGGCCCAAGGCGTCGGGCGAGGTGCTGTCCGTGGCCTACGCCGGCCCGGGCCAGCACCAGGACGCCGGGGCCAAGATGGTGCACGCCGCCCCCGAGACCTCCTCCACGATCATCTCCAAGTCCATCTCCAAGGACGCCGGGCGGACCTCCTACCGGGGCCTGGTCCGCTTCGAGGAGGGCGCCCGCAAGTCCAAGAGCTTCGTGCGCTGCGACGCCCTGCTCCTCGACGACCTGTCCCGCAGCGACACCTACCCCTACATCGAGTTCGGCGAGCAGGACGCCCAGGTCGGCCACGAGGCCACCGTGTCCAAGGTCGGCGACGACCAGCTCTTCTACCTGATGAGCCGGGGCCTGTCCGAGCAGCAGGCCATGAGCATGATCGTCAACGGTTTCATCGAGCCGGTCACCCGCACCCTGCCCATGGAGTACGCCGTCGAGTGGAGCCGTCTGATCGAGCTTCAGATGGAAGGCTCGATCGGGTAGTTAGCATCGTCCCGTGACCGCCGCCATCGCTCTGGCCGTCGTACTGGTCATCGCCGTAGCCGGCGCGTCCATGGCCCTCGAGAGCCAGCACACCGCCACCACCGGCGCCCCCCGCCCGGCCCGGCCCCGACCCGCCTCGCCTGGCCAGTCCCGCCGCCCCCGGGTGCGGGACCGGATGGGCCGCGCCAACCCCACCCCGACCGCCGACGTCCCCTCCCCGCCTCCGGCCCCGGCCGGCGAGAGCGAGGTCAAGGGGCCGGAGCTGCTGCGCACCGGCGCCCCGGCCGACGCCAAGGTGATCTCCGTCGTCGACGAGCGCACCATCGGCCCGGTCACCCGGAGCCGGCTCACGCTCAAGGTGGAGCCCAAGGATGGATCTGCGTTCGAGGTGACCCTGCGGGTAGCCTTTCAGACGCCCCAAGCCCGGGCCAGGGTCAAGGTCGGCGGGACCGTTCCGGTCCGCTATGACCGCGACGACCACACCCGGGTCGTGGTCGACCTCCCGCAGGACTAGCCCCCCAGGAGTCCCCCTGCCCAGCTTCTCCCCCCAGACCGCCGCGGCCCTCGCCGGACCGCAGTTCCTCGCGACAGACCGACGGGCCGCCGCCGAGCGCTTCGCGGCCGCCGCGCTGCCCACCTCGACTCTCGAAGAGTGGCGTTACAGCCGCATCGACGCCCTCGACCCGGAGCGCTACCAGCCCCTGACCGCGCCGTCCACCCCCGAGCCGGACCGGGGCCAGCTGGGCCGGCTGCTGGCCGCCCTCGGCCCGGCCGTGACGGTGATCGAGACCACCGACGGGTGGGTGAGCGGGTCGTCCGGCTCGGACCCGGCGGTGACCGTCGGACGGGTGAGCGACCTCGACGACCGGCCGGCCGGTTTCGGCGACCTGGCCGGCGAGCCCGACGCCTTCGCCACCGCCAGCCGGGCGTTCGCTCCCGATCCGGTGGTGATCCGGGTGCAGCCCCACGCGGCCGCCGCCCCGGTCGTGGTGGTCCACTGGTGCGCGGCCGATGACGCCGCCCTTTTTCCCCGGATCCTCATCCAGGCCTCCGAGGACTCCGAGGTCTCGGTGCTCGAGGTGGTGGCGGGGCCGGGACGCAGCCTGGTCGCCCCGGTGACCGAGATCGACGTGGCCCGGGCGGCCCGGGTCTCCTACCTCAACCTGCAGACCCTGGCCCCGGCGGCCTGGCAGATCGGCCTCCAGGCCAGCCGGGTGGGCGCCGACGCCTCCTTCACCTCGGCCGCCGTGGCCCTCGGCGGTGACTACGCCCGGTTGCGCACCGACTCCGCCCTGACCGGGCCTGGCGGCTCGACCCGGATGCTGGCCCTCTACTTCGGCGCCGGGCAGCAGATGCACGACTTCCGGACCGTGCAGGACCACCGGGCCCCGAAGACCCACTCCGACCTGCTCTACAAGGGCGTGGTGGCCAATACGGCCCGCTCGGTGTACAGCGGCCTGATCCGGGTCGAGAAGGGGGCGAGGGGTACCAACGCCTTCCAGACCAACCGGAACCTGGTCCTGCACGAGGGGGCCCACGCCGACTCGGTCCCCAACCTGGAGATCGAGGACAACGACGTCCGCTGCAGCCACGCCTCGGCGGTGGGGCCGGTGTCGGAGGACCAGCGGTTCTACCTGGAGAGCCGGGGCGTGCCCCCGGAGGTGACCGACCGGCTGATCTCGCTGGGGTTCCTGCACGAGGTCGTCGAGCGCCTCCCGTTCCCGGCGCTGGCCCCGCTGGTCACCGAGGCGCTCCGCGCCAAGCTGAGGGCGGCCGAGGCGGCCGAAGCAGAACGTGAGGTGGATAGTTGAGCGAGCTGGCCCGCATCCCGATGGAGTCCGTCCCCGACGGCAAGGCCACCCGGCTGCCCGGCGGCCCCGACGGGGTCTGCCTGGTCCGCCTGGGCGACCGGTTCTTCGCGGTGGCCGACCGGTGCACCCACGCCGACGTGCGGCTGTCCGAGGGCGAGGTGGACGACTTCGACTGCTCGATCGAGTGCTGGAAGCACGGCAGCACCTTCTCCCTGCTCGACGGCCACCCCCAGGCCCTCCCCGCCACCGTCCCGGTGGCGGTGTACCCGGTGACCGTGGACGGCACCGACGTGGTGGTGAGCGACGAGTGAGCTCCCGCCTGGTCATCGAGGGCCTGCGGGCCGAGGTCGCCGGACGGGAGATCCTCAAAGGCATCGACCTCGAGATCCGCTCGGGCGAGGTGCACGCGGTGATGGGCCCCAACGGGTCCGGCAAGAGCACCCTGTCCCACGTCCTGCTGGGCCGTCCCGGCTACACCGTCTCCGGCGGCCGCGTCACCCTGGACGGGCGGGACCTGCTCGGCCTGCCCACCTGGGAGCGGGCCCAGGCCGGCCTGTTCCTGGGGATGCAGTACCCGATCGAGGTCCCCGGGGTGAGCCTCAGCGCCGTCCTGGAGGAGTCCTACCGGGCCGGCGGGCGCGACACGGCCGCCGTCCCGGCCCTGGTGGGCGCCGAGGCGGAACGGGTCGGCCTCGACCCCCGCCTGCTCGACCGCCCGCTCAACGTGGACCTCTCCGGCGGGGAGCGCAAGCGCAACGAGACCGTCCAGCTGGCCGTGCTGCGACCGCGGTTCGCGGTGCTGGACGAGATCGACTCCGGCCTGGACGTGGACGCCCTGCGGGCGGTGGCCCGCCGGGTGGAGGCGGCCACCGAGGAGTTCGACCTGGGCGTGCTGGCCATCACCCACTACACCCGGCTGCTGGCCGAGCTGCGCCCGGACCGCACCCACGTGCTGTTCCGGGGGCGGATCGTGGCCAGCGGCGGCCCTGAGATGGCCGACGAACTGGAGCACAGCGGCTACGCCGCCTGGGTGCCCGCCGAGGAGCTGGCCGGCGAGTCCGAACCGGGCGCCGGGTCCGGGGAGGCCGGGGGCGGCCGGGGCGTCAGCGAGGATCCCTTCGCCGACCCCCTCGCCTGAGAGCCCGGCGCATGAGCGGCTCGCCCGGGGCAGGGGCGTCCGCGCCGGGGACCGGCTCGCGCAACGCGCTGCTGGTCAGCGTGCTGTTCGGCCTGCTGGCCACCAACATCACGTTCACCATCTTCAACGTGGCGCTGGTCGACATCGCCCACAACCTGCACACCACCTCGTCGGTCCTCACCTGGGCCATCACCGGACCGCTCCTGGTGGTGGGGGTGTCGGCCCCGGTACTGGGCCGCACCGGTGACCTGCACGGGCACCGCCGGCTGTACCTGGCCGGAGTGGCCGGCTCCCTGGTCTGCGCCGGGCTCACCGCCCTGTCCTGGAACGCCGGCTCGCTGATCGCCGCCCGGCTGTTCTCCGGCATCGGGGGTGCGGCCATCACCGCCTCGTCGTGGGCCCTGCTGTTCCGGGTGTTCGGGCCCCGGGAGCGCACCAAGGTCCTCGGCTGGTGGTCACTGGTGGGGGCGGGCGGCCCGGTCATCGGGGTGGCCATCGGCGGGCCGGTGGTCCAGGCGGTGGGGTGGCGGTGGATCTTCGTGGCCCAGGTGCCGCTGATCCTGGCCGCCCTGGTGGTCAACTGGCGGCGGCTGCCGGAAACCGAGCGTCGGCCCGGAGAGGCCCTCGACATCCCCGGGGCGGTCCTCCTGGCCGTGGGGGTGGGGGCGCTGCTGCTCGGCATCAACCGGAGCGGAGCCGGTTGGACCAGCCCCGTCGTGGTGGGCTCGCTGGGGGCGGCGGCGCTGGCGTTCCCGGCGTTCGCGCTGGTGGAGCGGCGGGCCTCCTCGCCGGTGTTCCCTCTCGAGTGGCTGAGCAGCCGCAGCTTCACCCTGCCCTGCGTGGCCGCCTTCGCCATCAACTTCGCCTACATGGGCGGCTTCTTCCTGACCCCGCTGTTCCTGGAGCAGGGGCTGCACTACAGCATCGGGGCGGCCGGCTTCTTCCAGATCGCCCGGCCCCTGGTGTTCGCGGTGGCGGCCCCGGCCGCCGGCTACATGGCTGTGCGGACGGGGGAGCGGGCCGCCGCCGTCGCCGGCGGGTTGGTGCTGCTCGGGTCCATGCTGGCCTTCGCCGCCGTGGGTCCCGGGTCGTCGGCGCTTTTCATCGTGGCCGCCCTGGGGGCGTCGGGGCTGGCCAACGGCATCGCCGCGCCGTCGGTCTCGGCCATGGTGGCGGGGGCCGTCGACCCGTCCCGCATGGGTTCGGCCAGCGCAGCCATGCAGGTGGCCAGCCAGGTGGGGGTGGTGGCCGGCATCCAGATCATGGAGACGGTGCAGTTCTCCCGCCAGCACTTCGTCGGGGTGGTGACCTCCTACCAGGAGGCCTACCTGGCGGGGGCGGTGGTGGCGGTGGTGGCGGTGGTGTCGGCCCTGCTCATCCGCTCCGCCGACCGGCGCCGCCCGGCCGGGCGGTGGCCGCGGCGGCGGTGGAGGCTGGACCGGGCCACCACCCTGGGGCCGGAAGCGGCCGTGGAACTGGGCTAGCGGCGCCCTCCGTCCCGGTCCGGGAGGCGGGGCCGGCTGGGAGGCCGGGCCGCCCCCGTCGTATTACGACTCTGGACGGTACGGCTGCGTTTCTGTAATATAAGGGCGATGGCTCTGACCATGGTCCCGCCCGCCGGCGACCTGCCGGCAGTCCTGCCGACCGACCGGCTGTCGGAGTCCGGGCGGCCCCGTCCGGATCTGCGGGCCGGGCTGCGGCGCATACCGGACGGGCGCAACGCGGCGACCGTGGCCGGGGCGTGGATCCAGTCGTTCGGAGTGGTGGCCGCGGCGGCGGTGATCGATCGCTGGTGGGCCTACCTCGTGGCATTCTTCCTCATGGGCCGGGCCATGGCCCTGCTCAACATCCTCGGTCACGAGGCGGCCCACCGGCTGCTGTTCAGCCGCAAGGCGGTCAACGACGTGGTCGGCCGGTGGCTGCTGGCCTACCCGGCGTTCACCCCCTTCGACGTCTACCGCCGCTCGCACATGGCCCACCACCGGGACGAGCTGGGTCCCGACGAGCCGGACCTGATGCTCTACAACGGCTATCCGATCACCCGGTCGTCCATGCGCCGCAAGCTGGTCCGCGACGCGGTGGGGATCTCGGGCTACAAGAACCTCAAGCCTCTCCTCGGTGCCCTGACCAAGCGGTCGTCGCGGGGGGTGGCCGGGCGTATCGTCGGGGCGCAAGTGGTCATCTGGGTGGCGCTGGGGGCGGCGACCGGGCGGTGGTGGCTGTACCCGCTGCTGTGGCTGGCCCCGTGGATGACCGTGTGGCGGGTGCTCAACCGGCTGCGGGCCATCGCCGAGCACGCCGGGATGGAGCGGTCCCCCGACCGCCGGCGCACCACCCACGTGGTGCGCCAGCGGCCGATGGCCCGGTTCTGGATCGTCCCGTACCACACCGGGTGGCACCTGGCCCACCACGTCGACATGGGCATACCGTGGCGGCGGCTGCCGGACCTGCACCGGGAGCTGGTGGCGTCCGGGTGGGTCACCCCCCGGATCGAGTACCCCAGCTACACGGCCCTGTGGCGGGCCCTGTGCTCCCGGCCGGAGCCGGTGCCGTCGGTAGCCGGAGCGGGCCCGGCGGTGGGCTGACCCGGCTCGGCGGTGGGCTGACCCGGCTCGGCGGTGGGCTGACCCGGCTCGGCGGTGGGCTGATCCGTGCCGGCCGGCGGGCCCCCCTGGGGGGCGGGCGGACCGTTCAGCGGGCCTGCTGGCGTTGCAGCAGGTCGGCGAGCTCCCGGCGGTAGCCGGCGTAGGCGTCGCGGAGGCGGTCACCCGGCCAGCGGCGGGGCAGTAGCGACGGGGGCAGCACCGGGTCGTCGCGCAGGTGGCGGACGATGGCGGCGGCCACGGTGAACCGGCCGGGCGGTCCCGGGGCGGCCTTCAGGGCGGCCAGGAGGCGTTCGGAGGTGGCGGCCCAGCCCTCCAGGTCCCAGAGGCTGCGGGCCAGGTCAGCCGGCTCCCGGCCGTCGAGGTCGGGACGGCCGCTGAAGCGCCACACCCGGCCGCTCGGTCCGGCCGGCCAGGGTCTCACCAGATTGTCGGGACGGGCCCACACGCCGGGCCGCAGCTCGGCCAGTCGCAGCCGGGCCAGGTCGGACCCCAGGGCGGACCGCTCCGGGGCGCTGAGCCCGGGCCGGGCCACCGCCAGGTCCCAGGCCCCCCGCCAGGGCCGGGTGGCCGGTCTCAGGGCCCGGTCCTGGTCGGCCTGGCGTTGGAGCAGCCGCCTGCTCAGGCGGTACACCCCGTCGGCGGCCACCACGTCCCCGTCGGCGTTGAGCCGGGACAGGGCCACCCGGGCCGAGCCGTCGGAGATGCCGAACAGGTCGGCGACCCGGACCAGGGACCGGACCGGCAGCTCGGGCGGGTGGCTGCCGAGGAGGACCGACAGCAGCACCGACCGGGCGGTAAGCGGGGTGGTCGCCGGCCCGGGGTCGGTCGGGACAGGGCCCTCGGTCCCGGGGTCCGCCGTCCCGGGGTCCGCCGGGTGGGAGGTCACCGGGTGGGGGTGGTCACCTCGGCCGCGCCCGCCGACCGTCGCTGGCTCTCCTCCCAGGCGACTGCGCAGGCGGTGGAGCAGAACCGGTGGACGCTGTCGTCGGTGCCGAAACGGGTGTCCAGGCCCCGCTGCACCGGCAGGCGCAGCCCGCAGCACGGGTCCACAGTCATCTGGTCGCTGACGGCGATACCGAGAACGGCGGCCTCCACCGGGCGGTCCAGCCCGCTGACCAGGTAGGGCGTGAAGGGGCCGGCGGTCACCCACCGGGGAGCCTGGCTGGCCACCTCCCGGGTGCAGAGGATCTCCCCGGTCGAGGCGGCGTCGCACAGCCGGGACGCCACGTTGGCCGGCCGGCCGATGTAGTCGTCGCCCTCGAACATGATCACCGCCCCGGTGGCCAGACCGGCCCGGATGCCGAGCGGGATGGATTCAGGGGTGCGCTCGGCCAGTTCCACCGTCATGGCCACCACCGCGGCCGAGTCGGCCGAGCTGAGCATGGCGCCGTCACCGAGCCATTTGGTGACCCGCACCCCCCGGCGGGCGGCGATCTCCCGTACCCGGCCGCGGAAGGTCGTGAGCACCGCCACGGTGCGCTCGTCGCCGTAGTGCTCCGTGAACGCGGTGAACCCGCTGAGGTCCACGAACGCGAAACACCGCTCTACCCGCATGCCATCATCCCACCGGCCAGGGTAGCGGGTGCGGGCTGGCGGGCCGGCCGTTGTGTCGGCGCCCGGCACCAGCGCTGTCGGGGAGCGCCGCCCGCCCGTACGGGTGCGCGGCGGGGACGGCGGAGGCCTAGCGGACCCGGCTGGCCAGGGTGAACCCGGAGTACATGGGCACGATGTGCACCTGGGTGCCGGTGTGGGCGGCCTCGATGACCTGGCCGTTGCCGACGTACATGGCCACGTGCTCGCCCGGGTTCGAGAAGAAGACCAGGTCGCCGGGCTGCAGGTCCGACATGGGGATGTGGGTGGTGTCGGCGTACTGCGCCCCGCTGTAGTGGGGGAGCGAGATCCCGACCTGGGCGTAGGCCCACATGACCAGCCCCGAGCAGTCGAAGGTGGACGGGCCGGTGGCCCCCCACTGGTACCAGTCGCCCAGCCGGGTCTCGGCGGCGGCCACCGCCCCCGACGCACCGGCGCCGGCCGGGGGCGGGGGGTTGTAGGAGGTCACGGAGGCGCTGGCCCCACCGGCCGAACCCGAGGTGACCGACTGGACCGGGCTGGGGGCCGCCTGGGCGGCGGCCGCGGCCTGGGCCGCCCGAGCGGCGGCTGCTGCTGCGGCGGCGGCGGCCAGCCGCTGCTGCTCGGCTGCGGCGGCGGCTGCGGCGGCGGCCGCCTGCTGCTGGGCTATGGCCTGGGCCAGCTGACCCTTGACCTGGCCCTCCATCGAGGTCAGCTGGGTGGACGCCTGCGCCACGGCGTTGCGGTCGGACGCCAGCTGGGTCATCTGCTGCTGAGCGGCCGACTCCTGGCGCTTCAGGTCGGCCTGGGCGGTCTGCTCCTGTAGGGAGGCCACCCGGTACTGGTCGATGGCGTTGTTCTGGTTGGTGACCAGGGTGTTGATGTACTCGGCCCGCAGGAGGCTGTTGTCGGCGCCCTGGACCAGGCTGGAGCCCGCCTGCAGGGGGTTGCGGCCGCCGTTGACGTAGGCCTGGATGGCGTCCGCCCGGAGGGCCTGGCGGGCCTTGTCGGTGGCGGCCTGGGCCGAGGCCAGCTTGGCCGAGGCGTCCTTGACCTTGGCCTGCAGGTCGCTGACCTGCAGCTGGGCGGCGTCGTAGCGCTGGGCCAGGGCGTCCTCGCGCATGCCGAGGGCGTTGATCTTGGCTGCCAGGGCCGCCGCCTGGGCCTTGAGGTTAGAGATTTGGTCGGCTGACGCACTGGGTATCACGAGACCGGAGGTCAACGCGGCGGTGCACGCCACGGCCACGACCCGACCCGCGTGCCGACGGAAATTCCACGTGCACGTAGTCACAACGGCTCGAAACAATAAATGACCAGGTCTGCCACTTCAAGGCTTTCGTGACCAACGGCCCCGCCCCGGGGCCAGATACCGGGGTCGGGGCCGTCAGTTCGGAGGGCCCGTTCAGGGCTCCGGATCGGTGGCGATAAGTCCGGAATGCCTAGCTGAGGCGCTCCACGATCATGGCCATCCCCTGGCCGCCGCCCACGCACATGGACTCGAGCCCGAAGGTCTTGTCGTCGGTCTGCAGACCGTTTATCAGCGTGGTCATGATGCGCGCCCCGGTCATCCCGAAGGGGTGGCCGAGCGCGATCGAGCCACCGTGGACGTTGAGCTTGTCGTAGCTGATGCCGAGGTGGCGGGCGGAGGGCACGACCTGGGCGGCGAAGGCCTCGTTGATCTCGACCAGGTCGATGTCGTCGATGGTCATGTTGGCCCGCCCCAGGGCCTGGCGACACGCCTCGATGGGACCGAGACCCATGATCTCGGGGTTGAGGGCGGTGACACCCGAGGACACGATGCGGGCCAGCGGCTGGATGCCGAGCTCCCGGGCCCGGGTGTCGCTCATGACGATGACCGCGGCGGCCCCGTCGTTGAGGGGGCAGCTGTTGCCGGCCGTGACCTCGCCGTCGGGGCGGAAGGCCGGCTTCAGCTCGGCCAGCTTCTCGGCGGTGGTGCCGGGGCGGGGCCCGTCGTCCTTGCTGACAAGGGTGCCGTCGGCCAGTTCGAGGGGGGTGATCTCCCGCTCGAAGAAGCCGTTCTCCTGGGACTCGACGGCCCGCTGCTGGGACAGCGCGGCGAACTCGTCCATGTCCCGGCGGGACACGTTCTCGGACTCCCGGACGTTCTCGGCGGTCTGGCCCATGGCGATGTAGACGTCGGGCAGACCGGCCGGGGGTTTCCACGGCTCGGCGCCGCCCAGCGACCGGGCCGCGCTGCGCTCCTCGGCGTCCTTGAACAGGGCGTTGTGGGTGTCGGGCATGCCGTCGGCCATACCCTGGCCGAAGCGGCTGACGGCCTCCACGCCGGCCGCCACGAACACGTCACCCTCGCCGGCCCTGATGGCGTGGGCGGCCATCCGGATGGTCTGCAGCGACGACGAGCAGTAACGGTTCACCGTGGTGCCGGGGGCGCCGGGCAGGCCGGCCAGGAGGGCGACCACCCGACCCACGTTGTAGCCGGCCTCCCCGGCGGGCTGCCCGCACCCCATGATCAGGTCCTCGACGGTGGACGGGTCCAGCTGGGGGACCTTGGCCAGGACGGCCTTGACCACCTGGGCGGCCATGTCGTCGGGCCGCAGGCCCACCAGCGAGCCCTTGAAGGCCCGGCCGATGGGGCTGCGGGCGGTAGCGACGATTACAGCCTCGGGCATTTGCTCTCCCTTTTTCTCCGTTGATCGGTCTCAGACGGAACCGGCCGAGCGGGGGCAGCGGTCACGGCCCGTCAAACCCTCACAGTTCTACCCGACCGGCGGCCAGCCCTGCCTGGGCCGGGTTAGCCTGGCCCCATGACCGACCTGACGGTTAGCCCGGTCCACGCCGACCCCACCCTCGACGGCGACCACGAACGCATGGCCCATATCGTCCTGGAAGGGTTCAAGCCGGAGGAGGGGGATTTCGTGTCGGCCGGTCCCAGCGTGGTGGAGGGGCTGGTCAACGGCACCGCCGTCAAGGCCCTGTGCGGCAAGATCTGGGTTCCGTCGCGCGACCCCAAGCGCTACCCGCTGTGCCCCACCTGCAAGGAGATCGCCGGGTCCATGGGCTGGGACGTCCCGGCCGGCTAACGGGGATCGGGTCGGACGTCGGCCGGGCCACCGCCCCCGGCGGTCAGAATTGCGGCGGGAACGTCGCGCCCTCGCCGATCAGCCGCTGCAGGGTCATGACCCGGGCCGGGCGGCGCAGCCCCAGGCCGGCCACCAGCCGCCCCTGGCGCCCGTAGGCCACCAGGAAGCGGTCGTCGTCCCAGCCGCCCTCGATCAGTGCGGTGTCGTCGCCGTCGACGGTCTGGCCCACGAACTGCAGCTTCATGCCGTGCTGGTCGGACCAGAAGTAGGGGACAGGGGCGTAGGGGTCGGCGTCGTCACCGAGCAGCAGGGTGCGGGCCGCCGCCTCCCCCGCCTCGGTGGCGTTGGTCCAGTGCTCCACCCGGACGTCGCGGCCGTAGCCGGGGTGGGTCCAGCGGGCCACGTCGCCGGCGGCCACCACCTCGGGTCGGGGCCGGCCCCCGCAGCGGACCCGGAGGCGCTCGTCGCAGAGCACGCCGTCGGCCACGTCCACCCCGGACCCTTCCAGCCAGGCGGTGGCGGGCGACACCCCGATACCGACCACCACCACCCCGGCCGGCACCTCGGTGCCGTCGTCGAGCCGGACGGCCTGCGGCCGGCCGTCCCCCAGGATGGCGTCCACGGCCGTGCCGGCCCGCAGGTCCAACCCCTTGGCCCGGTGCCACCCCATCAACGCCCGGCCCATCTCCGGTCCCAGCGCCCGCTCCAGGGGCACGGGCAGGGCTTCCAGCACCGTGACCGTCCGGCCCAGGGCGGCGGCGCTGCAGGCCACCTCCAGCCCGATGAAGCCGGCGCCGATGACCACCACCGGTTCGGGGGACTGCAGGTCGCGGCGCAGCGAGTCGGCGTCGTCGAGGGTGCGCAGGTAGTGCACCCCGGGGCCGGCCGGGGCGCCGGGCAGCCGCCGGGGGGCGGCACCGGTGGCGATCACCAGGCCGTCGTAGCCCACATCCGAACCATCCGACAGCAGCACCCGGCGGCGGTCGAGGTCCAGGCCGGTGGCGGCCGTACCGAGCAGGAACGTGGCCCCCAGGTCGTCCTGGACGGGCAGGGCGATGCCGTCGGGTTCGATCCTGCCGGTCAGGATCTGCTTCGAGAGCGGCGGCCGGTCGTAGGGCTGGTGCCGTTCCTCCCCGATGATGGTGATGTCGCCCTCGTGGCCGCCGGAGCGCAGGGTCTCGGCCGCCCGCAGGCCGGCGAGGGAGGCTCCGACGACGACCACATGGCCCAAAGCGGTGCGATCCGGCATCCGGCCGACGTTAACCCGGCCGGGACCGACGGGGCACGGGCGGGGCCGGCGGGCGTGTCAGAGTAGTCCGATGGAGCGCCGCGCCCGATGAACCTGGAGGACTGGTTCGCCGCCAACCTGCCCGCCGGCTGGGGGGTCAAGGACGTGGAGGTGCTGGCCGACTCCGACGAGATCCTGGTGGTGGTGGACCTCGGGGCCCGGGCCGCCGAGGCGGCCATCGAGCGGTTCCGGGAGGTCACCCGCGACGAGCGGGTGGGGGTGGCCCTGGCGGCCGAGGCGGCCTTCGGGCGCAAGGTGTCCTGGGGTGCCCGCCACGGCGGACAGATCGTGTTCTTCACCACCTCCACCGTGCCGGTGATGACCCGGCTGCGGCTGCCGGAGCGGACGGTGCTCGACACCCTGATCGCCGCCGGCCTGGCCCGCACCCGGTCGGAGGCGCTGGCCTGGTGCGTGCGCCTGGTGGGGGAGAACGAGCGGGAGTGGCTGAGCGAGTTGCGGGCCGCTTTCGCCGCGGTGGAGGAGGTGCGCCGGAAGGGGCCCAGGAGCCGCCGGGACTAGCCCGCCCGGTCGGCCGGGGCGGGCCGGGGGGGCCGGCACGGGGGCCGGGGCCGGACGGGGGCGTCGGTCGGGGCGGTCCTAGGGGTTGGCGGTGGTGACCGAGTCCAGGGCCTGGGTGAGGGTGTTCCAGGCCAGGGTGGCGCACTTGATCCGCACCGGGAACTTCACCACCCCCTGCAGGGCCTCCAGATCGCCCAGGGACACCTCCGGCTCACCGGCCGGACTCCCGCCGCTGTCGGGGTCCGACTCGGAGCCGTCCAGGCGCTGCTCGTGGATCGACATCATGGCCTTGAACCGGCGGATGACCGCCCGGGTCTCGGCCAGGCTCCGGCCCTTGACCGCGGTCGACATCATGGACGCCGACGACTGGCTGATGGAGCACCCCTGGCCGCTCAGCTTGATGTCGTCGAGGCGGTCGCCTTCCATCTGCACGTACACGGTGATCTCATCGCCGCACAGCGGGTTGAAGCCGGTCTCGGCGTGGGCCGGGGGCGCGGGCAGCTCCCCCCGGTTGCGGGGGTTGCGGTAGTGGTCGAGGATTATCTCGCGGTAGAGGTCTTCGAGGCCTGGCACTGGAACTCCTAGAGGGCGAACAGCTGGTCGGCGGCCGCCAGGGCGGCGACGAGGGCGTCGACATCGGCTTCCTCGTTGTACACCGAGAATGATGCCCGGGCGGTGGCGCCGACACCCAGCCGGCGCATCAACGGCTTGGCGCAGTGGTGGCCGGCCCGCACGCACACCCCGGCCTCGTCGAGCACCTGCGACAGGTCGTGGGGGTGCACGTCGCGGTACTGGAACGAGATGACCCCGCCCCGCTGGTCGGCGGAGGCCGGGCCGTGCACGATCATCTCGGGGTGGGCGTCGCGCAGGGCGTCGAGGGCGTAGGCGGTGAGCGACCGCTCGTGCTCGCGCACGGCGTCCATGCCCAGGTTCTCCAGGTAGGCGATGGCGGCCGACAGGCCCACGGCCTCGGCGATCGGCGGGGTGCCGGCCTCGAACTTCCACGGCACGTCGTTGGTGGAGAAGCCGTCCAGGCGGACGTCGCGGATCATCTCGCCGCCGCAGAGGAACGGCGGCATGGCCTCCAGCAGCTCGGGCCGGGCCCACAGGGC
>DASSZD010000075.1:0-2313 GCA_035702985.1 Acidimicrobiales bacterium
GGTGGCCACCAGCTGGTAGGCCTCGTTGACCTGCGGTGAGGCCGGGGACGCCGACAGGGTGGTGGTGGTGGTGGGTTGGGGCACGACCGTGGCCGTGACCGTCGTGGCGGTGTAGTTGATGCGCAGGTAGGGGCCGGGCGAGCTGTTGCAGCCGGCCCCCGGATCGGCCTGGATGACCTCGCCGTCGGTGATCGGGCCCGGGGTCGCGCCGTAACCGGTGAAATGGTCGAAGGTGCCCGACACCGAGCCCGCCGACACCAGGGTGAAGGTGGTGCCGTCGGCCATACCGCAGTCGGCCATGACCGACAGCTGGGCTCCACCGAGGCTCGCCGTGGCGGTGCTGGTGATCTGCGGGTAGTCGGTGCCCGGGGTGGGGGGGCTGCTCGGCGCCGTCAGCGACTGGTACTGCACGACCGTGGCCGAGTCGAGGTTCAGGCCCCCCTGGACGGCGGTCACGCCGCTTCCCCCGGGCGATCCCGAGGTGGGCGACACGAGCGCCAGCCATCCCCCGCTGACGCCGAGGGGGCCCATCGTGGCGCCCAGGGAGGTGACCGCCACGTTGGCGGCCGTCACCGGGCTGAGGTCGGTCCCGTTGAGGTCGCTGTACACGAACAGCGTCCCGTTCTCGTTGGCCGAGTACCCGGTGGCGGACGTGTTGGCGCCGGTCACGTCGACCGGGCCCACCTCGTTGGTGGTCCCGCTCAGCGTCACGATGGCGCTCTGGCTCATGTTCATCTGCAGGCTCTGGGAGGTTCCGCTGAGCCCTGACGGAAGGATGAGGTTGGAGGGGCCGGCCAGGGACCAGGTGTTGGGGGCACCGAGGACGACGGGGATGGCGAACACGTCCACCGAGAAGTTGCTCGTGGCGCTGGGCGCCCCGGTCAGGTTGAACCCGCCGTCGAGGGTGAGGGTCTGGCTGCTGGCTGCGCTCATCTGGTAGCCGGGCGGCGGCTGGCTACCGCTCGGGGCGCTCGGTGTGCCGATCGTGACCGTGTCGGCGAACAGGCCGCTGATGTCGTCGACACCGTTGCAGGCGTTGGAACCGCTGGCGCAGACCGACGCCGGGAAGGCCAGGTCCACGGCGCTGCCCGCCGGCGGGGCGGTGCCGCCCCAGTTGGCCGGATCCGACCACGCCGGGTTGGGGGTGGTGGTCGACGCCGCGTCGATCCCGGTCCAGGTGTAGGTGGTCACCGTGGCCCAGGCCGGCGGGGCCGCCAGCAGGACCGTCCCGACCAGCGCCAGGGCGCCGGCGGCGGCCGCCACCCGTACGGAGGTACCAACGCGCACCTTTCTCCCCTTCCCGAGCCGGGCCGCCCACCCCTAGGGCTATCACCCCGTGAGGGCGGCCCTTCCGGAGGGTAGGGCGCCTCGGGGGCGGAGGAACAGGGCCGGAGGCGAACCTCGGACGATCTCGGACGCCTCGGATATGTGTCACGGTCACTGGCAGTACGCCTGGAATGACCTTCGATCAGGGCGTACCATCACCGTGGGTGCCGGCGGAGCGGCGAGCAGGAGGGCCATGTAGCAGTGGACGCCACCCCCGATCAGGTGCGGACCCGGGCCGACCTCGGACGGGAGCTGACCGCCTTGCGGGTCGGCCGCGGGATCAGCCTCCGGCAGCTGGCCCGGGGGACCGGCGCCCCCCTGGCCACCCTGGGCGACTACTTCTCCGGGCGGCACCTGCCCGGACCGGCCCAGCTGGAGCTGTACCGTTCGATCCTGGCCGCCTGCGGGGTGACCGACCCCGCCGAGGGGGACGCCTGGATCGAGGCCCTGCGCCGGGCCCGGCTCTCCTCCGACGGGCGGCTCCCCAAGTCGGTCGCCCCCTACCCCGGCCTGCGGCCTTTCGGGGAGGACGACCACGAGCGGTTCTTCGGGCGCGCCGCCGCGACCGGCGACGTCCTGGACCGTCTGCGGGGCCTGGCCGCCGAGCCCGGACCCAGCCGGGGGATGCTGCTGCTCGTGGGCCCCTCCGGGTCGGGCAAGTCGTCGCTGCTGGCCGCCGGTGTGGCCCCGGCGGTGCGGGCCGGGGCTCTCGACACGCCCGGCGTGCGCTGGGAGTGCACCCTCGTCAGGGACCCCGCCCGGCTGGCCGCCGTGGCCCCCGTGGCCGCTCCCGACGGCGGCGGCTTCACCGTTCGCCGTTTGGTGATCGTCGACCAGCTCGAGGATGTCCTGGCCCTCCCCCCCGGCTCCGGCGCCCGGCAGGCGGCCCTGGCCTACCTGGCCGACCCCGATCCGGCCACCGTGGTCGTGGCCGCCGTCAGGGCCGACTTCGTCCCGGCGGCCACGGCCGAGCCGGCCCTGCTCCCC
>DASSZD010000105.1:0-6632 GCA_035702985.1 Acidimicrobiales bacterium
ACGGCCGGCTGGCCTACCGATCGTGGCCGGTCGACGACCCGGTGGGGCAGGTGATCATCGCCCACGGCTTCGCCGAGCACGGGGGCCGGTACGGCCATGTGGCCGCCGCCCTCAACGCCGCCTCGCTGGCCGTGTGGGCCCTCGACCACCGCGGTCACGGCCGGTCCGAGGGCGAGCGGGCCAACATCGAGTCGGTGTGGTCGGCGGTGGCCGACCTGGATCTGTTCGTGGACCTGGTCCGTTCGGCCGCCCCCGACGGTCCGCTGGTGCTGGTCGGCCATTCCATGGGCGGCCTGATCGCCGCCGCCTACGCCGAGGAGCACCAGGACCGGCTCGACGCCCTGGTTCTCTCCGGCGCCCTGGTGCACATCGCCCCGGAACTGGTGGCCTTGGCCGACGCCGAGGAGATCCCGGATCTGGGCCTGGCCGACGCCGTCTCCCGGGACCCGGCGGTGGTCCAGGCGTACAAGGAGGACCCGGACGTCTACCTGGGCCCCCCGCCCCGGGGCTTCCTGCGGGCGGCCGGCCAGGTGGAGGAGGTCCGCAGCCGGCTCCCCGAACTGCGGCTGCCGCTGCTGGCCATGCACGGCAGCGCCGACCTCCTGGTCAGCCCGCAGGCCCTGCGGGACCTGGTGGCGGGGGTCTCCAGCGACGATCTGACGGCCGTCCTGTGGCCTGGTCTGTGGCACGAGATCTTCAACGAGCCGGAGAAGGACCGGGTCATCGCCACGATGACGGAGTGGATCTCGGCCCGGCTGGCGGCGTGACGCTCCTGCACGTGGTCGACGCCTTCGCCGAGCGGCCATTCACCGGCAACCCGGCGGCGGTGACCGTCCTCGAAGCCTTCCCGGCCGACGGGTGGCTCCAGACGGTGGCGCGGGAGATGAACCTGTCGGAGACGGCGTTCCTGGTGGCCCGCCCCGACGGCGACCACGACCTGCGCTGGTTCACCCCGGCCGCCGAGGTGGACCTGTGCGGTCACGCCACCCTGGCCGCGGCGCACGTGGTGGGCGGGGGCCGGTTCCACACCAGGAGCGGGCCGCTCACCTGCACCGTGGCCGACGGCGGCGTCATCGAGATGGACTTCCCGGCCGACCCGCCGGTACCGGCCGCCGCTCCCCCGGCGCTGGCGACGGTGCCGGCCCGGGCCTGGGGGCGGGGCCGGTTCGACCTGCTGGCCGAGCTGGCCGACGCCGAGGCGGTCCGCCGGTTCGTACCGGACCTGGCCGCCATCGCCTCGCTCGACTGCCGGGGCCTCATCGTCACCGCCGCCGCCGACCCCGGGTCCGGGGTCGACTGCGTGAGCCGGGTGTTCTGCCCGGCGGTCGGCGTGCCCGAGGATCCGGTCACCGGGTCGGCGCACTGCACGCTGGCCGGGTACTGGAGCGGGCGCACCGGCCGGGAGGAGCTGTCCGGCTTCCAGGCTTCGAGCCGTGGCGGCACGGTTCGGATGAGATGCGCCGGGGACCGGGTGGTGCTCGGCGGCCGGGCCGTCACCGTCTCGGAGGTGCGGCTGCTGGCCGCGCCCTGAGCGGCGGTCCGCTCGGGGCCGGGCCGGTCCGGGTAGGATCGGGCGCCGGGACATCCATGGGCGAGCGACGGCGGACATCCACATCCAACTTCGGGGTGGGACGCCGGGAGAGCCACGACGCATCGGCGTTCTACGGCCGGTTCCGGGCCCCGGAGCTGAGCGACGACGACTCCGTCCGGCCGCCAGAGCCGGTGTCCGACCCGTTCGTCCACGGCGACGCCCGCCACATGGGCGAGGTCCGGGACGGGTCCGTGGCCCTGGTGGTCACCTCCCCGCCCTACTTCGCCGGCAAGGCCTACGAGGAGGAGCTCCAGCGCGAAGGTGTGCCCGGCTCGTACCTCGAGTACCTGGAGCTGCTGACCGATGTGTTCGCCGAGTGCACCCGCAAGCTGGAGCCGGGCGGCCGCATCGCCGTCAACGTGGCCAACCTGGGTCGCAAGCCGTACCGCAGCCTGTCCGCCGACGTGATCAGGATCCTGCAGGACGATCTGGGCCTCCTGCTGCGGGGGGAGCTGATCTGGCAGAAGGCGGAGGGGGCCACCGGCTCGTGCGCCTGGGGATCGTTCCGCAGCGCCGCCAACCCGGTCCTGCGCGACCTCACCGAGCGGGTGGTCGTCGCCAGCAAGGGGCGGTTCGACCGGGCCCGGACGGTCAAGCGGCGCCGGGAGGAGGGTCTCCCCCACCAGAGCACCCTGATGGCCGACGACTTCCTGGCCCTGACCCTCGACCTGTGGTCGATACCGCCGGAGAGCGCCCGCCGGGTGGGCCATCCCGCTCCGTTCCCGGTCGAGCTGCCCGAGCAGCTGATCCGCCTCTACACCTTCGCCGACGACCTGGTGCTCGACCCGTTCATGGGCAGCGGGTCGGCGCTGGTGGCGGCCGCCCGGCTGGGCCGTCGCTACGTCGGATACGACCTCGACCCGGGCTACGTCGACATCGCCCGCAACCGGGTCAAGGAGGCGCTGGCCGACCGGGAGGCGCCCGATCCGGCGACCCTGGGCGGCGGGAGTCGTTCACCGGCCGGCCGGGACCTCGACGCCGAGCCGTTCGAGCGGCGGGCCGTCCGGGAGGGCAAGGCGGCCCAGCGGCTGGCCGAGGAGGTGCTCACCGCCGCCGGTTTCCGCATCCGCGACCGCAACAGCCGCATCCGGGGCACCGGGGTGTCGGTCAGCTTCGTGGCCGACGACGCCGAAGGCGCCGCCTGGTATTTCGACGTGCCGGGGGCGTTCACCAGTTACCGGGGCGGGCTGCTCCGGACCGACACGGTGTGGAGGACCCTGGGCCGGGCCCACGCCGTGCGGGGCCGGGCCGCCCGGGGTACGCCGCTGGTGTTCCTGGCCACCCACCTGCCGCGCCGGCCGAGCGAAGGGGACACGGCCCTGCGGGCCGCCGGCCCCGACGCGTTCTTCGACGCCGTCGAGATGCTCTCACCCGAGGGCCGGGCCCGCCTGGGCCGCTACGCCGGTGGCGGCCACGCCGACCGGCCGCTGCCCGGGTTCTGGACCAATACAGACCTGGATCGCCGGTCTTCCTGAGACCGCCCGGCCGGTGGTCTCATAGACCACCGGCCGGGCTGGTCCAGCCGGTCAGTGCCCGTGGGTGGCGGCTGCCCCGCCGGCCTGGGTCGGGGTATGACTGCCGGAGTCACCGGTGGAGTGGCCGGAGCTGCCGTCGGGGTGTGACGACGATCCCGGGTCGGACGGGCGGCCGGTGCTCTCCGGCGGGTGGACCGGGGTGACGTTGTCCGGGGAGTCCGGCTCGGAGCCGGTACCGGTGGTGGTGCTGGTGGTCGACGTCGACCGGCTGGTGACCACTCCCTGGCAGTAGGTGTAGGTCCCGGACATCCCACCGTTCTGGTCGATCAGCGCCTGGAACGGGGGCGCCTGGTCGCTCTCGCCGGGGCCGCTGGCGGTGGCCGTCGGGTGGTGGGCCAGGAAGGCGGTGCACAGCCCGAACTGGGCGTTGGCATTGGCCGGACCGGTCATCGGCAGGCTCGGGGTGTCCGCCGAACCGGTCGCACTGCCGCCCGAGGGCGACACATCCGGGGACGACGGCTCGGTGGTGGTCGTCCCGGACGGGGCGGTCGTCGAGGTGGTGGACGACGATGTGGTGGTGGGCTCGACCTCATCGGCGATGACCGCGCCGTGGTGCGGCGGTTGCTGGCCGGGCAGCGATCCGGTGGCCGCCGCGGCGGCGGTGCCGAGCCCGAATGCGGCCACGGTGGCGGCGGCTGCGAACTTGGCGGTGACGAGCTTGGAGATCATGGATTTTCCTCGACTGGACGGGGACGGGGCGGACACACCCGCACCCACCGCGGCGGCTGCGACCCGGGCCATCATCTCCCCGCCTGCCAGTTCGGCCGGGGTGGCCGGTCCGGTGGCGGAAGCGATGAGGGACGCCAGATGGCCGTAGCCCGGCGGCGCATCGTCGGGCGCCAGGCGACCGGCCAGCAGCCGGTCCGCGGTGGCGTCGTCGAGCGGGTAGCGGGGCATGTCATCCTCGTAATCGCGCTCGTAGCTCACATCGTTACCTCGAACAGGAATTTGGTGTCGGCCAGCTTCTTCAGAGCCCGGTGCTGGGCCACCCGGACCGTCCCGGGCCGCTTGCCCACCACCTCCGCGACCTCCTCCACCGACAGGCCGCCCAGGACCCTCAGCAGCACGATCTCGGCCTGTTCGGGGCTCAGCAGTGAGGCGATCCGGGCCGCCGCCGATTCGGCCGACAGGGCGCCGACCACGTCCTCCGCCGGCTGGGATGTCCCGGGGTGATCCATCAGCTCCGTATCCGGCACGGACCGGGCCGGTCGGCGGGACGCGGCGCGCCAGTGCCGGACCAGTTGATGGTGGGCGATGGTGAACAGCCAGCGCCGGAAGTCGTGCTCACCCCCGGCGAAGGACCCGATCCGGCGGGCGGCCCCCATCCAGGTGTCGGCGGCCAGGTCCTGCGCGTCGTCGGGCGCCCGGGAGGCGAAGTACCGCAGCAGCGCCGGGTTGAGCTCCCGGTAGAGGACCGCGAACGCCCATTCCCGGCCGGACTGGGCCGCGCAGAGGATCTCGTCGAATGGGCCCATCGGCGCAATTATTCATCCCGGGGCGGGAAGCGGGAGGATACGAGCGGGAACTCCGGCTACGGGACGGTGGTCCGGGTGAGTTCCACCACGAAGAAGAGCAGGACGAAGGTGGCTGCAGACAGGCCGACGACAACCTGTAGTGCCACGCCCTTCAGACGGATGGCCGGGGCGATGAACATCGGGAACGCATCGAGGCAGAACCGAGGGATGCTCCCGCCGAACCCGGAGCCGAGAGCCAGCACGACGATCCCGGCTGAGTAGATGGTCAGGACCGCCGGCAGCCGCTCCCGGATCATCCAGGCGACCAGGGCTATGGCGATGATCCCGGCCACACTGGAAGCCACCAGGTCGACCCGACCCGTCGGGTGCTGCAACGCGACGAGGATGTCCGACACCCAGCGCCGGCCGAAGTCGAACCCCTGTCCCCATCCCCTGTGCTCGGCGGTGAACCAGATGGTGGGCGATCCGAACCGGTCCCACAGGTAGGCGAAGTACCCGGCCGCTCCGAGGGGTGCCAGCACAACGGACACCAGGGGATACAGCGCCCGGCGTTTCCGCCACTGGTTACCGGCCGCCCATGCGCAGCAGAGGACCAGTACCAGTCCGTTGGGACGGGCCGCGCTGGCCAGCAGGCCCAGTGCTCCGGCCGTCATCCACCGCTGGCGTATCAGCGCGAGCAGGCAGCCAGCGGCGAAAAGGATCAATAGGGAGTCGCTGTAGATCATCGACAGCACGAAACTGGCCGGCCAGAAGGCCAGAAGCACCGCCGTCCGGGATGCCGTGGACGGGGAGGTCACCTCCCGGGCGAGAATCCAGAGGACGCACAGGGCGGTCAGCGTGGCGGCGTTGGCCACCAGGATGCCGGCCGACCGGTCACCGACGCCCACCAGATGTAGCGCCCGGATCAATCCGGGCAGCAGCGGGAAGAACGCGATGTGGGCATCGAAGCCACCGGTGGGGGGATACGGCGGGGGATAGCCGTGCTCGGCGATGGACAGGTACGGAGTGGCATCCCAGTCCGTGAAGAAACCCATGCGCCGGTAGCCAGGATGGAGAAGGGGGGCCACGTACAGGCACAGCAGCACCAAGACCCGCGACGCGACGAAGGCAGCCGCAGCCGGCCACAGTTCCGAGACCCTGGCCAGCCCGCGCCGTGTGAACCGGGTGCGGACATCCCGCCCCTGCGGGGTCCGCTGCTCGGCGACGGCGGGCCGGGTCATCCGTCTCAGGCTAGTTACTCCACATCCGGGCGGTTCCGCCGGGCCCGGGGACTTCTGGTGGGCGCTACAGGACTCGAACCTGTGACCTCAGCCGTGTGAAGGCTGCGCCGTCCACGCCCGAATGGGCCGCTGACCTGCGGTTTTGACGGTCCCCGAACGGCCTCGACACCCGTTCGTGCCCCTCGCGTGCCCCTCGGGATCCGGCGTGGCCCATCGCGGACGCGTTTCCGGCCGTATCCTGGACTGCGTGAACCCCGAGGCGCGACCCTCTATAGAGGACCTTGATTCGGTCTCGGTCGTCTTCGGCGACATAGAGGCGCACATCGAAGCCGCCGTCGATCAGGCCGTCACCCAGAGGAGGCGGAACGGCCTGTCCATCGCCGTCGATCGGGGCCGCGGCGTCGAGCTGATCCCCTAGGGCCGATTGGTGCGGGCGAGGCTCCGGTAGCGCACCCACAAAGACCGGTCCAGAATCCGCAGGGAGCCGCCCTTCCCCCCTGAGGCCACCGGAACGGCATGATCGGCGCTGTTGTCGGTCAGGCGCCAGCTGTCCGCCAGGTCGAGGTACAGCGAGAACAGCGCCTCAAGTCCCTGTCGCCATCGGCGGCGGACGACGTCTCCAGGAACGTCATGGCCGCCCTCCGCGACCCGATGGGCGACCCTCGCCAACGCCAGTTCCGGACTGACCAGGGCGACGAAGGCCAGTCGGACGGTGTACCCGCTTTCCTGCCAGGTCCGGATGGACCGTGTCAGGCCCCGACCCGCCAGGTTCGTCTCGACGCAGAAGGAAGCACGTGCCATCTCGAGGCGT
>DASSZD010000142.1:0-4831 GCA_035702985.1 Acidimicrobiales bacterium
GTCATGAACACGGCGATCATCACGGCTGCGGCCGACAGGACGACCCGGCCCGAGGTGCCGACCGACCCGGTCATGGCGTGCTCGGGATCGGGGTGGGTCTCGAAGCGCTCCTTGGCGGCCGAGAGCAGGAACAGGGTGTAGTCCATCGCCACCCCGAACACCATGGCCCCGAAGAACAGCGGCCCCCACGCATCGACGAACCCCTGCGGGGTGAAGCCGAGCAGTCCTGAGAGGTGGCCGTCCCGGAAGATCAGGCGGGCGACGCCGAACGCCCCGGCGACCGACAGGCCGGTGACGGCCACGCCGGCCAGCGCGACGAGCGGCGCACCGAGGGCGACGAGCAACAGCAGGAACCCCATGGCGGCTAGGAGCCCGAACACCAGCGGCGTCCGGCTGGCCAGGGCGTGCTGCAGGTCGTGGTTCTCGGCCGCGGCACCGCCGACCAGGCTGCCGGGCGGCAGCACGTGGCGGATCCGGTCGATGGTGGCCCCGGTGGCCGCCGTCGAGGGACCGGTCGTGGGCACCACCTGGTCCAGCACCCAGCCGTCCGACGTCGGGCCGGGCATCACGGCCGCCACCCCCGGGGTGCGGCCCAGCGTGGCCGCGGCCGCCTGCTGCTGCGCAGCCGGGACGGCCACCTGCAGGGTGCCCGGGGCTCCGGCCCCGAACGCCGCGGTCACCTGGTCGTAGCCGACCCGGGCGTTGGCCGAAGCGGGGATGATCGTGATCGACGGCATGGAGGTGCGCAGCCCGAGGACCGGGGCCGCGGCCAGCCCCAGCACGATCAGGGCGCCCAGGGCGGCCGGCACCGGATGGCGCCACATCATTCGGCCCCAGCCGTGGAGCCGCTGTTCCAGCCGGTGACCGTGGGGCTGCCCGGCCGGGGCCCGGCGCCCCAGGCGGACCCGGCCGGAGTCGACTCGGGTCCCGAGCTTGCCGAGGACCGCCGGCAGCAGGGTGAGGGTGGCGGCCAGGACGGCGACGACGGCCAGCATGATGCCCAGCGCCATCGACCGGAACGCCGGGCTAGGGACCAGGAGGATGGCGGCCAGTGAGGCCAGGACGGTGAGGGCCGAGAACGCGACCGCCTTGCCGGCCGTGGCCATCGTCTCGGCAACCGACGCGATCGCCACTTCCCGGTCCCCCGCCACGGCCCCCCGCCGGTGCATGGCCGCCCGGAAGCGGACCACGAGGAACAGGGCGTAGTCGATACCGAGGGCCAGCGCGAACATCAGTGCGAAGTTGAGGGCCCAGATGGACACCGGGGCGAGCATGTCGGCCAGCACCAGGGCGCCGGCCGAGACCAGGAGGCCGGCCATGGTCAGCATCAGTGGCAGCCCGGCGGCGACGAGGCTGCCGAAGGCCACGGCCAGGATGGCCATGGTCACCGGCCATGACAGCATCTCGGAACGCATCATGGCCGAATGGTTGGCCGAGTTGAAGTTGGCCCAGAGGGCGCTGTCGCCGGTCAGGGTGGAGCTGACCTGCGGGCCGCCGGCCCGGCCGACGGGTCCGGCCAGGTGCTCGGCCGCCTTCACCATGGCGTTGGGGTCGGCGGCTGCGCCGGCGGTGATGATGCCGGTCCGCCCGTCCGCCGACAGGGACATTCCCGGCTGCGGCGGCACGACGGTCGACACTCTCGGGTCGGCCCGGAGGAGGCCGGTGACCCGTGCGACCACGGCCCGGGCGGCCGGGTCGGAGTTGATCGGCGCCCGGTGGTCGACCACGACCACCTGCAGGGCGCTGGCGCCGAGCCCGTGGAAGTCCCGCTGGATCAGGTTCCGGGCCGCCACCGACTGGCTCGTCGAGTCCTGCCACCCGGCCCCGGCC
Organism: Acidimicrobiales bacterium; assembly: GCA_035702985.1. Lineage (GTDB taxonomy): Bacteria > Actinomycetota > Acidimicrobiia > Acidimicrobiales > Palsa-688 > JAKAXG01. The sequence continues at coordinate 1,831 of DASSZD010000142.1, forward strand.
AGGGCGGACTGGACCCGCGGGGCGAAGAAGCCGAACGCCACGATCACCACCGCCCAGGCGGCCAGGACGGGGCGCAGGTGGCCGGCGGTCCACGCCCCGAGCCGGGCCATGAGGCCGGGCGGCCGGGGGGGATCGGTCTCGGCCGGGGTGACGGTTGTCAGTGCGGTGGTACTCATGGCGGGGCGGCCCTCCAGAAGGCGCGACGTACGGTGCTCGGGGCGGGGGACTGACGGGGCCTCAGGCGCGGCTGAGGCGGCGACCGGGGGAGCGGTGACTCAGCGGGTCGCCTCCCCCTCCACCTGGAGGAGGAGAGCGTCGAGCTGGGCGACCTGGCGCCGGACGCTGCCGCAGACCTGTTCGCACAGATCGAACAGGGTCTCGTCGGCGATGGAGTAGTAGGACCGGTTGCCGTCCTTGGTGCGGCGGACCATCCCGGCATCGAGGAGCACCCCCAGGTGCTTGGAGACGTTCTGCTGCGATGCCCCGGTCGCCGCCTGCAGCTCTGACACGGTGGCCGCCCCCTCCCGCAGGGCGTCCAGCAGGCGGATCCGGGTCGGCTCACCCAGCACCCGGAAGCGGTGGGCGATCAGGTCGACCAGGGCATCGGGCAGGGGGCTGGGCAACGCCATGACGGTCACCATACCACAACTTCACAACCATACAACTGAGTATTTGTATAGTTGGTCGTGCCGACTGACGGGCGAGGGCGACGCGGACCTCCGGATGGAGACCGGGGACCTCACAGCGGCCCTCCCGGGCTTCCTCCAGTCCGGCTCCGGCTACGGACGCCTACCGGCGCCGTCCGGTCAGGCGGGCCACCCCTCGGGGTAACGGCCGGAGGCCTTCTTGTGCTGCCGGCGCAGCTGACGGCGCTCGGCCGGCGTCAGGCGGTCCTCCATCACGATGCCGGCGAGATGGTCGGTCTCGTGCTGCAGGCAGCGGGCCAGGGTGCCGGTGCCGGCGACGCGGACCGGCTCGCCGAGGTGGTCCTGTCCGGTCACGACGGCCACCGCGTCCCGGGTGACGGGCATGTAGGCCCCGGGCAGGGAGAGGCATCCCTCCATCTCGGTAGCCGGCTCGGGGTCGGACATCACCGCCAGCTCGGGGTTGCACACGAGGCCCTGGCGGCGCCGGCCGAACCCGTCGAGGCAGTCATAGACGAACACGGCCAGGTCCGCGCCCACCTGGGGGGCGGCCAGACCGGCCCCCTCCGCCGCGTCCATGGTGGCGAACATGTCGCCCAGCAGCCCCCACAACTCGGGTCCGAAGTCCACGACCGGTTGCGACCGGCGGTGCAGAACCGGGTCACCCCAGCGGACGATCGGGCGGACCGTCCCCGACCTGATCAGTTCCTCCAGTGGCACCCGGCCTCCTTTCCTGCACCCGGAGCCAACCGCGCCCGGAGGAACGGCATTCCCCCGGCACCGGGCGTCGGTGGTCTCAGGCCGGCTTCGGGAGGTGGCGGCCCGGCCGGGCCGGGTGGGTCCGCCGCCGCGGGGCCGGCCTGGGCATCGTGAGGACGGCCCCGACGATGAGCACGGCACCGAGAGCGATCAGGGCCACCGGGATCTGCCACGAGATCAGCGCCGCGGTGTCGGCCAGGTGCCGGGCGGTGGAGGCCGCCGAGCGGGCGGACGCCCCGGTCTCGGTGAAGCTCATCGACAGCACCGGGTGTGGAGCGGCGATCGCCGCAGCTGCGCGGGCCAACTGGGCCACTGCGGGCAGCCCCGTGTAGGGCGCCAGAGCGGCGGCCACGCCTGCGGTGGCGGACGCCGAAGGGGCCACCGAGATCCCTTCCCGGGTGCTGGTCGCACCGACCACCGCTCCGGTCGCCGGCTCCACCGATACCGACCCCTGTTGGAAGTACGAGTAGGTGAGTGGCACCGGCCGGGACAGGGCGGTGGCCAGAGCGGCCGCCCGGGCCGGCGTGGAATGGGAGGCCACCGCCTGCAGGGCCGCGGGCAGGTTCACCCCGTCGGCCCGCAGCTCGGCGGCCAGCGAGGCGCCGGACAGGCTGGCCGGCATCCCCTGCCCCTCGAGAAATTTCATGTAGTACGGCGCCACCGGGTGATCGAGGGCGGTGGTGAACGTGACCACCTCGACGCCCGAGACCGGGTCGTGATGGGCCGGACCGGTCGGGCGGCCGGTGACGACCGAATCGGTCTGAGGCGCCCACAGCCGGTAGTCCCGATGGGCCGACGTGTCCATCGGGAGGTTTATCCGGTAGCTGTCGCCGGTGGCCATCACGTTGGCCGGGTTGCCGAAGGCGTACGCCTGGGGACTGTCGATCAGGCGCATGTTCCGCCGGTCCATCACGTACTGGTAGGTCTCGGTGCGGGTGGTGCCGGCGAAGGTGATCGCCGTCGTCTCGTCGATGACGGCGTTGCCGTAGCCACCGCGCACCACCTTGACCCGCCGGTCGACGCGCAGGGGAACCTCGAGGGGCGTGGCGAGCGGCAGCCCGGTGGACGGGTTGACTCCGATGGTGGCGGTCCCGGTGTAGGTCAGCGGCTGATCGATGTTGAGGGGGTACCGGACCAGGGCCGGCTCTCCCCCCAGCTTCACGGCGATGCCGGCGACCACGAGGACGGTCCCGGCCACGAGCAGCCACTTCCTTTTTCCCCTGGGCATGTCTCCTCCTCGGGCTCGGCACATGGCGCCCCCGGCGGAGACCGGCGCCCGCGTAGGCACCGGTCCCGCCCCCGCGATGCCGGTCGAGCTCACGATCCGGCTGTGGTCGCGGCGGGCCATGGCTCCCCATGCTCCGACCGGGGTCGCGGCCCCGGCGAGAGGCGGATGACCCTTGTTGCTCGGCAGCCGCCGACACATCGGCTAAGGTGGACGGCGAGGGTAGCTGTGAATTACAAGATTTCCCTCCGGCTCATGCAGAGCCAGGCCGTGACCCGTGTGATCCCCGGGTCGATTCAGGCCAGGAAAGGAGGGGATCGCGCATGGCAACCGGCACCGTGAAGTGGTTCAACTCCGAGAAGGGCTTCGGCTT
>DASSZD010000144.1:0-3562 GCA_035702985.1 Acidimicrobiales bacterium
TGGGCCATAACCGAGCCCGGCTCCGGGTCCGACGCGTTCGGATCCATGGCCTCCACCGCCCGCCGCGACGGGGACGGCTACGTCCTCAACGGATCCAAGACCTTCATCACCAACGGCCCCTACGCCGACACCATCGTGTTCATCTGCAAGCTGGACGAGGGCAACCCGCCGGCCGAGCGCAAGGTGCTCAGCTTCGTGCTGGAAAAAGGGATGCCCGGCCTGGAGCAGTCCAAGCCCCTGCGCAAGATGGGCATGCACTCCTCCCCCACCGGCGAGCTGTTCCTGACCGACGTGCAGGTCGGCCGGGACCGGCTGATCGGCGAGACCGAGGAGATCCCGTCCGGTGGCCGCGACGGGGCCAAGGTGACGTTCACCCAGGAACGGGCGGGCGTGGCCGCCATGGCCCTCGGCATCATCGAGCGGTGCCTGGAGCTGTCGGTGGACTACGCCAGGAACCGGGTGCAGTTCGGCCAGCCCATCGGCCAGTTCCAGCTGATCCAGGACAAGCTGGCCCGCATGGAGGTGGCCCGCCTCAACGTCCAGAACCTGGTGTTCCGCTACCTGGAGACCACCATGGCCGGGCGGCCCATGACCCTGGCCGAGGCCAGCGCCCTCAAGCTCTACTCCGCCCGGGCCGCCAGCGAGGTGGCCATGGAGGCGGTGCAGCTGTTCGGCGGCAACGGCTACATGGCCGAGTTCCGGGTGGAGCAGCTGGCCCGCGACGCCAAGGTGCTGCAGATCTACGCCGGCACCGACGAGATCCAGATCACCCACATCGCCCGGGACCTGCTCCGCCGCTGAGCCGGCCGCAGGGCCGTTCGAGGCCGCCATCCGGCCCCGCCTACCATGGCGGCCCGTGCCCGCCGTGAAGACCCACGAGATCCTCGACTCCGCCCGGCGCCGGCTGATCGGCCAGCGCGCCCGGATCGGCGCCGGCCAGCTCGCCGAGCTGGCCGCCCTCCCGGATCAGGCGGTGCCGTCGCTGGCCGCCCTGGCCCACGAGGTCCGCCTCGAGTGGTGCGGCGACACCGTCGAGGTCGAGGGCATCCTGTCGGCCAAGACCGGCGGCTGTCCCGAGGACTGCCACTTCTGCGCCCAGTCCTCCCGCTTCGACACCCCGGTACTGGCCACCCCGTTCCTCGACACCGACGAGGTGGTGGCCGCCGCCCGGGAGACGGCCGCGCTGGGAGCGTCGGAGTTCTGCATCGTCCTGGCCGTGCGCGGCCCCGATGAACGGACCATGAAGCGGCTCCTGGACCTGGTGCCCATCGTCCGGCAGGAGACCGGTCTCAACGTGGCGGTCTCGGCCGGGATCCTCGACGCCGGGCAGGCCGGGCGGCTGGCCGCCGGCGGCGTCCACCGCTACAACCACAACCTGGAGACGGCCCGGTCGTTCTTTCCCCAGGTGGTCACCACCCACAGCTGGGAGGAGCGCTTCGACACGTGCCGGCTGGTGAAGGACGCCGGCATGGAACTGTGCTGCGGGGTCCTGCTCGGCATGGGCGAGTCCGACGGGCAGCGGCTGGAGCTGATCGGCCAGTTGGCCGAGCTGGGCCCGGCCGAGGTGCCGGTCAACTTCCTGGATCCCCGGCCCGGCACCCCGCTCATGATCCGCCGACCGGTGCGGGCCCTGGAGGCGCTGCGCTGGATCGCCCTGTTCCGCATCGGGCTGCCCGATGTCATCCTGCGCTACGCCGGCGGACGGGAGATCACCCTCGGCGAGCTGCAGGCCCTGGGCCTGACCGGCGGGATCAACGCCCTCATCGTCGGGAACTACCTGACCACCCTCGGGCGGGATCCGGGCGAGGACCTGGCCATGCTGAAGGACCTGAGGATGCCCATCGGGGCCCTGTCCAAGGTCATCTGAGGGCCCGGTGGCGGAGCCCGGGGACGGACGGCACTGCAGCGGGTGCGGCCTCCCGACCGCTGACTGCCCCACGGCGGGAGGTTGCACGTCGACCTTCGAGCCGCCCCGCTACTGCGGGCAGTGCGGCCGGCGTCTGAGGGTGCTGGTGAAGCCGACCGGCTGGCGGGCCGAGTGCCGGGATCACGGGCCGGTCGGTGAGGGCTCCGCCCCGGTGACCGGCGCCGGGGGGCGCCCCGCCCGCTGAACCCGGGACCGCACGGTGACCGTGGCGCCCCGGCTGGGCGCCAGCGTCACGTGGCGGACCCGGGGCTTCTCACCGGCCGCCGTGGTGGGCGCCAGGTCGACCCGGGAGAGGATCTCCCCCAGCACCACCCTCATCTCCGTGGCCGCGAACGCGGCGCCCAGGCAGCGCCGGTTGCCGCCCCCGAACGGCAGCCAGATGCCGGGGTCGGGCCGGGACCCCACGAAGCGGTCCGGGTCGAACCGCTCCGGCTCGCTGTAGCGGGACCGGCTGCGGTGGACCAGGGCGATACCGGGGTCCACGTAGGTGCCCGCCGGCAGCACGTGCTCCCCCAGCCGGTAGTCCCGCACCAGCAGCCGGCTGACGTCGGGCACCACCGGCCGGCTGCGCAGTGATTCGGCGACCACCGCGTCCAGGTATCCGGCGTCACCGCCGCGGGCGGCGGCGGCAGCGCGCTGGAGCACACCGGGGTGGCGCACCAGCCGCTCCAGGGTCCAGGCCAGGGCGGTGGCCGTGGTCTCGTGGCCGGCCAGGAGCAGGGTGACCAGCTGATCGCGCAGCTCCACGTCGGGGATGGCGGTGCCGTCCGGTTCGCAGTGGCGCACCAGCATGGCCATCACGTCCGGTCGGGCTTCCAGGTGGGGGTCCGCCCGGGTCCGGGCGATCTCGTCGTAGATGAGCCGGTCGGCCCGCTCCTTGTTGGCCCAGAACCGTCGCCACGGCCAGACCGTGCTCAGCCGGGGCAGCACGAACTGGGCCATCATCCACAAGTTGATGTCCACCAGTTCGAGCAGAGCGGCCCGCATGGCGGCCAGCCGGGCCGCCCCGGTGACCCCCAGGACGGTCTGGAGGATGATCTCCAGGGTGACCGCCCGGGTGCGGGTCAGCGCCGGGAAGGGCCGGCCGACCGGCCAGCGCTCCACGTCGTCGCCGGCGATGGCCGCCATGGCCGGCACCAGCCGGGCGACGGACTCGCCGTGGAACGGTCCGGTCAGCCGCCGCCGCTGGCGCAAATGCACGTCCTCGTCGGTGACCAGCACCGACGAGCGGCCCAGGATGCGGCCCAGGAACGGGGCGTTGGCCTCGCCGGCGTGGAACACGGCGTCGTCGCCGTGGAACACCTCTTTGATGTCAGCCGGGTCGGCCAGGTACACGTAGGTGCCGAACCGGCCCAGGCGCAGGGTGAACCGGTCCCCGTACCGGCGGTGGCAGCGCTCGAGGAACGGCGGCCCCTGGACCATCATGGCGGCCTGCAGCAGGGACGGCAGGCGAGGCCCGGGGGGTAGCTGGTCGCCCATGGCCGCGACAGTAGGCCTCGCCGACCAATCCGGTGTTCCACGCCGGCCAGGTGCACGACGCGGTGTACGTGCCCAACCTGTTCCAGTTCGACCCGACCAACGTCTGGCTGACGCCCAGCGCCAACGGCGGCTAGCCCTAGGGCGCCGGCACGGCCC
>DASSZD010000064.1:0-2878 GCA_035702985.1 Acidimicrobiales bacterium
CACGGCGGCGTGTCCCAGGCCGACTGCGAGCATGGTCTTGCCGACGCCGGGCGGGCCGATGAACAGCACGTTGGTGGCGTCTTCGACAAAGCGCAGGGTGGCCAGCTCGGCGATCAGTTTGGGGTCGAGGCGGGGCTGGGCGGTGAAGTCGAAGTCGTCGATGGTGAACGGGGAGGGCAGGGAGGCGAAGCGGGCCAGGCTGGCCCGGCGGCGTTCCTCTGTGGCGGCGACCTCCACGGCCAGGAGCTGTTCGAGGAAGGCGGAGTGGCTGAGCCCGCCACCGGCCTTGGTGGCCTGCTCGAGCAGGCCGGGCAGGGCCTCCGCGGCGGCGGCCATGCGCAGAAAGGCCAGATGGGAACGGAGCTTCTGGTAGTCGCTGTTGGCGCTCACCCCGTCACCTCCTGGTCGATCGCGGTCGATCCGGGGAACGCCAGGCGGATGACCTCGGCCATCTCCTCCAGGTCCACCCGCGGTTCGGCTCCCCCGGCGCCGAGCAGCCGGGCCCGCTCGGCCAGCGCGGCGGCCCCGGGCGGCCGGTTGGCCTTTCGGTCACACGGCCTTGCCGTGCTGAACTGGCCGAGCACCACCTTCTCCAACGCCTCGCGATGTCCCGCGGTGCGCACGATCAGCCCCGCCCCGGCCGCCGCGAGGCTGTGGGTGACCAGCACCGCACCGGCCGGGCTGACCACATCGAGGGTGTGGGTGCCCAGCCGGTGACGGAGCGTCATCGTCTGGCCGGCCAGACCGGGCGGGACCGAGTAACGGTTCCCCCGAAACGCCACGGTGGCCCGGGCGTCCACCGCCGCTTCGGTCTCCACCGTGGCCGGAAACACCGCCGCGGGCAACGCCAACAACGGCTCCGCGTCGGCGAGCTCACCCACGGTCGGCCAGCGGGGCCGGCCACCGCTGGCCGGCGGAACGTCGATCCGGCCCGGGCTGCGCAGCCGGGCATCGCCCGTGGTCGCCCAGAACCGGTCCAGGCTCACCTGGGCCGCCTCCATGCTGTCCGCAGCCAATGTGCGCCACCACCGGCCGCAGGCGAAGCGCACTGCGGCTTCGACCGCTCCTTTGCGGTTCCCCCGCCGGGGCGGGCACGCGGCGATCGCGGCGCCATAGTGCTTGGCCACCGGGGCGAAGCTGGCCTGAACGTCGCCGCTGCCGGGCACGATCACCGTGGCCATGCGATCCACCCGCCAGACCCGGGCCGTGCCGCCCAGCCGGCGCAGCACCGCGTCCATCGCCTCGACCAGGTGCGCCTGATCGGTCGCCGGGGCCAGCACGCCCCGGGTCCGGCCCGAATGCGGCAGCGTCCCCAACAACACATAGGCCGTGCCCCCCCACGGCGCCTTGCGCCGCTCGAACCAGTCCCACTGGATCTCCTCCCCGGCCGGGTGGGGAAGATCGATCGTCTCTCGGCCGGTCACCCCGTCGCACGCCTCGCAGTGCGGGCGCAGCCCGGCCGCTCGCAGCTGACGGGCGAAACTCGGATACGAACGGTCATAACCCAGCGGGACCACCTCGTCATAGTCCTTCGCTGAGGCGTTGATGTCGGCCGAGGCGCAGGCGCTCTGCGGTGCCGGCTACGGGGAGGTCAGCCCGGAGCGGATCAACAGCCGCAACGGCTACCGGGCCCGGGAGTTCGACACCCGGGCGGGCACGATCGAGCTGGCGGTGCCGAAGCTGCGCAAGGACAGCTACTACCCGGGCTGGCTGCTCACCCCCCGCCGGCGGGCCGAGCAGGCCCTGACCCAGGTAGTGGCCCAGTGCTACATCGAGGGGGTCTCGACCCGGCGGGTGGACGACATCGTGCGAGCCATGGGCATCGACGGGATCTCCAAGTCCCAGGTGTCGCAGATGGCCAAGAGCCTCGACGGCCAGGTCGAAGCGTTCCGGTCCCGGCCGCTCGACGCCGGCCCCTACACCTACCTGTGGCTCGACGCGCTGACCCAGAAGGTGCGTGAGAGCGGCCGGATCGTCAACGTGGCCGTGGTGGTCGCCACCGGCGTCAACGCCAACGGGAACCGCGAAGTGCTCGGCATGGACGTCATCACCACCGAAGACGGCGCCGGCTGGCTGGCCTTCCTGCGCTCCCTGGTGGCCCGCGGCCTGTCGGGTGTGCAGCTGGTCATCTCCGACGCCCACGAGGGTCTCAAGGCGGCCATCGAGTCGGTCCTGGCCGGCGCGTCGTGGCAGCGGTGCCGGACCCACGCCATGCGCAACCTCCTCACCCGGGTCCCCAAAGCTTCCCAGGCCATGGTCGCCACCTTGGTGCGGACCATCTTCGAGCAGCCGGACTCCAAGCAGGTCTGGGCCCAGCACGCCCGGGTCGTCGAGCAGCTCACCGACCGCTTCGCGGACGCCGCCAACATGCTCATCGACATGGCGCCAGACCTGCTCGCTTTCACCGCCTTCCCGGTCGAGCACTGGACCGCCATCCGCTCCAACAACCCCCAGGAGCGGCTGAACAAGGAGCTCCGCCGGCGCACCGACGTGGTCGGCATCTTCCCCAACCGGGCCGCCGTCATCCGCCTCGTCGGCGCCGTGCTCGCCGAACAACACGACGAGTGGGCCGTCGCCCGGCGCTACATGTCAGCAGAGACCCTCACCAAGGCCCGCATGCGCGTCATCGACGGAGAACCCGAGGAGGTGATACAACACCAACTGACCGAAGCCGTGTAGAACTACAGATCAACGGTTGATGTGGTGGTCGTCATACACCACTCCCGTGGGCTCGACCGATGGCGGGCGATGGCCGAGATCGACCACCCCCGTTTCCTCAATGCATGCGCTTCCACATCTTCTCCCGTTGTCAACATGGTGACCGGGGGCTCCTCCTCGCTGGCTTGGTGTGAGAACCGCCAGCATCAAGGGGGAGCCC
>DASSZD010000113.1:0-4196 GCA_035702985.1 Acidimicrobiales bacterium
GTCGCTCAACCGGTACACCGGGCTGGCCGAACGCAGCTGGGCGTACCAGCCGTAAGGGTCCGCCCGCACCTCCGGTCTCATCATCTCCACGAACTCGGCCGGCACCTCGATGTCGCTCAACCCTGATCCTCCCCACTGCGCATCAGAGAGCCTCGACTCCCTGCCCGACACGATGTCGAGCATAGCGTTGGACACAATGTCGAACAACCCATACAATCTGCCCACAATGGTCTCGAGCCGCCTCCTCGACGATGGTTTGGAGCCACCGGGCGCTCTGGCCACGCTGCGCCGGGCGGCGAGCACCCTGGCCGTGGCGGCCCGCCAAACTGTCCCCCTCCTGTCCGCCGGCCGGGGTGATGAAGGCTGGTCTCAGCGTGGGGCGCGCCAGCTTCGGCAGGCGTTCGAGCGGCTCGGGCCGACCTATGTGAAGCTGGCTCAGCTGGTGGCGTCCAGTCCCGGGCTGTTTCCCGAGGTGCTGGTCTCGGAGTTCCGGGCCTGCCTGGACCAGGTTCCGCCCGAGCCGGCGGAGGTGGTGCGCCGGCTGATCGCGGCAGAGCTGGGCGGTTCGGTGTCTGACCTGTTCGCCGACTTCGACGACCGGCCTCTGGCTGCGGCGTCTATCGCTCAGGTGCACAGGGCGGCTCTTCGGGACGGAACCGAGGTGGTGGTGAAGGTGCAGCGCCCCGGACTGGCGGACCGGCTGGCCGCTGATGTGGCGATTCTGCACCGCCTGGCTGGCCTGGTGGAACGGTTCTCCACGGCCGGGCGGATGGCCAATCCGGTGGCGGTGGTCGAGGACCTCGCCGTCACCCTCGGCCAGGAACTGAACTTCGTGATCGAGGCCCGCTCCATGGAACGCTTCGCCGCCAACCTGGGCGGCCACGACCGCAACGGCGGGGTGCGGGTGCCTCATGTCCATTGGCCTTACACGACCGCTCGTGTTCTGACCATGGAGTACATCGACGGGCACAAGATCGACGACCTGGCCTCGCTGGGCACCGCCGGATGGGATCTGGGCAGAGCCCTCAAGGCCGGGGTCCGGGCCTGGATGGAAGCCGCGCTCATCCACGGCTTCTTCCACGGGGACGTGCACGCCGGGAACCTGATGATCGACCGCGACGGCCGGGTCGTGTTCTTGGACTTCGGGATCTGCGGCCAGCTCGACGACGCGGCCCGCCAGGTCATAAGCGAAGGCCTGCCCGCGCTGATGGTCGAACGCGATTTCGCCCGTGTCGCCTCGGCCATCTACCAGCTCGGAGCGATACTCAACCCGGCCGACCTGGACCGGGCCGCCCAAGACATCGCCGAGCTGGTCACCCCGATTCTCGACCAGCCGCTGTCGCAAATCTCCTACGGCCAGATCCTGATCGACATCATCCGGGTCGGAACCCGATACGACGTCCGGCTGCCCCGCGAGCTGGTCCTGGTGGCCAAGCAGCTCCTCTACTTCGAGCGCTACGCCAAGCTGCTGGCCCCCGACTGGACCGTTCTCGACGACCCCGAGCTGATCGGGTTCCTCTTCGACTCCGCGGCCACGATGCCAGTAGACCGCGCCGGATGAACCACCGCCGGATGAACCACCGCCGGATCCTCCCCGCCGGGGCGCGGATCGACCGGCCCGGGGTGAACCCGACCCGGGTGGTCCCCACCAGCATCGACCGCCTCGTGTGGCGTCCGGGCCGACCGCCAGACAGGCTCAACGCGGTCCGCCCCGGCAGCATCGAGCCCGATCCCGTCGCAGTGGCCAGATTCAGCACCATGCACCGAGCCGCAGATCCAGACGGCCATCGCCGCTTCGTCCGCTGCGCCGCACCAATCCTGCTCCCCGGCTACCGGGCCGCCCACGAACGGCTGTACAACCTGCCTGACGGCGCCGGTTTCGACGTCCCCGCGCTCACCCGGGTCACCGCCGAGGAGATCTGGATGACCCGCGAACACTGGGCCGACGGTGGCTGCCCGTCCGAGCAGGCCGTCGACCGCTACGTCGTCGGCGTCCTGCAAGCAGCGCTGCGTCACGGGACCATCATCGCCACCGGGCAGCCCCACATCCTGCCCGGCGGACGGATCGTCTGCGAGGACGTGCTGATCGCTCAGCAACTCGAAGACGACCAGCTCGGCCTGCTGGCCGCGGTGATCGCCGGGCTCGTCCAGGACCGGCCCGCCCATGTCGCCGACGCCGTCCGCCACCTCTGCCACGCCACCGTCCCGGGCGTGGTAGACGCCGCCCGGCGCAGCTGTCTGTCGCTCCGTGTCAGCTGGTCGCCCGCCGCGTTCGGGGTGGCCTTGTACCTCATCGCATCCAGAGCGGTGGCCGCCGGACCTCGAAGCGAGCCGCTGGTCCTGTTGGCCGACGAGATGCTGCACCGCCTCGACCTGGCCCACGAACACCACTACCGACCGCAGAGCATAAGGAGCCCCGAATGCGTCGAGTCCCTGCTGGGCCGCGTCTGTCATCTGGTCTAGCCGGCCGGTGAGGCTGGGCCGAGTCTCCGGCTGGTGCGCCCGGCGCGCCCCGCTGGTGATCGCCGCCTGGGCGGCCGCCGCTGTCATCTTGGCCGTCTGGGCGCCGTCGTTGCAGAAGGTGGGGGTGCAGGACGAGACCTCGTTCCTGCCCGCCGGCGCCCCGTCTCAGCAGGCCAACCAGCTCCTGCAACGGCTGTTTCCCAACGACCCGACCCTGCAGGCCGGTATCGTGGTCCTCGCCCGGCCCGGGGGCCTCGACGCCGGCGACGAGAGCTACATAGCCGGGCTCGACCGGTGGCTGACCCACTCTCCGGTCGGGTCCGACGTGAAAACGATCGAGTCGGTGGCCACCGATCCCGCCCTGGTCGGGGAGCTGCGATCCCCCGACGGGGCCGCCGAGCTGGTCGTGATCGGTTTCCAGGCCGCCCCTTTCACCACCAGTACCGATAACGCCATAGCCGCTATCCGCCGCCACATCGACAGCACCGCCCCGGCGGGATTGTCGCACCACCTGACCGGCACCGCCGGCCTCGCCGCCGACGAGGCCACCGGCCTGGTCCACTCCTTCACCCAGACCGCCTGGATCACCGTGCTGCTGGTCCTGGCGATCCTGGTCCTGGTCTACCGCTCCCTGCTGGCCCCGCTCGTTCCGCTGGCCTCCATCGGGCTGGCCTACCTGGTCGCCCGGGGCATCGTGGCAGTGATGGCCGCCCACGGGTTCAAGGTGGCCACCCTGGCCGAAACGTTCATGATCGTCATGGTCTTCGGCGCCGGCACCGACTACTGCCTGTTCGCCGTGTCCCGCTACCGCGAGCACCTCGACGCCGCCGAAGAGCCGGGTGTGTCGACCATCGGGCGGACCATGACCGTGGTCGGAACAGTGATCGCCGCCTCCGCGATCACCGTGGTCGCCGGGTTCCTGTCCATGCTCACGGCCCGGTTCGGGATCTACAAGACCATGGGGCCGGCCATCGGCATCGCCATCCTGGTCACCCTGGCCGCCGCCCTCACCCTCACCCCTGCGCTGCTCAGCCTGGCCGGAAGGCTGCTGTTCTGGCCGTCGCAACTACAGGATCCGGACCGCAACCGGCGCAGCAGCATCAGATGGCGCCGGCTGGCTCGTTGGATCCGCCGCCAGCCGGCCGTGGCGCTACTGGCCGGCATCATCATCCTGCTCTTCCCGGCCAACGGGCTGGCCCTGTTCCACGAATCGTTCGACCTCATCAACGAACTCCCCGCCGCGGCGGACGCCCGGCAAGGCTTCAACGTGCTCGCCGCCCATTTCCCCGCCGGGACCGTCGCCCCCGTCTACGTGGTCATCGACCCGGCCGCCCCGGTCACCACCAACGACCGTCTCGCCGCTATCGACCGGCTCACCGAGGCCCTGCGTGCCGTCCCCGGGGTGCAGCAGGTCCGATCCATCACCCAACCCGACGGCCAGCCGCTCACCAACGACGCCCTCGACCACATCGGCGGCAAAAAGATCCTCGACGACTTCGGGCTCGACCCCAACAAGATCGACGTCACGCCCCTCTTCGACGCCATGTCCAGGCCGGGCGGGCTGCGGTTCAACTCGGCCCTCCTGGCCCGCTACCCCCAGCTGCTGAACGGGCCGCTCAGCTTCTTCGTCGGCCAAGGCCGGACCTCCACCCGGGTGTTCGTCTCTCTGGCCGGCGACCCCTACTCCCGCCAAGACCTGCCCGTCATCGGCCGCCTCGACCAGACCGCCAACA
>DASSZD010000178.1:0-2306 GCA_035702985.1 Acidimicrobiales bacterium
GTGGGTCGGGTTCTGGGCCGGGCTGCTCACCGACATGTTCCTCACCGGCACGCCGGTCGGGCTGTCGGCGCTCACCTACTGCCTGATCGGCGCCGGCCTCGGCGCGCTCCGGGCGTCGGTGCTGCAGGAGCGCCGGGCCCTCTACCCCCTGGCCGCCCTGGTCGGGACCTCGGTGGCCGTGCTGGTCTTCGTGGGCGCCGGGGACGTCCTCGGCCAGACCCAGCTCATCGCCGGGGGACGGTCGTGGCTGATCCGGGTCATGGTCGTCGAGTCGCTGTGGAACGCCGTGCTGGCGCTGCCGGTCGGCATCCTGTACTCGCGGGCCGCCCGTGGATCGGCCGGGGCCGACCGGGTGGGGGCCCCCATCGCCGGTCCCCGCTCCTCGGCGGTGATGCCCAAGTGAGCACCCCCGACGTGACCCCGCCGGGCCCCGTCGCGGCGCTAGACATGGGGACCGCATGACCCACCCGGAGCAGCCCTCGCCCCAGGTCCGACTCACCATCCTCCTCGTCGTGGCGGCGTGCCTCTTCTCGGCCCTGTTCGCCCGGCTGTGGTTCCTGCAGGTCATCAACGCACCGAAGGCGCAGGCGGTCGCCGCGAACAACGGGGTGCGGGTCATCTACACGCCGGCGCCGCGCGGCCTGATCCTCGACCGCAACGGCCAGGTCCTCGTCGGCAACGTCAACGAGCCGGTCATCGAGGTCGACCGCCAGACCGCCACCCAGAACCCCCAGATGGTCGCCCGCCTGGCGCCGCTGCTCGGCATGACCGTCAAGCAGCTGGACCGGGCCATAGACAACCTGCAGTACAGCCCGTACGCGCCGGTCCCGGTGCAGCCCGACGCCACCCCCCAGCAGATCCTCTACGTGCAGGAGAACCAGGAGCTGTTCCCCGGCGTCACGGCCACGTCGATGGCGGTCAGGGCCTACAGCCCGATGGGCAAGGCGGCCGCCAACATCGTCGGCTACGTCGGACAGATCGGCTCCGCCGAGCTGGCCAGGCTGAAGAACCGGGGCTACCAGGCCGGCGACCAGATCGGCCTGGCCGGCATCGAGGCGACCTACGAGCAGTACCTCCGGGGCACGCCCGGCCAGCAGCGGGTGGCGGTGGACTCCCGGGGTCAGGTCCTGGCCACGCTCGGCACCACCCCGCCGGTGCCGGGGTACAACCTGAAGCTCAGCATCGACGGCCGGATCCAGATGGCCGCCGACGCCGCCATCGCCCAGGGACGGGTCGCGGCCCAGCACACCTTCGACACGGTGTCCAAGCGGGACTACACCTCCCCGGCCGGCTCGGCGGTCGTCGAGGACCCGTCGACGGGGCAGATCGTGGCCCTGGCCACCGACCCCACCTACGACCCGTCGATGTTCGTCGGCGGTATCAGCCAGGCCAACTACAAGGCACTGCTCGACAACCCCAGCGATCCGCTGGTCGACCGGACCATCCAGGGGCAGTACGCGCCGGGCTCGACGTTCAAGCTGATCACCGCCATCGCCGGGCTCAAGTACGGGCTGATCGGTCCCAACTCGATCTTCCATGACACCGGCAGCATCCAGATCGGCAACTTCACCGCCCACAACGACAACGGCGAGGCCTACGGCTACATCGCCCTGCCGCAGGCCATCACCGTGTCCTCCGACAACTTCTTCAACACCATCGGCCTCAACCTGTGGTACGGCCGCAAGCAGTACGGCGACGACGCCCTCCAGCAGGTGGCCGCCCAGTTCGGCCTCGGCAAGGCGACGGGCATCAACCTGCCCAACGAAACCCCGGGGAAGATCCCGACCCCGCAGTCCTACATCAAGGACCACCAGGCGGACCCGGCCGTGTTCCAGCAGGCCCAGTGGTACCCGGGCAACAGCGACCAGCTGGCCATCGGCCAGGACGAGGTGCTGGTGACCCCGCTGCAGCTGGCCAACGCCTACTCGACTTTCCTCGACGGTGGCACCCTCCATGTCCCGTCGCTCGTGCTCGACGCGGAGACCGCGGCGGGCAAGGTGGTCAAGGTGTTCACCCCCCACGGGCGCCACACCATCGACATCGACCCGGCGTGGCGGGCGGCGATGATCGCCGGCTTCGAAGGAGTCACCCACGACCCCAAGGGCACGGCCTACGGGATCTTCAACGGGCCGCTGGCCAACATGGACATCGCCGGCAAGACCGGTACCGCCCAGGTCAACCCGCCCCGGCAGGACAGCTCGGTGTTCACGTCGTTCGCCCCGGCGAGCAACCCCAAGTACGTCGTCGACGCCTTCATGGAGCAGTCCGGCTACGGCTCGGCGGTCGCCGCTCCGGTGGTGCGCCAG
>DASSZD010000204.1:0-4253 GCA_035702985.1 Acidimicrobiales bacterium
CGGGCCGGCGGGGGCCGGCGCCCGGGCCAGCGGCCGGGTGGAGCGCCCCCTTTGCTCCCGCCCCAGCTTGACGTACGCTCGGGGGCACGGAGAAGGGTGGTGCGCGCGTGCCCAAAAACGATTCGGATTCCAGGTTCGTCACCGTCGCTGAGGTGGCCAGCCAACTGCGTGTGTCCAACATGACGGTCTACCGGCTGATCCAGGCCGGCCAGCTCCCCGCCGTGCGGGTCGGCCGTTCCTACCGGATCCGTGACGTCGACGTGGACCGCTACCTGGCTGGCCAGTACACCCAGGCCGGATGACCGGTCGGCCGGGCTGGGTCGGCCGCCCCGGACGGGCGGGCTGAGGAGCCGGGCGTCCTGGCCGACCCCCTGATCTCGATTCTCACCGACTTCGGGCTCGACGACGAGTTCGTCGGGATCCTCCACACCGTCATCGCCCGCATCGCGCCCGGCGCCCGGGTGGTGGACCTGACCCACGGCGTGGCCCCGCACGACATCCGGGCCGGGGCGCTCACGCTGTGGCGCTGCGCCCCGTGGCTGGCCCCCGGCGTGATCCTGGCCGTGGTCGACCCCGGGGTGGGCACCGAGCGGCGGGCGGTGGCCGTCGAGGTGGCCGCCGCCGGGGCGGTCCTGGTCGGCCCGGACAACGGGCTGCTCCTCCCCGCCCTCGCCCGTCTCGGCGGCCCGACGGCCGCGGTGGAGCTTCCCGTCGACCCGGACGTGCCCGGCGCCACCTTCGCCGGCCGCGACGTGTTCGCCCCCGCCGCCGCCCGGGCCGCCAACGGGGAACCGCTGGCCTCCCTCGGCACCCCCATCGACCCGGCCGGCCTGCGGGGGGCCGCCGTGCGGCGCGCCGCGCTCGACGGGGACGGCCGCCTGCGGGCCGAGGTGCTGTGGGTGGACCGCTTCGGCAACGCCCAGCTCAACGTCACCCCGGCCGAGGCGCTGGCCGCCCTCGGGGCGGTGACCGGGGCCCAGACCGCCGACGGGCGGCTGTGCCCGGTGGACATCGTCGGTTCCTACGGCGAGATCGCCGCCGACCGGGTGGCGCTGGTGGTCGACTCCTACGGCCTGCTGGCCCTGAGCTGCAACCGCCGGCCCGCCGCCGCCCAGGTCGGGGTGGCCGAGGGGGACCCGGTGTGGTTGTGCCGGGATCCGGGCCAGCGCCGGTAGGCTGCGTCACATGGTCGCGGGACGCCGCATCCCGGAGGCAACTGTGACCCGGCTGCCGGTGTACCTGCGGGTGCTCGGAGAGGCGGAGAGCAACACGGTGTCCTCGGAGGAGCTGGCCGCCCGGGCCGGGGTCAACGCCGCCCAGGTGCGCAAGGACCTGTCCTACCTCGGTTCCTACGGCACGCGCGGCGTCGGCTACGACGTTCAGTACCTGTTGCGCCAGATCAACCGCCGCATGGGTCTCGACGCCGAGCGGCGGGTCGCCATAGTGGGGCTCGGCAACCTGGGGCAGGCGCTGGCCAGCTACGGCGGCTTCCCGGCCCGGGGGTTCTCGGTGGTGGCGGCCTTCGACGCCGACCCGGCCAAGGTGAACAACGTGGTGGGCTCCACCCGGGTCCAGGCGGCGGCGTCCATGGTCGAGGTGCTCCGGGAAAAAGGGGTTGACATCGCGGTCATCACCACCCCCGCCTCGGCCGCCCAGGGGGTGGCCGACAAGCTGGTCGAAGCCGGCGTGGCGTGCATCCTCAATTTCGCTCCCACCACGGTGGTGGTGCCCGAGCACGTGGCCCTGCGCCAGGTGGACCTCGGGGTGGAGCTGCAGATCCTCAGCTTCTACCGCCACAGCGGCGACGCCGCCCCCCTGGGGGTCTGACCGGTGCCGGTGAGCGAGGTCCTCTACCCGGTCAGCCTGGTCGTGTCCGGCCGGCTGTGCGTGGTGGTGGGCGGGGGGGCGGTGGCCGCCCGCAAGGTGGCCGGGCTGGTCGAGGCCGGGGCCCGGGTGCTGGTGGTCGCCCCCGACATCTGTGACCAGATCCGGGCCATGCCGGTGGAGCTGGCCGAGCGGCCCTACCGGCGCGGCGACCTGGACTCGGCGTGGCTGGCCATCGCCGCCACCGACGACCCGGCGATCAACCGCCGGGTGCACGCCGACGGCCAGGACGCCCGGGTGTGGGTCAACGCCGCCGACGACCCCGAAGCCTGCGCCTTCACCCTGCCGGCCATCGTGAGGCGGGGGCCGGTGTCGGTGGCGGTGTCCACCGGCGGCCACAGCCCGGCCCTGGCCGGATGGTTGCGGGACCGCATCGCCGGGCAGGTGGGCCCGGAGGTGGGATCGCTGGCCCGGATGCTGTCGGAGGCCCGGACCGGGATCCAGGCGGCCGGACGGTCGACCGAAGGTCTCGACTGGCGGAAGGTCCTGGATTCGGACATGCTCGACCTGATCAGGAAGGGCCAGCTGGCCCGGGCAAGGGAGCGCCTGCAGGCGTGTCTGTCGTAGTAGTCGGCCTCAACCATCGCAGCGTCCCGCTGGCGGTCCTCGAGACCATGGCGGTGCCGGAATCGCGCCTGCCCAAGGCGCTGCACGATCTGGCCGGGTGCGACCACCTGAGCGAGGTGGTGCTGGTGTCCACCTGCCAGCGCACCGAGGCGTACGCGGTGGCCCACAAGTACCACGCCGCGGTCAACGAGATCCGCAACTTCATGGCGGACTGGAGCGGCACGCCGCCGGAGGCCTTTTCCTCCCACCTGTACGAGTACCACGACGAGGCGGCCGTCCGGCACCTGTTCAAGGTGGCCGCCGGCCTGGACTCGGCCGTCCTCGGCGAGGGGGAGGTCCTGGGCCAGCTGGGCGACGCCTGGCACGCCGCCCACGGCGAGGGCACGGCCGGGCCGGTGCTGTCGATCCTGTTCCGTCATTCCCAGGAGGTCGGCAAGCGGGTCCGCTCCGAGACGGCCATCGCCCGCGGCACCACCTCGCTGTCCCAGGCCGCGGTGGCGCTGGCCCGGGCCCAGCTGGGGACGCTCGAGGGCCGCACCACCCTGGTCATGGGCGCCGGCGAGATGGGCGAGGCCATGGCCCAGGCCCTGGCCGGCAGCCTGGAGCCGGGCCGGTTGCTGGTCGCCAACCGGACCTGGAGCCGGGCCACCGCCCTGGCGGCCCGGTGCGGAGGCCGTCCCATCGAGTGGTCCACCCTGTTGGACGCCCTGGAGGAAGCCGACGTGGTCCTGGCGTCGACCGGGTCCCCGGAGATCCTGCTGGAGGCGTCGGAGCTGACCCCGGCCCTGCGGCGCCGGGACGGGCGGCCGCTTCTGATCGTGGACATCGCCGTGCCCCGCGACGTGGACCCGGCGGTGGCCGGCCTGGACGGGGTGACCCTCCTCGACATGGAGGAAGTGTCGGCTTTCGCCGAGCGGGCCATGGCGGGGCGCCGCCAGGAGGTTCCCCGGGCCGAGGTCATCATCGAGGCCGAGGTGGAGCGGTACCTGGGGCTGGCCACCGAACGCCAGGTGGCCCCGCTGGTCGGCTCGCTCTACGAGCGGGCCGAGGAGATCCGCCGGTCGGAGCTGGCCCGCTTCGAGCGCCGCCTCGGCGGCCTGGACGACGCCCAGGCCCGGGCCGTGGAGGCCCTCACCCGGGGCATCGTGGCCAAGCTGCTGCACGACCCCACGGTGGCGGTGAAGGCCGGGTCCGGGACCGTCCGGGGCGAGCAGCTGGCCTCGGCCCTGCGCCAGCTGTTCGACCTGTAGGGCCCGCCCGAGGTGCGGATCGCCACCCGGGGCAGCGCCCTGGCCCGCTGGCAGGCGTCGCACGTGGCGGACCTGATCCGGGCGGCGGCGCCGGGGACCGAGGTCGAGCTGGTGATCGTCGAGACCACCGGCGACCGGAGCCAGGACCGCCCGGTGTGGGAGCTGGGCGGGCAGGGCGTGTTCGTCAAGGAGGTGCAGTCCGCCGTGCTGGCGGGCCGGGCCGACGCCGCCGTGCACTCGGCCAAGGACCTGCCCTCGGCCACCGCCCCGGGCCTGGAACTGGCCGCCGTGCCCGGCCGGGCCGACCCTCGCGACGTGCTGGTCGGCGCCACCCTCGACGGGTTGAAGCCGGGTGCCACCGTCGCCACCGGGTCGGTGCGCCGGCGGGCCCAGCTGGCCTGGGCCCGGCCGGATCTGACCTTCGCCAGCCTGCGGGGCAACATCGCCACCCGGCTGGAGCGCATCCCTCCCGGCGGGGCCATCGTGATGGCCGCCGCCGCGCTGGACCGGCTGGGGCTGGCCCCCCCGGTGGCGGAGGTGCTGGACCCGGCC
>DASSZD010000104.1:0-2287 GCA_035702985.1 Acidimicrobiales bacterium
GCCCCGTCCCCAGCCGGTGGGCTCGCCTGGCGCTCGGTCGCTGGGCTCGCCTGGCTCCCAGCCGGTTGGCTCGCCTGGCGCTCGGTCGGTGGGCTCGTCTGGCGCTCGGTCGGCCGGGGTGACGCCGGCCGCGGTCTGGACGGTCCGGCCCGGCGACAGCCTGTGGTCCATCGCCGAGGCCATTGTCGGTTCCCCGCCCTCCCGGGTGGCGGCCTACTGGCTCGAGCTGATCAGGGTCAACCGGGCCAGGCTGCCCGATCCGGCCGACCCGGGCCTGCTTTTTCCCGGGGACGAGGTCACCCTCCCGTCCCGGTCGGCCACCGGGTGACTGTGCGACCGGCCAGACTGGAGTCATGCGCCGACGGATCCTGAGTGTCGCCGCCCCGGCGGGGATGGCCGCCCTGCTGGCGGTCGGCGGATCCTTCCTGATCGGCAACCCCCCGGCCCGGGCCGCGTCACCGCCAGCCCGGGTCGTCTCGCTGCCGGCCGGGGTGACCCCGTCCACCACCATCGCCCCGCTGGGCAAATCGCTGCCCGTGTCGCCGGCCACGCTGCCGTTGACCACCAGGCAGACCAGCGCCCACGTGAACCCGGTGTTCGCCATCCTCTCCGGTGCCGGCTTCGCGATCGGGCTGCTCATGGTGGCCGCCCGGATGTTCGTGACCAGACGCGGCGGCGCCGACCGTCGGCCCTACCCGATCGATCCGACCGGGGACGGGCCCGGCCTTGCGTCCGATCAGATTCCGGCGAGCCGCTCCTCGTAGAGCCGTCGCCCCAGCGGGTCGTAGGCCACCAGCACGACCCGCTCGGCAGAGGACTCGCTTTCGAGCACCGTCGTCACTGCCACGTCGGCGGCCTGTTCACGGGGGAAGCCGTATACGCCGGTGGATATGGCCGGAAAGGCGATATCCCGGGCGCCCAGTTCGCCGGCCACCTCCAGGCAGCGCCGGTAGCAGGATGCCAGCACCTCCGCCTCTCCGGCCGTGCCGCCCCGCCATACCGGCCCCACCGTATGGATGATCCATCGGGCCGGTAGGGCGAAGCCGGGCGTGACCTTGGCGTCGCCCGGTTCGCAGCCGCCCAGGCGGGAGCAGGCCTCGGACAGCTCGGCCCACCCGGCGGCCCGGTGGATGGCGCCGTCCACGCCCCCGCCTCCGGCCAGGGCGGCGTTGGCTGCGTTGACGATGGCGTCCACCCGGATCCTGGTGATATCGCCCTGCACCACCTCCACACGATCAGACGTCATGCGACTAATTCTGCCCTCAGTTCCCTACGGCGAGCTTACGGCCACAAGGGGACTTTCGGCTCTGGGGGCCGAGCGGGGCAGCCGCGGAGAATGGGTTTCTTCATCCCATCCGGGAGGGGCAACGGTGGCAGGAACGAAGCGGATGAGCGCGGCTCCGGATCACATACTCGACGGACAGTGGCGCAACGAGCGGGGCTCGGTCCTGGAGCTGCGGGTGCACGACGACGGGCGCATCACCGGGACCTTCCGCCTCGGGAGCGACGGCAGCTGCTACCGCCCGTACCGGGTCACCGGTACCTACACCCTCAGGCCGGAGGGGGGCCGGGGGGTGGTGGGATCGCTGATCGACTGGCCCCGGGCCAACTCGGTCACCGTGTGGACCGGGGAGCTCGACCCGGCCGGGGACCAGCTGCGCACCAGGTGGCTCATGACCACCGGCCCGCTCGTGGCGGCGGAGGAAGCGCTGCTGGTCGGCGGCCACGACTTCCGCCGCTCGGCCCGGACCCGCTCGATGCGCAGGGCCGGTTGACGGCAGCGTCGGGGTGGCGTATCCCGGTCGTCCGGCGCGGTGCCGTCTGTTGCTGCGGCCCGGTTGACGGCAGCGTCGGGGTGGCGTATCCCGGTCGTTCGGCCCGGACCCGTCTGATGCCGCGGGCCGGTTGACGGCAGCGTCCGGGCGGCGCATCCCCGCTCGCCGCATTACACCCCTTTTCATGTCAACGGGCAGGTAGTACTTTTCCGGTTCGTGGGGGGAGCGGCCGGCGGCGAGGCGGCGCAGCGGTGGACCTCGCCGTTGCGGGAGATCGAGAGGTTGGTGCAGGAGCGGGCCAAGTCGGCCGACGTCGACATGTCCGCCCCGGGGGCCGTCGACCACCTGCGGGACCTGCTGGGGGAGGAGGTCAGCCGGTGGCGCGACGAGTTCCGGCGGGGCCGCCGCCCGGTGGACATCGCCGACCCGGACGGGGCGGTCGAGCGGGGATTGCGCAACCTGGCCGGGTACGGCCCCCTGGACCCCCTGCTCGCCGATCCCGACGTGTGGGA
>DASSZD010000139.1:0-11933 GCA_035702985.1 Acidimicrobiales bacterium
CCGGGTGTAGCCGTCCGCCCGGCACACCGTGGAGCGGAGGTCCGCCTGGGTGACGGTGGGGTCCACCGCCCCCGGCGTGCAGGCGGGATCGGGCAGCGGGAAGCCGTCGGCGGCCCGGCCGTAGTGGCAGGTCCCGGCGGCCGGCACCGGGCCGTCCAGCCCGGACGCCGTCCAGCCGGCGCCGGCGGCTGTCACCATCCCGGCCGCCCCCGACGATCCGGCCGGTGGCGCCGCCGTGACCGGTGCCGCCGTGACCGGGGCCGCCGTGACCGGCGTGACCGTGACCGGCACCGGGGGGGCCGAGGTGCCAGGAGCAACCGTGGCGGCCGGCCCGGCCGTGGCGGGAGCCGGCGCCGCGGAGCCGCCCGGCCCGGACCGGCAGGCGCCGGCGACAACGACGACAGCGACCGCCACGCCGAGCAGCGCCGGCCTACGCGAAGACATGTTCCTCTTCCTAGCCGGGCCCTGTGACGCCCACCGGGACGGGCCGGTCAGAGGTCCTCTTCGGAGACGACCTCGATCCCGGCCTGGGCCAGGGCCTCGGCGGTCACCCCCATCCCCTCGACCAGGACCCGGCGGTGGGTGCCGTCGTAGATCCGGTGGCAGCCGCACGACGGCGAGCGGGCCTTGAGGACGGCCCGCCCGGCCCCGGCCGCCCGGGCCAGGGCCACCGCCTGCTCGGCGCCCCGCCGGTACAGGTCGGTGAGGTCGTCACCGGCCGCCGTCCGGACGCGCCCGTCGGGCCCGCGCTCGGCGGCCGGGCGGGGGGTGGGCAGGCCACCGGCCACCTCCGGGCAGACCGGTATCAGGCGGTGGCCGGCGCCCAGCGCCACCACCGCCTCGTTGCTCCTGGTCTCGGCCCGGTGGGTGCATGCCACACCCACCAGGCACGCCGAGACCAGCACTGCGGGCCGGCCGTCGTTCGTCACGACGACGAACGCTACGCCGTCAGCTGGATACCGGCCGGGGGGTTCTTGGGCGGCCGGCCCCGTTTGCGTTTCTGGGCCAGGATCCGGCCGTTGAAGAACAGCTGGCCGCCCCACACCCCCCACGGCTCCCGCCGCTCGAGGGCCCCTTCCAGGCACGGCTCCGCCACCGGGCAGGAGGCGCAGATCTGCTTGGCCCGGATGATGTCGGGGATCTCGTCGGAGAAGAACAGATCGGCCAGGGAGCCGGTCCCGTCCCGGCAGCTGGCGTCGGCCCACTCGTCGGTGGCGACCATGAGAAGCTCGATTTCCTGGGTCAGCTCGATGGCGAACATCTCGCCGTCCTTTCTTCTGTTGTGCTGTGTCGCTTTGCTGCCGTCGAGCCCGGAGGTCGGGCCGGAAGTTGAGGAAAAGAAAAAGGCCGCCGGGATTTCCCGGCGGCCTCTGGACCCTCTGCGGAGTTCGGTTTCGTCCTATCCGGACGCCCGATCCTGAGGGCCCAGCGGCCACCCGGTGGTGTCGATGCCGGCCATCCAGGTGCGCTTCTGGGCGTGCTTGCCGAGGAACGCGGCGGAGGCCGACGGGCGGTACGCGGCCGGCGCGGCGAGGCGCGCGCCAGCCCGCACGTTGGAGACGTTGGAGGCGCAGAGGGCGGTCACGGCCGGGATGGCGGCGGTCCGGTCAGCTGTGGCCTCGTCCGTCACGAGAAGTGTCTTCACCGGTGCCCTCCTTCCGCGATCGCAGGTCCGTACCCGCAACGAAGTGTCGCAGGCAGAGGGGTCTCCCCCACCTCTTAGATAACAACACGCACAGGAGCGGCCGTCAAACCATTTATTTCTCACAGCGTCCGGCGGGCCGCCACGGCCTCGTCGAGCAGGCTGGTGGTGGCCGCCGCCACGATCGTTCGGCGCTCCGATCCGCCCCGCACGATCAGGTCGCGCCCGAACGCTTCGGTCACCGCCGCCCCGGCCTCGGCGCACACGAGCATCCCGCCCAGGTAGTCCCAGGGGGCCAGCGACTCGGCGGCGCAGTCGATGAAGGCGTCGAGCTGGCCGCAGGCCACTGCGCACAGATCCAGGGCCGCCGCCCCGAGCGACCGGTACTGGGACCAACCTATCCACCGCTGCGGATACCCGGAGAAGGCCACGATGGCCCGGTCCATGGCCGGGCAGTCGGTGGGCGACACCGGCCGGCCGTCGCAGCGGGCTCCCCCGCCGCGCACCGCCTCGAAGCGGGTCCCGGTGGCCTGGTTGACCACGACCGCCGCCAGCGCACCGCTGTCGTCGAGGGCGCACAGGCTGGTGGCCCACCACGGCAGGCGGCGCGACGCGTTGGTGGACCCGTCGACCGGGTCGACCACCACCAGCACCGGGCGGTCACCGTGGTGCACTCCCGACTCCTCGGAGAAGGCCCCGAAGCCGGCCCGGTCGAGCACCTCCAGGACGGCCCGGTCGGCGACCAGATCGCTGCGGTACTGCCCCTCCCTGGTGCCGGCCGGCCCCCAGTCGTCCAGCCCGCGCAGGCTCTCCGACACCGCGTTGGCGGCGTCGTGGAGGACCCGCAGGACGTATTCGGGGGAGGTCACCGGCCCGACGGTACCCCAGCACCGACCGGCCCCCGACCGACCGGCCCCCCACCGGCGGTAGCGACCGGCGGACGGGTAGGGTCTAGCCCGATGGCGGTCATCGACGTCGCCGGCTACGTGGCCGAGCTCAAGGATCACGCCGTGGACCACGGCTTCCACGTCCATGACGAGCGCCACTTCGTGGAGACCTACTCCCTGCGCCAGGCGTGGGAGGTGGACCTCCACCCCGAGGACGCGTGCAACGGGCCGCTGGACCTGCACCTGGCCCTGGAGGTCGACCCCCGGGTGCTGCTGGCCTTCGAGGATGTGGTGGTGGAGCTGCCCGAAGGGGAGGAGCCGCCCGACGACTTCCGCTTCCCGCTCACCTTCACCTGGGCCCTGCCCCCTCTGCCCAACGGCCCGGACCTGCTCCGGCTGGCCATCGACCTGGCCGGCATCGGCGGCATAGAGCTGCCGCTCGAGTCGTCGGCCATCGACAGCTACGCGTCGGCCACCGATCCGGCCGAGCGGCGCATCACCATCGTGGCCCGCCAGCAGGTCTCGCTGGCCCGGGTCCTGGCCGGCGAGGAGCTCCTGTGCGAGACCTTCGACAAGGCGCTGGCGGTCAGCCAGTACCTCCTGGACCGGGCCCCGATCTGGCTGGAGAGCTGACCCGCCCGCCCGTGACTATCTCCGCCCCGATCGACGGTGGAGGAAGAACGACACGAACAGGACGCTCATAACCGCGAGGATCAGGAGGATCCCCGCTACGGCCACCACCGGCGTGGCCGACAGTGGCTGCACGAATGCGCCGTAACTCAACGGGGGACCTCCTCTCCTGCGGTCAGGAGGGAGTCCCCCGGTGGACTTGGAGGTCGGTTTCTACGCATACCTTGGCGGAAAATGGTAGCGGCTGACGCCGTCCACGCCAAGAGCACAACCGGGCGCGCCCCGTAGGCTGGATCCGACCCCTAGATTTCCATGGCCTCTCCACAAGGAGCACCAGTGGCCGACCAGCAGAGCAAGGTTCCCCCCCGAAGCGCCGCCGCCACCAGGCGGAACGGCGGCCGGCCGCCGGCTCCCCCGCGCAAGCGGCCGACCAAGCGGGGGCGGCGGGGCCTCCCCCGCAGGTACCTGTACGGCATCGCCGCCCTGGTGGTGGCCGCCGCCGTGGTGGTGGCGGTGTTGGTGGCCACCAGCGGCTCATCCAAGGGCCCCAGCGCCGCCAACTACAGCCTGGCCGACGGCACCAAGGTCTACGGGCCCCTGGGCCCGGAGAAGGTGCCGATGGAGGTGGGCCCGGCGCTGGCGCCGGCCAACACCGGCCTGACCGGAGCCACCATCGACGGTATCCAGTGCAGCAGCAGCGAGCAGCTCGTCTACCACCACCACGTGCACCTGGCGTTCTTCGTGGACGGCAAGCCGTACTCGATGCCCTACGGGGTGGGCATGGTGCCGCCCCTGCAGGTGTCCCAGAGCCCGCAGGGCGCCTTCGCCGACGGGGGCACCTGCCTGTACTGGACCCACGTCCACGCCCAGGACGGCGTGGTGCACATCGAGTCCCCCGAGGTGCGCAACTTCCAGCTGGGCCAGGTGATGGACATCTGGCACGTGGCCATCGGCAACGACCAGCTGGGGTCCTACAAGGGCAAGGTGACCGCCACCGTCAACGGCAAGCCCTGGACCGGCGACCTGCGCCAGATCCCGCTCGCCGAGCACGCCCAGATCGTGGTCAACGTGGGCGGCCCGGTGGTCAGCCCGCCCCCCATCAACTGGGGCCCGACCGGCCTCTAGAGACGTGGCCGGGGGCGCCGGCCGGGCTCAGCCGGCCCGCAGCAGGGCCGCCGGGGTGGAGTCGTCGAAGCTGTCCAGGAAGCTGCTCAGGCTGTCCTCCAGGGCGGCCGGCGACGGCCACGAGTACAGCACCGGCTGGTAGCGGGTGATGTCGTACTCGGCCGAGCCCATGGCCAGGAAGTCGGCCGGACGGACCTCCACCTCGCCGAACGCCGCCGTCTCGCCCACCGAGGACAGGATCCCGGCCCCGAACGCCTTGAGGCGGCCGGCCTCCCACACCACCCCGAACTCCATCGAGAACCAGAACACGTGGGACAGGAACCGCAGGGCGTCCTCGCTGCTGGTACGGGCCACCGCCTCCCCCACCAGCCGGTACATCCGGGCGTAGCCGGGGGCGGCCAGCTGGTTGGCATGGCCGATCACCTCGTGGATGAGGTCGGGCTCGGGGGTGTAGAGCGGGACCGACGGGTGCCGCAGGTACTGCGTGGACCAGAACACCCCCTCCGAGAACGAGCCGTAGAACTCCCGGAGGGGGGCCAGTCCGGCCACCGGCAGGTAGCGGAAGCCGGCCAGCGGCTCCAGGCGGTCCCCCACCTCGGCCAGCTGCGGCACCCGGTCGGCGGGCAGCCCGAGGGCGTCCTTGCCGGCCAGGAAGGCGGAGCAGGCGTGCCGTTCGTGCAGCTCCTCCAGGGCGGCCGTGACGGTGCCCCACACCCCGTGCTCCTCCTCGGTGTAGGCCGGGGCGGGCAGCGGCTGGCCGGCGCTCCAGCGGGCGGCCAGGCCGGCCAGCTCGTCGCGCCGGGCCCGGTAGCGGGCGTCGGTGAACCCCGGATGATCGCCGGCCAGCTCGACCGTCACCCGCCCCCCGGTGGTGGTCCGCACCGGGGAGTAACGGTTGAATGCGGAACCCATGTAACAGATCTTCCTCCGCGGGGGCCCGGCTGTAAAGGATTATCCGGCGTGCACCACGTCCCGGCTGCGGGGGGCGATGCGGGTGGCCAGGATCAGCGACGTGGTGGACCGGGTGATGCCGGGCAGGTCCACGATGCGGCTGATCAGGTGGCCCAGGTGGTCGTTGTCGCGGGCCACCACCCGGCACAGGAGGTCCGCCGATCCGGTGGTCATGTAGGCCTCGACCACCTCCGGGATGGCGGCCAGCTGCTCGTCCACCGCCGGCCCCCGGCCCTGGGCGATCTCCAGGGTGACGAAGGCGGACACCCCGTAGCCGAGGCGGCGCAGGTCCAGTTCCGGCCCGAACCCGGTGATCACCCCCTCCCGGGTCAGCCGGTCCAGATGGGCCTGGGCGGTGTTGCGGGCCACTCCCACCTCGCGGGCGATCTGCAGCATCCCGGATCTGGGAAAAAGGGCGAGCGCGGCGATCAGGCGCTCATCTATGGCGTCAAGCGTGAACGGCTGCACGGTCTGCTCAGCATATCGAGTAGCAGCTGATCAATCTGCTCAGGTTCCGCGGGATGTGTTGACCAAAGTCGGCGCCCGGCGTACCTGTATGGCATGACCGACACCGCTCTCGCCCGTCCCGCCAGCAGCGTCGCCGAGCAGATTCTCGGCTGGGATCACCTGGAGTGGTGGGTGGGCAACGCCCGGGCGGTGGCCGCCTGGATGATGTCCGGCTTCGGCTTCGAGGTGACCGCCTACGCCGGCCCCGAGACCGGCGTCACCGACCGGGTGTCGTACGTGCTCGGCCAGGGCGACGTCCGCTTCGTGGTCACCGGCGGCCTGGACCCCGACGGCGAGATCGCCGAGCACGTGCGCCGCCACGGCGACGGGGTCCGCAACCTGGCCTGGCGGGTCGGCGACGCGGCCGCCGCGGCGGAGACGGCCGCCGGCCGGGGGGCGAAGGTGGTGGCCGACCCGGCCCGCCTGGCCGGGGAGTCCGGTTCGGTCACGACCGCGGCCATCGCCACCTACGGCCAGACCCGGCACCTCTTCGTGGACCGCAGCGACTGGCACGGCGGCTGGGGCCCCGGGTTCAGCGACAGCCGCCTGCACCCGCCGGTCGGCCCGGCGGTGGGCCTGGCCTCCATCGACCATGTGGTCGGCAACGTCGAGCTGGGCCGCCTGGACGAGTGGGTCGGTTGGTACGAGGAGGTGCTGGGCTTCCGCCAGATGCGCCACTTCGACGCCGAGCAGATCTCCACCCAGTACTCGGCGCTGCGCTCCACCGTGGTGCACAACGGCGCCGGGGTGGTCATGCCCATCAACGAGCCGGCGCCCGGGCTCAAGAAGAGCCAGATCGAGGAGTACATCGACGCCTACCGGGGTCCCGGCGTGCAGCACATCGCCCTGGCCACCCCCGACATCCTGCCGGCCGTGGCGGCCATGAAGCAGCGGGGGGTCTGGTTCCTGGACATGCCCGACACCTACTACGAGGACGCCCGCCAGCGGGTGACCGGCTTCGACCTGCCCTGGGAGGACCTGCAGGCGCTCGGGATCGAGGTGGACGTGGACTCGGGCGGGTACCTGCTCCAGGTGTTCACCGAGACGGTCACCGACCGGCCTACGGTGTTCATCGAGATAATCCAGCGGGAGGGGGCCAACGGTTTCGGTGAGGGGAACTTCAAGGCGCTGTTCGAGGCCATCGAGCGCGAGCAGGCCCGGCGCGGCAACCTCTGAGCGTGTCCGGGTTCGGGCCTGACGCCCTCCCCTACGGCGTCGACGACGGCGGCCACACGGTCGTGGCCTGGGGTGACGAGGTGGTGGACCTGACCCGCCTGACCGGCTTGGACGTGGACCCGGAGGTCTTCTCCGCCGGGTCCCTGCGGCCGTTCATGGAGCTGGGCGCCGACGCCTGGGCGGCGACCCGCCGGCAGCTGATGGACCTGGTCCCGGCCGCTCCCCCCGACGCCCGCCGGCCCCGGTCGGCGGTGCGCCTGGTGCTGCCGTGGGAGGTGGGCGACTACGCCGACTTCTACGCGTCGCGCCAGCACGTCACCAACATGGGCCGCATGCTGCGGCCCGGGGAGGACCCGCTGCCGCCGGCCTGGCTGCACCTGCCCATCGGCTACCACGGCCGGAGCGGCACGGTGATAGTGAGCGGCGAGCCGGTGTACCGGCCGTCGGGCCTGATCCCCGGCGACCCGCAGCCCCGCTACGCCCCGACCGGGCGCCTCGATGTCGAGGTGGAGTTGGGATTCGTGGTGGGGGCCCCGGTGGCCCGGGGCCAGGTCATCGGGGCGGCCGACGCCGAGCGGCACATCTTCGGGGTGGTGCTGGTCAACGACTGGAGCGCCCGGGACATCCAGGCGTTCGAGTACCGGCCGCTGGGCCCGTTCCTCGGCAAGTCCTTCGCCACCTCGGTGTCGCCGTGGGTGCTGCCCCTGGCCGCCCTGGACCCGTGGCGGGTGGACGGCCCGGTGCAGGACCCCGAACCGGCCCCGTACCTCAAGACGGCCGAACCCCGGAACTTCGACATACGGCTGCGCCTGTCGGTCAACGGGGCGGCCCTGTCCACCACCACGTCGGCCGGCCTGTACTGGTCGGCCTCCCAGCAGCTGGCCCACCTCACCGCCAACGGCGCCGGTGTACGGGTCGGCGACCTGTTCGCCACCGGGACCATCTCGGGGGATCAGCCCCGCACCGAGGGGTCGCTGATGGAGCTGGGCGGGGGCAGCATGTGGCTGGCCGACGGGGATGTGGTGACCATCGAGGGCTGGTGCGGCGATCCCGGCGGGGACCGGTGGATCTCCCTCGGGGAGCTGAGCGCGGAGGTACGACCTTGTCCTTCTACGTGACCCGGGGCGACGTGCCCCGCAAGCGCCACACCTGGCACCGCGACGCCGCCGGCCACCGCCTGGCCGAGGAGCTGATGGGCGAGGAGGGGTTCCGGGGGGCGTCGTCGCTGCTGTACCACCGCCGCTCCCCCAGCGCCATCACCGGCGTGGAGCCGGCCCGGGTGGAGCGGTCGGCGCTGGTCCCCAACGACCCGCTGCTGCCCTGGCACATCCGGCCGGCCGGGCCGGCCGCCCCGGCGGATCTGGTGACCGGCCGGCAGGTCCTGCTCGGCAACCGGGACGTGACCATCTGCCGGGCCTGGGCGTCGGCCACCAGCGAGCTCTACCGCAACGCCGCCGGCGACGAGCTGGTGTACGTGCAGTCGGGCCACGCCGTGCTGGAGTCGGTGTTCGGGACCCTGGCCGTGGGCACCGGTGACTACGTGGTGATCCCGGCGTCCACCACCCACCGCTGGGTGGTGGAGGACGGGACGGTGGTTGACGCGCTGGTGCTGGAGGCGGCCGGGCACGTCTCCATCCCGGCCCGCTACCTGACCGAGCGGGGCCAGCTGCGCGAGGGCGCCCCTTTTTCCGAGAGGGACCTGCGACCGCCCGTCGACCTGGTCGACCCCGGCGACACCGGACCGGTCCCGGTGCTGGTGCGCTCCCGCCAGGGCTGGGCCCGCCACTGCCACGCCTCCCACCCCTTCGACGTGGTCGGCTGGGACGGCTACCTGTACCCGTTCGCCTTCTCCATCCGGGACTTCGAGCCCATCACCGGCCGCATCCACCAGCCCCCGCCGGTGCACCAGACCTTCGCCGGGCCCGGCTTCGTGGTGTGCAGCTTCGTGCCCCGCCCGTTCGACTTCGACCCCGAAGCCGTCAAGGTCCCCTACCACCACGCCAACGTGGACTCCGACGAGGTGCTGTTCTACTCCGACGGTGACTTCATGAGCCGGCGGGGGGCCGGCATCGGAGCCGGATCGATCACCCTGCACCCGGCCGGCTTCGTGCACGGGCCCCAGCCCGGCAGCGTGGAGGCCTCGGTGGGCGCCGAGCGCACCGAGGAGACGGCGGTCATGGTCGACACCTTCGCCCCGCTGGACATAAGCGAGGCGGCCCGGACCGGATCCGACCCGGACTACCCCTGGAGCTGGGCCCGCTAGTCGTCGCCCCGAACCGGGCTACAGGGCCCGCAGGCCGGCCCGGCGGACGACCTGCTGCGCCGGGCCGGGCCGGAAGTGCCGGTCGATCAGCTCGTCGAACTCGGTCACCGGCAGCGGCGGGGAGAACAGGAACCCCTGACCCACCTGGCAGCCCAGCTTCTTCAGCCCCTGGAGTTGCTCCTTGGTCTCCACGCCCTCGGCCACCGCGGTGATGCCCAGGGCGCCGGCCAGGTCCACCACGGCCTTGACGATGGCCGAGTCCACCGGGTCGTGGGCCAGGTTGCTCACGAACATCCGGTCGACCTTGACCTCGTGCACCGGGAAGTTCTTGACGTAGCCCAGCGACGAGTGGCCGGTGCCGAAGTCGTCGATGGCCAGCTTCACGCCCAGCCGGTTCAGCTTCTTCATGATCTCGGTGGCGCCGCCCAGGTCGTCCATGACCATGGTCTCGGTGATCTCGATCTTGAGCAGGTCCGACGGCAGGCCGGCCCGGTCCAGGGCGGTGGCCACGTCGGCCAGCAGGTTGCTCTGCTGGAACTGGCGGGGTGACAGGTTCACCGAGATGGGCAGGTTGACTCCGAGCCGGCGCCGCACCGCCTGGATCTCCTGGCACGCCTGGCGCAGGACCAGGTTGCCGATGGGCAGGATGAGCCCGGTCTCCTCGGCCATGGTCACGAAGCGCTCCGGCCCGATGAGGCCCTCGGTCGGGTGGTGCCAGCGGACCAGGCCCTCCGCCCCGACGATCTGCTGATCGGCCAGCGACACCAGCGGCTGGTAGTACAGCTCCAGCTCGCCCCGGTCGATGGCCTTGCGCAGGGCCGCCTCCAGGTCGATCCGCTCCGACGAGCGGGTGCCCATCAGTTCCCGGTCGAACAGCTGGTAGCTGCCGCCCCGCTCCTTGGCCTTGTACATGGCCACGTCGGCGTTGCGCAGGGCGTCGTCGGCGCTCTGGCCCGGCTCGGTGAGGGCTATGCCCACCGACAGGCTGGCCACGATCTCGTAGCCGTCGTCGAGGACCAGCGGCTCCTCCACCGCGGCGCAGATCCGCCGGGCCACCGCGCCGGCCTCGTCGGGATCGTTGACGCCCTCCACCAGCACCACGAACTCGTCGCCGCCGAAGCGGGCCACCAGTGCTGCCGGGCCCAGCGCCTGGCGCAGCCTGGCCCCCACCGCCACCAGGAGGGCGTCGCCGGTCACGTGGCCCAGGCTGTCGTTGATGGCCTTGAAGCGGTCCACGTCGACGAACACCAGGGCGTGGGCCGCGCCACCGCCGCTGGAGCGGACGATGGCCGACTCCAGGCGCTCCACCAGCAGCCGCCGGTTGGCCAGCCCGGTCAGGCTGTCGTAGAGCGCCTGGCGGGTCATGGTGGCCTCGAGCTTCTTGCGTTCGGTGATGTCCCGGAAGGCGATGACGGCGCCCACCACCTCGCCGTTCTGGCGCATGGCCGAGGCGGTGTATGCGACCTGCACGGGCAGGCCGTCGCGTCCCTCGAAGAAGGTCTCCTCCTCCCGGGAGATCCCTCCCGACTCCATGACCGCCCGGGCCGGGCGGAGCAGGAAGTCCGGGGCCCGCACCGGCCCCCCGCCCACGGGCTCGTTCATGGCGACGCTCCTGGCCGGGAGCTGGATCAGATCGGCGGCGGCCGGGTTGACGAAGGTGAGGTCGCCGTCGGAGTCGACCGCGCACACCCCCTCGGCGATGTTCAAGGTGATGGAGGCCAGGCGGCTGCGTTCGTAGCGGACCTGGCTGTACAGCTCGGCGTTGGTGAGCGCCCCCTTGGCGATGGCGGCGATGGCGTCGAGGAGCATCCGGTCCGCCTCGTCGAACGGCTCCTCCCGCCGCCGGCCCGACGCCACCAGCCAGTGCTGGCGGCCGGCGATCTCTATGGGGGCGGCCACCTGCGCGGCCTGCGGCGCCCCGGTGGTCAGCTCCGCCTCGGGGCAGCGCAGCTGCACGCGTACGGCGTCCAGGACGGTGTCGAGCACCGTTTCGCGTTGCAGCCCCCGGTTGGCGTCGAGGGTCAGGTTGAACAGCCCCTGCATGCGGGCCCGGTCGTGCTGGGCCTTGAACTGGCCGGTGATCAGGATCCGCAGCACGATCAGCACGGGCACGACCAGGGCCACCGCCCAGCGGTCAGCCTGGATATCGATGGTGAGCAGGAGGCCCACCAGGGTGCCGGCCGTGGAGAGCACCGCCTGCGGCAGCAGGTCCTTGGTGCACTCCTGCCACGGCACGTCCAGTGAGACCAGCACCGCCGACACCATCGACGTGGTCACGATGAAGTAGACGGCGGCGCCGGTGGCGGCACCGATGAGGGCCGATCCGCCGATGTGCGCCGCCGGTGAGGAGATGGTCCGGCTCACCGTGGCGGCCAGGCTCACCGAGAGGAGGACCTCTCCGAGATTGAACGCGGACTTGAACAGGGCCCGGCGCTTGACCGCCTGGGCCATGACGACGGCGACGGCGAAGACGGAGACGGTCACCCGGGCCGGGGTGAGCAGCGCCAGGACCACGAAGAATCCCTCGTCGAACTGGAACGCCTGGGACTGGTTGCGACGGAACAGGACCAGCGGCCACACCCAGCTGTAGAAGATCAGCCCGCACACCACTCCTGCGACCACCCATCGCAGGGGGGTCATGTGGGTCTGGGGCTGGGGAAGTGACACCATCGCCGCCCCCAGCAGCCCGGCGGCGATGGTGGAGGCGATTATCGCCCTGGTGAACCTCGGCAGCGTCCGGAACGTCACAGCG
>DASSZD010000174.1:0-5728 GCA_035702985.1 Acidimicrobiales bacterium
TCGCTGAGCAGGTCGATGATCTCGGCCATCGGCTCATCTACGTCTGGTACGGGCTCCCAGGCGACGATGCGCCCGTCGAGCGCGACGGCGAGCACCCCCTCGCCACGGGTGGCGTCATCCAAAGCCTCGGTGAACTGGCGAGTCTCGTCAGCAAGATGGCGGTCCTGCTCCTCGGTCAGGCGGGTGTACAGCCACAAGTTGGCCCGTTCCACCTCGCCACCCCAACACTGGAACAGATAGCGGACCCCGTGCTGCTCGATGACCCCGACCAGGGGCATGTTGTAGCGGTGCAGGATCTCGCCGGGCACAGTCGTTTCGGTCGGCAACCAGGGGCGGCCGCCCTCGGCGATCTCGGCTAGGTCAGACACTGGCGGTCACCTCCTCACTCCTCAAAGCATTCATCGAACCGACTCCGAGCAGAATTGTCCCACACATCCTTCGAGCTCTGGAGTTCGGCGGACACGTGACCGGGGATCCGCCGGCTTGGCGTGGCACGAACTACGAAACCAGCGGCGCGGAGGCGACCCGCCGTCGTGTGGCGGACCCGGTCCCGATCGGTCACCTCGTATCGCTCCCCCTGGCGACGGATCAGGGTCGCCGCCTCGCGAGCACTCAGCCGACCCCGGATGAGCGACACATCGGACTCGTACGACCTCGTGGCGTTGCGGAACGGCGGGTCGTCGCCCTCGAGCCCGTACTGGGTCAACGACTCGTCGTCCGGCACGTCTGGGGAGACCACGGTGTCGAGTATGTCCGGACTCTGGGACAGAACCGGCGACCTGATACTTCTTCTGGCTAACCGTCGTGCGCGATTCGTGCGCGAACGAGTCAGAAAGTGCTGTCATAGCCTGACACCAGCCGTCAGTAAAAGTCCTGGTCAAGGGCCAATTCCGCGAAACGCCGCAGGTCAGGAAATGGCTTGGATCGGCCTTGTAAGCGTCAGGTCGTCGGTTCGAAGCCGACCTCGGGCTCTCGAGAAACCGCGGGCGGCTCGGGGCCATGTCCCGGCACCGCGGCGCCGGAATCGAGTCGTCGGGAGCCGCTAGAATGGTGGCTGGTTGGGGAGTAGTTCCTCGCCGGGACGTCGACATGCTGACGCGACGAGCGTCCGGCCCCCGGGCCCCACAAGGGTGAACGAGACCATCCGTTCGTGCCACGCATCTGCTGGCCGGGCGGTCGGTTGCGGCCTCACCCGGCGGAAGGAGTCCGGATCCTCGTGAACCCCTACATCGCCCTGGCGTGCTTCCCGATCATCTTCGTGGGCGAGCTGCCGGACAAGACCATGTTCGCCAGCCTGGTCATGGCCACCCGGGGCCGGCCGGTGCACGTGTGGCTGGGCGCGGCGGCGGCCTTCGTGGCCCACGTCGCCATCGCGGTGACGGTGGGCGTGGCGGTGTTCCGGCTTCTCCCCCACCGGGCCGTGGACGCCGTGGTGGCGGCCCTGTTCCTGGCCGGCGCCGTCTACGCCTGGGTGGCTTCGCGCTCGGCGGAGGAGGAGTCCCTGGGCCGGCTGCCTTCGTCGCGCCACGTGGTGCTGTCGGCGTTCGTGGTCATCTTCGCCGCCGAGTGGGGGGACCTGACCCAGATCCTCACCGCCAACCTGGCGGCCAGGTACGGCTCCCCCCTGTCGGTCGGGGTGGGGGCCATCGCCGCCCTGTGGGCGGTGGCCGCCATCGCCGTCACCGGCGGCAACGCCCTTCTGCGGTGGGTCAGCATCCGTCGGGTGCGCCAGCTCACCGCGGTGGTCCTGGTGGTCCTGGCCGCGTACGCGGCGTGGACGGCCGTCCGTTGAACCGTCAGCCGGCCTCCACGGTGAAACCGGCGGCCCGGAGCCGGTCGGCCAGCACCACCCCGATACCGGTGGCGGGAGTGAGCACCCCGGCCCGGTCGGGCAGTCGCTCCCCGTCGAGGGCCAGAGCCAGGGCGGACTCGCCGAACATCACCGCGGTGGCCTTGTAGCCGGGGTCGCCCGACGCTGCGATCACGCCGTGCAGGCGGCCCCCGCCCGAGGTGAGGGCGTGGAAGTCGCTGCGGAACCGGCCGCCGTCCATGGTCTGCTGGCTGGGACCCTCTCCGGGAGCTGGCAGCACCCGGTCGAGCAGCGTGCGGGCCGGCGGGAAGGCCATGGCGGCGCCCAGGGCGGCCACCCCGCCCGTCACGCCGGCGGCCACGGCCGCTCCGAGGGGCGAGGCCCCGAAGGCCATCACCTCCCGGTAGCGGAAGAAGCGTCCGTAGGACCACTCGGTGAGGGCGTTGCTGCGCCGCACGATGCGGGTGTTGTAGGGCCCCATGATGAACGGCGCCACCCATTCGCCCAGCAGCGGGTCCCGCCTGGGCGGGAACAGGTCCGGTTCGTCCTTGATGCGGGGCTCGGCGTCGCGGTGCGGGCTCAGCGAGTAGGGGTCGCCGACCACGGCCCGCAGGCCGGGGTCCTGGCGCAGCGCGTCGATCTGGGTGCGCAGCGAGTCGATGGTGCCGCCGCTCACGCCGCCCCGGCCCCACGCCTTCATCACGGTGTCGGTGAGCTCCCCCGCCCCCTCGGCGGCGGCCTTCTGGTGGAGCAGCAGCACCCCGAGGTCGGACGGCACCGAGTCGTAGCCGCAGGAATGGACGATGCGGGCCCCGCTGCGCTGGGCCCGGGCGTGGTTGGTGTGGATGCTGTCCCGGACGAACAGCACCTCGCCGGTCAGGTCGGCGTAGTGGGTGCCCGAATCGGCGCAGGCGGCCACCAGGTCCCGCCCGTAGCGGGCGTAGGGGCCGACCGTGGTGGCCACCGCGGTGGCCGCCGCGGCCAGGCGGTCCAGCGCCGGCCGGTCGGACGAGTCGGCCACCACCGCCCCCCAGCCGGCGGCGGCCGGGCCCAGCTCGCCCCGCAGGGCGTCCAGCTTGGCCTGGGACCGCCCGGCCAGGGCGATGCGGGTGCCGGGCGGGGCGGCGGAGGCCAGGTAGCGGGCCGTGAGCCGCCCCACGAATCCGGTGGCGCCGTAGAGGATCAGGTCGTGCTCCCGTTCGCTCATGCCGGCAGGCTAGGCGCCGGGGCCGGCGGTGAACGCCAACGGGAACCTTCTGGGTCCGGCGATGAACGTGGACGGCAGCCGTTCGACCGGACCGTCGGGCCGCAGATCCCGGAGCCGGGTGACGATCTGGCGGAGCAGGGCGGCGGTCTCCAGCCGGGCGAAGTGGGCGCCCAGGCACATGTGCGGGCCGCCGCCGCCGAAAGCCAGGTGGTGGTTGACGGTCCGGGACAGGTCCAGCCGGTCGGGATCGGTGAAGGCGGTCCGGTCACGGTTGGCTGCGCCGTAGAAGACGACCACTTTGTCCCCCTCGGCAATCGTCTGACCGCCCATCTCGGTACCGGTCCGGGCGGTCCGGCGCATGTGGACGACCGGGCTCACCCAGCGCAGCAGCTCCTCCACCGCACCCGGCATCAGGCCCACCGGGTCGGCCTGCAGGCGGCGCAGCTGGTCGGGGTGGTCGAGCAGGGCTTCCACCGCCCCCGCCACCAGGTTGCGGGTGGTGTCGCCGCCGGCGTTGACCAGCAGCAGGAAGAACCAGTTGAACTCGTCCGGGCCCAGCCGCTCCCCGTCCACCTCGGCCTGGACCAGGGCGGTGGCCAGGTCGTCGCCGGGGTGGCGGCGCTTCTCCTCGGCGGTCGACCCGGCGTAGGCGTGCATCTCGATCACCGCCTGCATGCGATCCGCGTCGGTGAGCGCCGGGTCCGCCGAGTGCATGATCTCGGTCAGCTGGTACAGCCGACGGCCGTCGTCAGCCGGGATTCCCATCAGCTCGGCCACCACCAGCGAAGGCATCTCCCCTGCCACCTGCGACACCAACTCGCAGTGACCGGCCGGCGCCACCCGGTCGATGATCCCCGTGGCCAGGCGTTCGATGCGGTCCCGCCAGCCCTCGGCGGCCCGGGGCGTGAAGCTGCGGCTCACCAGCCGGCGGTACCGGGTGTGGTCGGGCGGGTCCTGGTAGAGCATCATCAGCCGGGATCCGGCCAGGAGCTCCGGTTCGGAGTCGGCCAGCATGACCCCTCCCAGCCAGGAGGAAAAAGTGTGGGCGTCCCGGCTGACGCGCACCACGTCCGGGTAGCTGGTGACGGCCCAGAAGCCGGGGCCGTTCCGCTCGGGATGGAACCACACCGGGGCGTTCTCGCGCAGCCAGCGGTACTGGTCGTGCGGGTGCCCCCCGGCGAACGACGCCGGGTCGTCCAGAGCTATACGGACCACCTGCACCACCTCCCCGGGGCCGCCGGCTGCGACCGGGGTGAAGGCTAGGTCAGAGGTCCTCGAGGTGGGCGGTGTCGTTGAAGCAACGGATCACCCAGTGGCCGGCGGCGACCACGATCTCGCTGATGGATCCGTTGTTGGCCCCGGCGAACGACAGCGGGCGGGATCCGGCGGCCTCGGCGACGATCCGCCCGATAACCCCGCCGTGGGTGAACACCGCCACCAGTTCGTCGGGGTGGGCGGCGGCGATCCGGCCGATCCCGGCCCTGATACGTCCGATCAGGCTGGCGTCGCTCTCGGCCCCGGGGATGACGTCCCAGCGGCCCTCCTCCAGCAGCCGGTGCACGATGGGGCCGCCCTCGCGCATCTTGATCCGGTACAGCCCCCCCTCCCACTCCCCCAGGTGGACCTCCCTCAGGTCGGCCTCCACCCGCACCTCCATCCCGAGGGCGGCGGCCAGCGGGGCCGCGGTCTCGGCGGTGCGGCGCAGGTTGGTGACGTAGATGGCGGAGATCTTCTCCCCGTGGCGGGACCGGCTGAGCCGTCCGGCCAGCCGTTCGGCCTGCTCGACCCCCGCCGGGTCCAGTTCGGGATCGCCGTGGCCGCCGACCAGCGGGAACAGCACTCCGGGCCGGGCCGGTACGGACTCGCCGTGGCGGACCAGGAGGATGCTGGTGGCTCCGGGCGGCCGTTCGAAGCGGAGCTGGCGGCCCGGATCGGCTTCGGGGGTCAACTGCTCATCACGCCCCCGACTCTAGGGGCCGGGCCGGCCCGGCCGGTCAGGCGACCAGAGCCGCCTCCGGCTCGCTCTCGTCGTCCCTCACGTGGTGGTCGAGCTTGCGCTTGACCCGCTGCAGCGCGTTGTCGATGGACTTGACGTGACGGCCCAGCTGGGTGCCGATCTCGTTGTA
Organism: Acidimicrobiales bacterium; assembly: GCA_035702985.1. Lineage (GTDB taxonomy): Bacteria > Actinomycetota > Acidimicrobiia > Acidimicrobiales > Palsa-688 > JAKAXG01. The sequence goes on from DASSZD010000174.1 coordinate 5,144, forward strand.
GGACTTGCCCTCGACGTACATGCGCAGAACCTCCACCTCCAGGGTGGAGAGGTTCTCCACCATCGAGCGGCGGATGGCTTCGATCTGCTCCTGGGAGACGACCTCGTCGGCCGGATCGGCGGCCCGGTGGTCGTCGAGCATCTCCTCCACGGCGCCTTCCGACGGGTCGTCGGAGCCGCGGACCCCGGATATGGACACGTACCGGTTGAGCGGCTGGTGCTTCTGCCGGGTGGCCGCCTTGATGGCGCTGATCACCTGGCGGGTGACGCACAGCTCGGCGAACGCCCGGAACGATGACTGCCGGTCCGCTCGGTAGTCCCGGGCAGCCTTGTACAGGCCGATGAGCCCCTCCTGCTCGACGTCGTCGGCGTCGGCCCCCACCAGGAAGTAGGTCCTGGTCTTGGCCCGGGCGAAACGGCGGTAACGCTGGATGAGCACCTCGAGGGCGCAGTCATCCCCGTGCTGGAACCGGCTGACCAGTTCCTCGTCCTGGAGTTCGGTGAGAGGGGCGACGGGCGTGGAAGGCATCAGGGTGACCTCGGTGAATGCGTGGGCTAGTGCAGAAGGGTCATCTATGGGTGCATC
>DASSZD010000205.1:0-31315 GCA_035702985.1 Acidimicrobiales bacterium
CCCGACACCCCGCCCCGGCGGCCGCCCCCGCCGCCTCCCCCGGGTACCGACTGGCGGGTCGTTCCCGGCCAGGCCGAACCCGATGACGATCTGAGCGTGGCCGGAGCCGCCCCCTACGACCCGCCCGCTTCCGAGGCCCACTTCGAGCCCACCGCCTCCAACCCCGTTTTCACCGACCCACACCCGGCCGGCCCTGGCACCGACCCCGTCCCCGAGCGGCCGGCCGCCTCCGACCCCGCCCCCGAAGGGCCGGCCGCCTCCGGCACCGCTTCCGCCTCCGAACCCGACCCCGGCCGCTACGCCGTTCCCGACCCCGCCCCCGAGGCTGCCCCCCGCCTCGCCCCCGCCCCCCGCCTCGCCCCCGACCGGAGCGGGCCTTCCGACACCGGCTGGGCGCCCGCCCCCGGCCCTGCCAGCTGGGCCGTGCCGGACCCGGACGCGGCCCCCGACACAGTCAGCCGGGTCGTCTCGGACCCCGGCCGCCTCACGCCGCCTCACCCGGACCCCGGCCGGCTCAGGCCGCCGGACCCGGCCCCCGACACAGTCAGCCGGGTCGTCCCGGACCCCGGCCGCCTCACGCCGCCTCTCCCGGACCCCGGCCGGCTCACGCCGGCCGGCCCGGACCCGGCCCGCCCCGCAACGCCCGAACCCGGCTGGTCGTCCGCCCCGGACCCCGGCCGGCCGGACAAGCCATACCTCGACGAGCCGGGGGAACCCGGCCTGCCGCCCCTCCCCCCGGAGGCGTCGTTCGAGCCCCGATCCTCCTGGTCGCCGGAACCGGCGCCGGAGCAACCCGCGCAGGAACAGGAGCCTTCGAAGAACATGGAAACATCCTGGAGTTCGAGTCCGAGGCGCACCCCCACGTTCGAGGGTGCCGAGGATCGCACCACCGAGATGAGCGTCCCCGAAGAGGGCCTCACCGTCTCGGGCGGAGCGCCGGAGATGCCCCACTGGACGGACCCGCCGACCGGCGAGGTGCCCCGCCTGCGCTTCGAGGACGACTTCGACGAGGGCGGCGAGGAGGACCTCGAGGCGTGGAAGTCGGTGGGTTCGCGAGGGGCCCGCTGGCGTGACGAGCGCGACTGGAACGACGCCGACCAGCTCGACGACCTGGTCTCCGACGTGGAGCCGGTGGGAGTGCTGGACTCGCGCCGGACGGAGCACTCCGACCTGTACTCCTTCGACGAGGACTTCGAGCGGGTGACCAGCCGCACCGGGTCACATCCGGCCGTCGACCCCGACTTCGAACCGGACATGGACGACTTCGAGCCGCCCGCCCCGCCGCCCCGCTCCCGCCGGGGCTCCGGTCCGTCACGATCGACCGGCCGCCGGTCGGCCGGGCGCCGGCCGGCCGCCGTGGGGTCTTTCGGCGACGACGAGGCCATGGCCGCCGCCCCCGTCGGCGCCACCCGGGTGGGGTCCCGCCCGGGCCGGACCGGCGTCCGCCCCGACGGGCCCGGCGGTCCCGGCCGCCGGCCCGCCGGACCGGGACGACCGCTGGGCAGCGCCGGTGCCGGGCGCTCCGGCGGCGACCTGGGCAGCCGGGTCGGCATCGGCGTCGGACTGGTCGTCCTGCTGGCCATCGCCTACGCCGTGGGGCCCAAGGCCCTGGTCGCCCTGACGGTGGTGGTCGTGGTGGCGGCAGCCGCCGAGGCCTACCAGATGGTCCGCACCGCCGGCTTCCGGCCGGCCACCCTGCTGGGGTTGGTCGCCACCGCCGGGTGCGTGCTCGGCTCCTACTGGAAGGGATCGGGCGCCATCGCCGTGGTCAGCGCCTTCCTCATCGTCGGGGCCATGTTGTGGTACGTGCTGCGCATCGTCGAGGCCCGACCGCTGGCCAACGTGGCGGTCACGGTCATGGTGTTCGTATGGGTGGCGGTGCTCGGCTCGTTCGGGGCGGTGATGCTGGGCCAGCCGCACGGCAAGGGGGAGTTCCTCGGCGCCATCGTGGTGGCGGTCGCCGCCGACATCTGCGCCTACGGGGTGGGGCGCTGGATCGGCAGCCGGCCCCTGGCCGCCAGCATCAGCCCCCACAAGACCGTGGAGGGCTTCGTCGGCGGCCTGATCGGCGCCCTGATCGCCGGGGCGGTGATCGGCAAGGAACTGGCCCCCTGGGGCGGCATGAAGCACGGCCTGCTGCTCGGCCTGGTCATCGGTCTCATCACCCCGGTCGGCGACCTGTTCGAGTCCATGATCAAGCGGGATCTCGGCATCAAGGACTCCGGCACGGTCCTGGCCGGCCACGGCGGTCTCCTCGACCGCTTCGACGGCATCCTGGTGGCCCTGCCGGCGGCGTTCTTCGTCATCACCTTCTTCAAGCTCTGAGCGCCGTGCTCCGAGAGCCGCCCGCGGCCGCCATCCCTGCGCCCGGGACCCGCCGGTCCCGACCAGGACGGGCGGCGCCCCGTCGCGACCGCCACGCCTGCCCGCCGGTCCAGGAGCACGAATGCGGACGGTGAGCCTGGTCGGCTCCACCGGCTCCATCGGCACCCAGGCCGTGGACGTGGTGCGGGCCGATCCGGACTCCTACCGGGTGGTGGCCATCGGCGCCTACCGCTCGGCTGAGGTGCTGGCCGAACAGGCCCGGCTGCTGCGCCCCGAGAAGGTGGCGTTGGTGGATCCGGCCGGCGCCCGGGAGCTGGCCGGGCGGCTGCCGGCCGGGGCCGAGCTGCTGGTGGGGGAGGAGGCCCTGGCGGCCATATCCACCGATGCCGACGTGGTGGTCAACGGGGTGGTGGGCTTCGCCGGCCTGCCCGTCACCCTGGCCGCTCTGCGGGCCGGGCGGCGCCTGGCCCTGGCCAACAAGGAGTCCCTGATCGCCGGCGGCCCGGTCGTGCAGACGGCCCGGGCCACGCCGGGGGCCGAGATCGTCCCGGTCGACTCGGAGCACTGCGCCATCCACCAGTGCCTGCGGGCCGTCTTCGGGGAAAAAGAGATGGCCGCCCTGCCGGCCCCGCCCTCCCGCCCCCTCCGGCGGATCGTGCTCACCGCCAGTGGGGGGCCGTTCCGGGGACGCACCCGTCAATCCCTGAGCGAGGTGACGCTGGAGCAGGCCCTGGCCCACCCCACCTGGAAGATGGGCCCGAAGATCACCGTCGACTCCTCCACGCTGATGAACAAGGGGCTCGAGGTCATCGAGGCCCACGAGCTGTTCGGGGTGGGCTACGACGCCGTCGACGTGGTCGTGCATCCCCAGTCGATCGTCCATTCCATGATCGAGACGACCGACGGGGCCACCCTGGCCCAGCTTTCGCTACCCGACATGCGGCTGCCCATCGGCTACGCCCTGGCCTATCCCGACCGCCTGCCGGTGCCGTTCGGGGCCATCGACTGGGCCGCCATGGGCCCGCTCGAGTTCGAACCACCCGACCGGGACGCCTTCCCGTGCCTGGACCTGGCCTACCGGGCCGGCCGGGCCGGCGGCTCGGCGCCGGCCTGGCTCAACGGGGCCAACGAGGTGGCCGTCGCCGCCTTCCTGGACGGTCGCATCAGGTGGGTGGACATACCGACGGTCATCGAGGCCGCCCTTGACGACTGCAGCGCCGCACCCCCCGATACGGTGGAGGACGTGCTCGAAGCTGATCGCGCCGGCCGGGACCTGGCCCGGCGAGCCGTCGATCGCATGCCGCAGCCCCTCAGGTGAGATGCCGATGATCCGGGACGTGCGATGAGCCGGGTCCAGCCGGGCTGGCGGGAGAGCCTGGAGGCCGATCCGCTGGGCCTGGCCACCCACCGCCCCGAGACCGGCCAGGCGGAGCCGCCCCCGGGGCGGACCGGCTCACCCCGGCTGGAGGTACTGCGGCTGGTCCTGGTGGTGGCCGCGGTCATCGGGCTGGGCTTCGCCGCCGGCTACGGGGAGACGGTGCTCCTGGTCCTGTTCCTGGTGCTGTGCATCGTGGCCCACGAGTTCGGCCACTTCGTGGCGGCCAAGACCGGGGGGGTCAAGGTCACCGAGTTCTTCGTCGGTTTCGGGCCCCGCCTGTGGTCGGTGCGCCGGGGGGAGACGGAGTACGGGGTCAAGGCGCTGCCCCTGGGCGGCTACTGCCGGATCGTCGGGATGAACAACCTGGAGGAGGTGGACCCGGCCGACGAGACCCGGACCTACCGCCACGCCCCGCTCTGGCGGCGCCTGCTGATCGATGTCGCCGGCTCCGCCACCCACTTCCTGATCGCCCTGCTGGTCCTGTTCTCCATGTTCTTCTGGACCGGCGACCAGGGCCGGTACCTGACCACGCTGCCGGCCGGCAACCCCATCGCCCAGATCGTGGCGTTCAAGGGCACCCAGAGCCCAGCCGAGCAGGCCGGCTTCAAGCTGGGTGACCGCATCGTGGCCATCGACGGGCAGCACTTCCGGACCTGGCAGCAGGTGGCCCAGTTCATCCAGTCCCACCCCGGCCGGCGGCTGGACGTCACCGTCCGACGGGACGGCCACCTGCTGCAGCTGTACCCCACGCCCGTGCCGGCCGACACCGTGCAGCCGGCCGGCGGCGCCGGCGGCCTGCCCACCGGCAAGGTCGGGGTGCTCGGCGTGGGCGTGAGCGGGGTGATCCACTCCGGTTTCGCCGCCTCGTGGAGTGAGGCCGGCGGGGCGTTCGTGCAGGCCGGAGCCAACACCTTCGACGCCCTGGGCCACCTGGTCAGCTTCCACGGGATCAGCTCCTACCTCCACATGCTCTCCAGCCAGAAGGCCGCCGACAACCCCAACAACTCGGTGCGCTTCGAGTCTCCGGTCGGGGTGGTGCGCATCCTGCACCAGGCCGGCCAGAGCGGCCTGCCCACGGTGCTGTGGCTGCTCGCCTACATCAACATGTTCATTGGCATCTTCAACCTCCTGCCGCTGTTCCCCCTCGACGGGGGACGGGTGGTGGTGGCCCTGTACGAGGGGGTGCGCAGCATCCGCCGCCCATACCGGGTGGACATGGCCAAGCTGCTGCCGGTGTTCTACCTGGGGCTGGCCGTGATCGCCTTCATCGGGCTCAGCTCCCTGTTCCTGGATCTGCGGGACCTGGCGGCCTAGACAGGACGCCCGGTGCGGGGCCGTGGCGCGGTTCCGACCCGTTCCCCGGGGTACCCTGGGGGCAAATGGCTACCGTCCAGTCCCGATACCCCCGCCGGGAGACCCGGCAGCTGATGGTCGGCTCGGTGCCCGTCGGCGGCGGCGCCCCCATCTCGGTGCAGTCCATGACCATCACCAAGACGGCCGACGTCGAGGGGACCCTGGCCCAGATCTACGCCCTCAAGGCGGCCGGCGCCGACATCGTGCGCTGCACCTGCAACGAGAAGGAGGCGGCCGAGGGCCTGGCCCGGATCGTGCCCCGCAGCCCGGTGCCGATCGTGGCCGACATCCACTTCCACGTGGAGATGGCCCTGGCCGCCCTGGAGGCGGGGGTGGACTGCCTGCGCCTCAACCCCGGCAACCTGCGCAAGACGGAAGAGATCAAGCTGGTGGCCCGGGAGTGCAAGGACCGCGGTGTGCCGGTGCGCATCGGCGTCAACGCCGGCAGCCTCGACCCCCGCCTGTACAAGAAGTACGGCTCCGCCACCCCGGAGGCCCTGGTCGAGTCGGCCCAGACCGAGCTGGGCCTGTTCGCCGAGGAGGACTTCTACAACGTCAAGATCTCGGTCAAGGCCTCCAACGTCCCGCTCATGATCGAGGCCTACCGGCAGTTGTCGGAGGTGACCGACCACCCGCTGCACCTGGGCGTCACCGAGGCCGGTCCGCCGCCGGCCGGGATCGTCAAGGCCACCGCCGGTATCGCCACCCTGCTCTCGGAGGGCATCGGTGACACCATCCGCTACTCCCTGACCGCCGATCCGGTGGAGGAGGCCAGGGCCGGCCGGGTGCTCCTAGAGGCGCTCGGCCTGCGGGAGCGCACCAACGTGGACCTGATCGCCTGCCCGGCGTGCGGCCGGGCCGAGATCGACGTCTACAAGGTGGCCCAGGAGGCCCAGACGGCGCTGGAGAAGATGGAGATCCCGCTGCAGGTGGCGGTCATGGGGTGCGTGGTCAACGGTCCGGGCGAGGCCCGCTCCGCCGATCTGGGCATCGCTGCCGGCCGCCACCGTGGCCACCTCTTCATCCAGGGCCAGATCGTCCGGGTGGTGCCCGAGGACGAGATGGTGGCCGCCCTGGTGGACGAGGCCGAGAAGCTGGTCAAGGAGGGTGTCGCCGCCCGGCTGGCCGCCGCCGATCGGGGCGCGGCGGCCGAGGCCGAGGCCGACCGGCGGGCGCTGCTCGACGACAAGGGTTCCGACGCCAACAACTCCGAGGCCCGCGTCCAGATGATCGACCGGCGCCTGGCCGCGGACGGGGACCGGTAGCCGGAAAATCGCCGGTGACCGTCGCAGCCGACGGTCAGACTGGAGCCCATGGCTGAGGTGGAGATCCGGCGGCTCGACCCGGGGGAGGGGGAGCGCTTCGTGCGCTCCGTGCGCATCCCGTTCCTGGACCCCTACACCGGGCAGGGGGAGCAGGCCGCCTGGATGGAGCGCATGCTGCGCCGGCTGGAGACGGGCCGGTGCTGGGTGGCAGAGGAGGACGGTCGCTTCGTCGGTAACTGCGGGGTGCGCACCATGGACGTGACCGTGCCCGGGCCGGCGGGTGGCGACTGCCCGGTGGTCCCGATGGGCGGGGTCACCGCCGTGGGGGTGCACCCCACCCACCGCCGGCGGGGCATCCTGGGGCGGATGATGGCAGCCATGCTCGACGACTGCCGGGAGCGCGGCGAGCCGCTGGCCGGTCTCATCGCCTCGGAGTCGGTCATCTACGGCCGGTTCGGGTTCGGCCTGGCCTCGGACTGGGTGACGCTGGAGATCGACAGCCGGGAGGCCCTGATGACCGGCGCGCCGGCAAACGCCGCCCTGCAGCTGCTGGACCGGGACGAGGCGGCCAAGCTCCTGCCGGACCTGTTCGACCGCCAGCGTCTGGGCCGCCCCGGCGAGGTGAGCCGCAGCGGCGGGTTCTGGGAGGAGTACTTCATCGATGCCCCCCGCTACGAGCGCCACGAGGGAAACTCGCTGTTCTTCGCCGCCGGCGACGACGGCTACGTGGCGTACCGGGCCCTCGAGGATCCGGCGGCCTGGGGGCGGGACCGGATCGTGGTGGAGGAGCTGCGGGGCACCACCCCGGCGGCCGAGGCGGCGCTCTGGGCGTTCGTGCTGGGCATCGACCTGATCGACCACGTCAAGGTCCTGCGCCGGCCGGTCGACGAGCCTCTGCGCTGGCGCCTGGCCGACCCCCGGCAGCTGCGGGTGACCGCGGTGGAGGACCGGCTGCACCTGCGCATCCTGGACCTGCCGGCCGCGGTGGCCGCCCGCCGCTGGCGGACCGAGGGCCGTATCGTGCTCGACGTGGCCCCCCCACCGCTGCCGGTCGGCGGTCCCGACCCGGTTCCCGGCCGGTGGGTGATCGAGGCCGGCCCGGACGGTTCCGAGTGCCGGCCCGCCCCGGCCGGCCAGGCCGCCGACCTGGCCTGCGACGTCACCGCCCTGGGCTCGCTGTACCTGGGCGGCTACCCGGCCTCGCTGCTGGTCGCCGGCGGACGGGTAACGGAGTTGACGCCGGGGGCGGCCGCCACCGCCGACCGCCTGTTCGGCACCTGGCCGGCCCCCCTCACCGGGACCGGGTTCTGAGCAGCCCGGTCTTTTTTCCCTAAGGTTCACCGTCTATGGCCTCGCCCATCACCCCCCGAGAGCAGGACTTCCCGCGCTGGTACCAGGACGTGATCACCCAGGCCGAACTGGCCGACAACGGGCCGGTGCGCGGCACGATGGTGATCCGCCCGTGGGGGTTCGCCATCTGGGAGCGGATCCAGGCCGAGCTGGACCGGCGCATCAAGCAGGCCGGGGCGGAGAACGCGTACTTCCCGCTGTTCATCCCCGAGAGCTACCTGACCCGCGAGGCGGAGCACGTCGAGGGGTTCAGCCCGGAGCTGGCGGTGGTCACCCATGGCGGCGGCAAGCAGCTGGAGGAGCCGGTGGTGGTGCGACCCACCAGCGAGACGGTGATCAACAGCTTCATCGCCAAGTGGGTGCACAGCTACCGGGACCTGCCCCTGCTGTTGAACCAGTGGGCCAACGTGGTGCGCTGGGAGCTGCGGCCCCGGCTGTTCCTGCGCACCAGCGAGTTCCTGTGGCAGGAGGGCCATACCGCCCACGCCACCGCCGACGACGCCCGGGACTACGCCCTGCGCATCCTGCGTGACGTGTACCAGGAGACCATGGAGCAGGTGCTGGCCGTCCCGGTGCTCACCGGGCACAAGACGGCGAGGGAGCGTTTCGCCGGGGCCATCCGCACCTGGACCTGCGAGGGCATGATGGGCGACGGCAAGGCCCTCCAGATGGGTACCAGCCACGAGCTGGGCCAGAACTTCGCCCGGGCGTTCGGCATCCAGTACTCCACGGAATCGGGGACCCAGGAGTACGCCTGGCAGACATCGTGGGGGGTTTCCACCCGGCTGGTCGGGGCCCTGATCATGGCCCACGGCGACGACGCCGGCCTGCGCCTGCCGCCGGCGCTGGCTCCCGTCGAGGTGGTCGTGCTCCTGGTACGCGACGAGGAGGACACCAGGGCCGCCGCCGGTCGGCTCGCCGACGAGCTGGGCCGGGCCGGGGTGCGGGTGAGGCTGGACGACCGGGTGGCCACGTCATTCGGCCGGCGGGCGGTGGAGTGGGAGCTCAAGGGCGTCCCGGTCCGGGTGGAGGTCGGCCCCCGGGACCTGGCCTCCGGCCAGGTGACCCTGGTCCGCAGGGACCGCCGGGAGAAGCGTCCCGTGCCGCTCGGTCAGGTGGCGGCCGAGGCCCGGGCGCTGCTGGACGCCGTCCAGGGAGACCTCGTCGCCGAGGCCCGGCGCCACCAGGAGGATCGCACCGTGGCGGTGACCACCGCCGGCGAGGCCGTGGAGGCGGTGGAGGGGGGCTCCGGCGGCCGGCCCGGCTTCGCCGTCATCCCGTGGGACACCCTGGGCGTGGAAGGGGAGTCCGAGCTGGCCACCTCCGGGGTGACGGTCCGCTGCCTGCGCCGGCCGGACGGCTCGCTGGCCGAGCGCGACGACGAACCCGGCCTGGTGGCGGTGGTGGCCAGGAGCTACTGACCGGCGCCGCGCCGTGCGGCCGGTGGCGCCCGGCGCCGACCGGCCCGTCGCCGGGAGACCCGGCGACCCTCTTTAGGGGGCTCCGGGTGGGCCGGGGGCTATAATGGCCCCTGCCTGCCCGGAGGGCAGCTTGCGTGGGCCGCTCCTGCGTCGAGCAGGGTGCCCACGCTTTTGTTTGCGACAAGCTCTTAGGTGACCGAGAGGAGGTTCAGCGGGATGGCCGTGTCACCGGATGCCATTCGTGCGCTCGTGGAGCCGGCGCTGATCTCCTCGGGTCTCGAGTTGTGGGACGTCGAGGTGTCGGGCGACGCGGTACGGGTGCTGGTCGACCGCCCCGGCGGGATCGACCTCGACTCCCTGGCCGGCGTGGCCGGCAAGGTGGTCTCACCCCTCCTCGACGAGCACCCCGAGCTGACCCCGCCCGGCCGGTTCTCCCTGGAGGTGTCGAGCCCCGGGGTGGAGCGCAACCTGCGCCGGGTGGAGCACTACACCCGCTACATCGGCTCCCAGGTGTCGATCAAGACGTCCCAGCCGGTGGGCGGGGCCCGCCGCCATCACGGCCAGCTCGTGTCGGTGGACGGGCAGGCCGCCACCCTGGCCCCCGAGGACGCTCCGGCCGGGGAGGTGGTGGAGATCCCGTTCCAGCTGATCGAACGGGCCCGCACCGTCCTGGTGTGGGGGCCGGCGCCCAAGCCGGGCCAGACCAAGGGGTCCAAGGGATCCAAGGCCTCATCCCGGGCGGTCAAGCGACCCGCCGCCCACGGCCGCCAGGCCGCCGAACCGGTCGCATCCAACGAAGCGAAAGACACGGCACCATGAAAAACGACGCAAGCATCGATTTCCTCGACGCCCTCCAGCAGATCGCCAAGGACAAGGGCATCAGCGTCGACACCCTTCTCGACGCCCTGGCCAACGCCCTCCTGGCGGCCTACAAGCGCATGCCCGACGCCGAGGAGTTCGCGACGGTGACCGTCGATCCCGACACCGGCGAGATCCGGGTCTACGGCCAAGAGGTCGACGACGACGACAACGTCATCCGGGAGTGGGACGTGACCCCGAAGGACTTCGGGCGGATCGCGGCCCAGACCGCCAAGCAGGTGATGACCCAGCGCATCCGGGAGGCCGAGCGGGACCTCAAGTACGAGGAGTACGCCGGGCGGGAGGGTGACATCGTCACCGGCATCATCCAGCAGAGCGACAACCGCTACACCCTGCTGGACCTGGGCAAGGTCGAGGCTCTCCTGCCCCAGGCGGAGCAGGTGCCCTACGAGCGTTACGAGCACGGTGCCCGCCTCAAGGCCTACATCGTCGAGGTCCGCAAGACCTCCAAGGGCCCCCAGATCGTGGTGAGCCGCACCCACCCCGGCCTGATCAAGCGGCTGTTCGAGCTGGAGGTGCCGGAGATCTCCAGCGGGGTGGTCGAGATCAAGGCGGCCGCCCGCGAGCCGGGCCACCGGACCAAGATCGCGGTGTGGTCGAACGACCCCAACGTGGACCCGGTCGGGGCCTGCGTCGGGGCCCGGGGCGCCCGGGTGCGGATGGTGACCAACGAGCTGCGGGGCGAGAAGGTCGACATCGTGCCCTTCTCCGACGACCCCCGCGAGTTCGTCATGCGGGCCCTGCAGCCGGCCAAGGTCAAGGAGGTCCACCTCGACGACTCCACCGGCACCGCCACCGTCGTCGTGCACGACTTCCAGCTGTCCCTGGCCATCGGCAAGGAGGGCCAGAACGCCCGCTTGGCCGCCCGGCTGACCGGCTGGCGCATCGACATCAAGAGCGAGACCCAGATGGCCGAGGAACAGGCCTACGCGGAGCAGGAGTGGGCCGAGGGCGAATGGGTCGAGACCGAGTCGGGCGAGATGGTGTGGCAGCCGGCCGAGGGTGGCGAGGCCGTCTCCGCCGAGGAGTGGTCCCAGTCGAGCGGCGACGACGAGGAGGCGGAGGCCGCCGAGGCGGCCTCGACCGAAGGTGACGAAGCCGCCGACGGCGCCGGGCCGCCGGCCGGCGACGGCGCCGAGCCGCCGGCCGCCGCCCGGGAGGAGGAGGTCGTGGCCGCCGAGGGTGAGCCGTCGGCCGAGGAACAGGCCCTGGCTGAGGATCCCGACCTTTCGGACCAGCCGGTAGCATCGGTGGAGTCGGAGGGCCGGGCGTAGCCGGCCGCCGGGCCCGTCCCCCGGTCCGCACCTGCGTGGGGTGCCGCAGCCCGCGCCAGGCCGGTAACCTGGTGAGGGTCGCCCGTTCAGAGGACGGGTCGCTAGTTGTCAGCCGGGTCGCTCCCGGCAGAGGCGCCTGGCTCTGCCGGGACCCCCGAACCGGAGGTCCCGGACCCAGTTGCCTCGAAGCCGCGGTGCGCCGGAACGCCTTCAACCGGGCATTCCGGGCCGACACCGCGGCCGGCGCCTCAGCCCTGCTGGGAGCCAACCAGTTGGAACGTGACACCATGGAATGGGCGCCGCCGCCGCAGGGGCGGGGGCTGACGAACCGAGAAGCACCGAGAAGGGACTGACGCAGCAACTTGGCGAAAAAGATCCGGGTCTATGAGCTAGGGCGAGAGCTCGGCCTCACGAACAAAGAAGCGCTCGACCTCTGTATCCAGCTCGGAATCGGGGTCAAGAGCCACTCCTCGAGCATCGAGGAGCAGCAGGCGGACCGCGTCCGCCGCAAGGCCGACCAGGAAGGGCTGCGTCGGCCCGTCGAGCCGGAAGGTTCCGCCCCCGCGACCACCGGTAGTCCCGCCGCTGAGAGGCCCGCCGAGAAGCCGGCCGAGCCGGCCGCCCCGGCCCGCCCCGCGGCCGCCCCGTCGGCCGGCCGGGTGGTGTCGAGCCGCCCCGAGCACCGGGAGCCGCCGGCTGCCGCTCCCGAACCGGCCGCCCCCGTCGCCCCGGCAGCGGCCGCCAAGGCGCCCGCGTCGGCTTCCTCCGCCCCGTCCTCCCCCCGCCCGGCGCCCGTGGCCGGCGGCAGCCCCAACGGCCAGCCGGCCGGGGCGCCCGCCGCCCCCGCCCCGGGTCGGGCCCCGGCCCGCCCGGGCGTGGCCTCGTCCCAGACGCCGGCCGCTCCGCCGCGTCCGGCCCCCGCCCCGGCCGCCCCCCACAGCGCTCCTCCCGCCGCCGCCCGGCCCCAGGCGCCCGCCCCGCACAGCGCTCCTCCGGCCGCCGCCCGGCCCCAGGCGCCCGCGCCGCACAGCGCTCCTCCGGGCACCGCCCGCCCCCAGGCGCCCGCCCCGGCTGCTGCTCACAGCGCTCCGCCGGCCGGTGCCCGGCCCCAGTCCGGCCAGTCCGCCCCGCCGCGCCCTCAGGCGGCCCCGTCCGGCTCAGCCCGGCCTCCCGCCGCCCGGTCCGCCCAGGGGGGTCAGCGCCCGGCGCCCACCGCCGGTGCCGCCCCCAGCGCCCCCACCGGTCCCGCCCAGGGCGGCGAGGCCGGCTCCGGTGGCCCCATGCTGTCCCGGACGGGCAAGCCGATCCCGCCCCCGCCCGGCGTGCGCCGGCCGCCCCTGTCTCCCTCGGGCAAGCCCATCCCGCCCCCGCCCGGTCGCGGACCGGGCGCCCGCCCGCCCGCCGGTGGTGCCGGCCGCCCCGGTGGTGCCGGAGCCGGCCGTCCGGCCGGCGCCGGTGGCGGAACCCGCACCGGTGGCCGTCCCGGAGCCGGAGCCGGGGCAGGAGCCGGCGCCGGAGGCGGCGGTTGGCGTCCCGGCGGTATGGGTGGCCGCCCCGGAGGCGGTGGCCCGCCCCGCAGCGGCGGTGCATTCGGCCGCGGCCGTCCCCCGGGTCGGAGCCGGGCCCGTCGTCGGCGGCGCAACATCGAGGAGCTCGAGGCACAGGAGCTCACCCACTACACCCCGTCGAACGCGCCCGTACCCGAGGGCGAGATCATCGTGGAGCGGGGGTCGACGGCCCAGGAGCTGGGCCCCAAGCTCAACCGCTCGGGCGCCGATGTGGTGCGCTTCCTGTTCCAGCAGGGCGAGATGGTCACCACCACCCAGTCCCTGTCGGACGACATGATCGAGCTGTTCGCCGCCGAGCTCGGCGCTGCCATCCGCCTGGTGGACCCGGGCGAGGAGAAGGAAGCCGAGCTCCAGGCCAAGTACTTCGACGACGAGGAGGAGGACGAGGACGACCTCCGGCCCCGCCCACCCGTCGTGACCGTGATGGGCCACGTCGACCACGGCAAGACCCTGCTGCTCGACCGCATCCGGGAGGCCAACGTGGTGGCCGGCGAGGCCGGCGGCATCACCCAGCACATCGGTGCCTACCAGGTCGAGTACGAAGGCCACCCGGTGACGTTCATCGACACCCCCGGCCACGAGGCGTTCACGGCCATGAGGGCCCGGGGCGCCGAGGTCACCGACATCGTGATCCTGGTGGTGGCGGCCGACGACGGCGTCATGCCCCAGACCGTCGAGGCCATCAACCACGCCAAGGCGGCCGACGTGCCGATCATCGTGGCCATCAACAAGATCGACCGGGACAACGCCGACCCCAACCGGGTCATGCAGGAGCTGTCCCAGCACGAGCTGGTGCCCGAGGCGTGGGGCGGCGAGACGATCATGGTCGAGATCTCCGCCCTGCAGAACTTCGGCATCGACGACCTCCTCGAGCAGGTGCTCGTGGTCGCCGAGCTCGAGGAGCTGGTGGCCAGCCCGGAGGGCCGGGCCCGGGGCATCGTGCTGGAGGCCAACCTGGATCCCGGGAAGGGCCCGGTGGCCACCGTCATCGTCCAGTCCGGCACCCTGCGCACCGGCGACTCGATCGTGGCCGGCGCCTCGTGGGGCCGGGTCAAGGCCCTGCTCGACGACAGCGGCGACCAGGTCAAAGAGGCCGCCCCCTCGACCCCGGTGCAGGTGCTCGGATTCGACGCCGTGCCCAGCGCCGGCGACGAGTTCCGGGTCACCGACAAGGCCCGGACGGCCCGGGACATCGCCGAGCAGCGAGGCGAGCGCTACCGCGCCGCCGACCTGCGCCGCACCTCCTCGGCGACCGGTACCGGCGCCAAGCTGGAGGACATCTTCGAACAGATCCAGCGGGGCGAGACGGCCACGCTGAACCTGGTGCTCAAGGCCGACACCCAGGGTTCCCTGGAGGCGGTCACCGAGAGCCTGCGCAAGCTCGAACGCGACGAGGTCAAGCTGTCGTTCATCCACCGTGCGGTGGGCGGTATCACCGAGAACGACGTGACCCTGGCCGAGGCTTCCAACGCCACCATCATCGGGTTCAACGTCCGGCCCGACCGCGGCGCCCGCGACCTGGCCGAGCAGCACGACGTGGAGATCCGCACCTACGAGATCATCTACAAGCTCATCGAGGACATCGAGAGCGCCATGGTCGGCATGCTGGCCCCCGAGTACGAGGAGGTCATCACCGGCGAGGCGGAGGTCCGGGAGCTCTTCCGGGTGCCCCGCATCGGCGCCATCGCCGGCTGCATGGTCCGCCACGGCGTCATCACCCGCGGTTCGAAGGTCCGCTTCCTGCGGGACGGCGTCATCATCTGGAAGGGCGCCATCACCTCGCTCAAGCGGTTCAAGGAGGACGTGCGGGAGGTCCACGAGGGCTTCGAGTGCGGTATCGGCCTGTCCAACAACCAGGACCTGCGCGAGGGTGACGTCATCGAGACCTTCGAGGAGCGGGAGATCCCCCGCACCTAGCTCCGCCCGCTGTGCACGTCGCCTGGCTGACCATGGACCTGCACCTACCAGACGTCCATTCCCTCAAGGAGAAACGCTCCGTGGTCCGACCCATCCTCGACGGCGCCCACCGGCGCTTCGCCGTGGCCGTCGCCGAGGTGGACCACCAGGACTCGTGGCAGCGGGCGGTGCTGGCCATGGCCGCGGTGTCGGGGTCGGCCGGCCACGCCCGGCAGGTGATCGACGCCGTGGAGCGGTTCGTGTGGTCGTTCCCCGAGGTCGAGGTGGTCTCCACCGAGCGGGGCTGGGCCGGCCGGGAGGACCGCTGATGGCCGCCCGGCCCGCCGCCCGCGGCGGCCGGGGCTACGCCCGGACCGCCCGGGTGAACGAGGTGCTGCGCCAGGTGCTGGCCGACCAGCTCGAGCGGATGGAGGATCTGGACGAGCGGTTGGGGATGCTCACCATCACCGCCGTGCAGTGCGACCCGGACCTGCGCCACGCCACCGTGCTCATGTCCTCCCTCGAGCCCGACGAGGAGGAGGCCCTGGCCTCGGTCCGGGTCCGCCTACAGGCGGCCATCTCCCACCAGGTCCGCCTCAAGCGCACCCCCCAGCTCCGCTTCGTGGCCGATCCGGCGGTGGCCGCCGGCCAGCGCATCGAGGACATCCTTAGGGGGCTGCCCGGGCCCGGCCCCGACCGCCCGTGATCGACGGGCTGGCGGTGGTGGACAAGCCGGCCGGCATGACCAGCCACGACGTGGTCAGCCGGTGCCGGAGGATCTTCGGGCAGAAGAAGGTCGGCCACGCCGGCACCCTCGATCCCGACGCCACCGGCGTGCTGCTGATCGGCCTGGGCCGGGCCACCCGGCTGATGCAGTACATGGCCGGCCTGCCCAAGAGCTACACCACCACCATCGTCCTCGGCCGGGCCACCACCACCCTCGACAGCAGCGGCGAGGTGACCGGCCGCTGGGACATGAGCGCGGTGACCCTGGAGGACGCCCGGCGGGCCGCCGCCGACCTGACCGGCCCCATCCGCCAGGTTCCCCCCATGGTCTCGGCGGTCAAGATCGGGGGCCGGAGGCTGCACGAGCTGGCCCGCCAGGGAATCGAGGTGGAGAGACCGGCCAGAGAAGTGACCGTGTACCGCTTCTCCCTGGAGCCGGGGCCCGGGGACCGGCAGACCGACCCGGTGCTGCACGCCGAGATCGACTGCTCCTCGGGGACCTACATCCGGGTGCTGGCCGACGACCTGGGCCGGATGCTCGGCGGCGGGGCCCACGTGCGGGATCTGCGCCGCACCGCGGTCGGACCGTGGCGGGTGGAGGAGGCCGTACCGCTGGACCGCCTGGAGCCGGACCGGGTGCTGGCCCCCGCCGACGCCCTGCCCTGGATGGAGCCGGTCACCGTAGGGACCGGGATGGAGGCGGCCGTGCGGCACGGCCGGGTGGTGGACCGGGCCGAGCTGGGGCCGAGCGGCGCCGGCCCGTGGCGGGTGCTGGGACCGGCCGGGGACCTGCTGGCCGTCTACGAGGAGCACCGGGGCGACTCGGTGAAGCCCCGGGTGGTCCTCGGCGCCGAGGGTGGACCGTGAGCCGGTCCCGTCCGGGCCGTTAGTGTCGGGGCGCCATGGAGGTCCTCAACCACCCCGGTAGGTGCACCGCCGAGCGGCCGTGCGCCGTCACCATCGGCGCCTACGACGGTGTCCACACCGGGCACCGGCTGGTCATCGACCGGGTCCGGAGGGTCGCCGCCGAGCAGGGTCTGGCCTCGGCCGTGGTCACCTTCGACCGTCACCCGGCGTCGGTGGTGCGGCCGGAGTCGGCCCCCAAGCTGCTCACCGACCTGGACCAGAAGCTGGAGCTGCTGGCCTCCACCGGCGTGGACTACGTGATGCTCGTGCGTTTCGACCGGGAGCGGGCCGACGAGCCGGCCGAGGACTTCGTCCGCGAGGTGCTGGTGAACTGCCTGGACACCAAGGCGGTGGTGGTCGGCCACGACTTCCATTTCGGTCACAAGCGGCTGGGCAGCGTGGCCCTGCTGCAGGACATGGGCGCCGAACTGGGCTTCGACGTGACCGGATTGCGGCTGTTCAGCGGGGGCCTGGGGCGCGAACCCATATCCTCCACCCGGATCCGGGGGCTGCTGGCGGACGGGGCGGTGGGGGAGGCGGCGTCCCTGCTCGGCCGGCCGCACCAGGTGCGCGGCGTGGTGGCCCACGGGGACAAGCGGGGCCGGCAGCTCGGCTTCCCGACCGCCAACGTCTCCCTGCCGCACGACATGGCCCTGCCGGCCGACGGTGTCTACGCCGGCTGGTACAGCCGACCGGACGGCGTCCGCCGGCCGGCCGCCATCTCCCTGGGGCGGCGCCCCACGTTCTACCGGGAGGCCGGCCTGTCCCTGCTCGAAGTCCACCTGCTCGACTTCGACGGGGACCTCTACGACGAGCCGGCGAAGGTGGAGTTCGTGGCCCACCTGAGGTCCCAGGCCCGGTTCGAGTCGGCGCAGGCCCTCATCGAGCAGATGGGGCGGGACGTGGCCACCACCCGCCAGGTGCTGGGCCGCTCCCCGGCCTGACCCGATCCTGCCCGGCCCGGCCCGCTCCGCCCGGCCAGGCCCGCCCCGCCAGTCCCGGTCCGGACCGGCCACCGGCCGGCTGCGGTCCATTTCGGCCTGCGGTCGCCCCGTTGGCCCGGTCGCGTCCGCCCGGAGGTCAGTCCGCCTCCGGCCGCCCCCGGGACCGGCGCCGTTCCGACTTCACCTGTGACCGTCGCCGCTTGTCCTCCAGGCGACGCCGCTTCGACGCCGCCGTGGGGCGGGTGGCCCGCCGGGAGCGGCGCACCTCCAGGGCGTGGCTCAGCCGGTCCGCCAGGCGCAGCAGGGCCAGCTCCCGGTTGCGGGCCTGGGAGCGGGTGTCGCCGGCGGCGACCGTCACCACCGGCCCCAGGCGGGCCAGGAGGCGGTCCCGGGCCCACGGTGCCAGGGTGGGGGAATGCTCCACGTCGAAGCTGGCCTCGGCCCGGGTGTTCGAGGTGTTGACGTGCTGGCCGCCCGGGCCGCCGGCGGTGGAGAACCGCCAGGTGATCTCGGCCAGAGGCAGCCACACCCCGGGGGCCAGGAAGACCCGGCCCTCCTCGCCGTCGCTCATGACGGCACCGGGGCGCAACGCCCGGTCGAACCGGGGGAGACGGTTACTGCTACCATGGACCAGGACCGGCTCGTCCGGTCGCGCCCGTGCGAGCGGCCCCGTCCCGGGGCCTCGTCCGGGGCCTGTGATGTGCCGTCAAGGTGATGTGCCATCGAAGACGTCAAGGGATTACCGCATTCATGCCAGACAAAGCCGCAACGATTGCGACCTACCGTACGCACGAGTCCGACACCGGTTCGCCTGAGGTCCAGGTCGCCATCCTCAGCGAGCGTATCGCCCACCTGACGGAGCATCTGAAGGTCCACAAGGGCGATCACCACACCCGGCGCGGTCTGATGAAGCTCATCGGCCGGCGTCGGCGTCTCCTGGACTACGTCCGCAAGAACGACGTGGAGCGTTACCGGCAGCTGATCTCCCGACTCGGCCTGCGGCGCTAGCCCGGAGCGGGCGCCGGGACGCCCGGCGCCCCGACCCTGCCCCGCCCGGCCGCAGCAGCACGCAGGCGCCCGGGCGCTGGCACCCATGATCACCGAGCGGCGTTCGGTGGTCAGCTGCCAGTCGAGGCTCTCCCGGAGGTCGCATCGGGAGGGCGCCGACTGGGAACTGGCCAGGCGCCGCTCCGACCGCCCGCCCGGCGGGCACAGAAAGGAGCGAGCCACATGGCCGCTACAACCGGAACCGCTACATCGGTATCCACCCCGATCACCGGGACCACCAAGACCCTTTCCTTCGAGACCGGCGTCCTGGCGCCGCAATCGCAGGGAGCTGTAGTCGCACGTATCGGCGACACGGTGGTGCTGGCCACCGCCAACGCCGCCAACTCCGTCCGCGAGGGCATCGATTTCTTCCCCCTCACCGTCGACGTCGAGGAGCGGATGTACGCCGCCGGGAAGATCCCCGGGTCCTTCTTCCGGCGGGAGGGCCGCCCGGCCGACACCGCCATCCTCACCGCCCGGCTGATCGACCGGCCGCTCCGGCCCAGCTTCGCCGACGGCTACCGCAACGAGACCCAGGTCGTGATCACCGTGCTCGGTGCCGACCTGGAGAACCCCCACGACGTGCTGGCCATCAACGCCGCCAGCGCCGCCCTCATGCTGTCGGGCATCCCCTTCGAGGGCCCGATCGGGGCGGTCCGCATCGCCTACACCGGCGAGGGCGAGTGGGCCCCCCACCCGACCTACCAGGAAGGGGACGCCTCGGCGTTCGAGCTGGTCGTCGCCGGCCGGCAGCTGGAGGGCGGCGACGTCGCCATCATGATGGTCGAGGCGGGCGGCACGGCCGCCGCCTGGGAGATGTACCAGGCCGGGGCTCCGAAGGTGACCGAGGAGGCCATCGCCGACGGTCTCGAGGCGGCCAAGTCCTGGATCCGCGAGAGCATCGAGCTCCAGCGCCAGCTGGTGTCGCAGGCCGGCGCCCGGGCCCCGATCGCCTACGTGCCGCAGAAGGATTACGGCGACGACGTGGCGGCCAGGGTCGAGGAGGTCGGCGCGTCCCGGGTGGACAAGGTCACCACCATCACCGCCAAGGCCGATCGGGAGGCGCAGACCAGTGAGGTGACCGCCGCCATCGTGGCCGAGCTGGCCGGGGAGTTCCCCGGTCGGGAGGGCGAGATCAAGTCCGCGGTGCGGTCGCTGACCAAGAAGCTGGTCCGCCAGCGCATCGCCAACAGCCGGGTCCGCATGGACGGGCGCGGCCCGGAGGACATCCGGCCCCTCTCGGCGGCCGTCGGGATCGTGCCGACCGCCCACGGCTCCGGCCTGTTCCAGCGGGGCGAGACGCAGGTCCTCAACATCACCACCCTGGGCATGCCCCGCATGGACCAGCTTCTCGACACCATCGGCGTCGACGACAAGAAGCGGTACATGCACCACTACAACATGCCGCCCTACGCCAACGGCGAGACCGGCCGGGTGGGCAGCCCCAAGCGGCGGGAGATCGGCCACGGCCTCCTGGCCGAGCGGGCCCTGCTGCCGGTGGTGCCGCCCGTAGACGAGTTCCCCTACGCCCTGCGCCTGGTGTCGGAGGTGTTGTCGTCCAACGGTTCCACCTCGATGGCCTCGGTGTGCTCGTCCAGCCTGTCCCTGATGGACGCCGGCGTGCCGATCAAGGCCCCGGTGGCCGGTATCGCCATGGGCCTGGTGAAGGTCGGTGACGAGTACATCACCCTCACCGACATCCTGGGGGCCGAGGACGCCTTCGGCGACATGGACTTCAAGGTGGCCGGCACCGGGGACTTCGTGACGGCGCTGCAGCTCGACACCAAGATCGACGGCCTGCCCGCCGACGTGCTCGGGGCCGCCCTGCGCCAGGCCCACCAGGCCCGGGTCAAGATCCTGGAGGTCATGGAGGCGGCCATCTCCGCCCCCCGCCAGGAGGTGCGCGACACCGCCCCGAAGATCGTCAGCCTGGAGATCCCCCTCGACAAGATCGGCGAGGTCATCGGGCCCAAGGGCAAGGTCATCAACGCCCTGCAGCAGGAGACCGGGGCCGACATCAACGTCGACGACGACGGGGTGGTAGGCACCGTGACCATCGGCGGCAAGGACGGTGGCGCAGTGGCCGAGGCCCGGCGGCGCATCGAGCTGATCCTCGACCCGCCCAAGGCCGAGGTCGGCGCCGTCTACACCGGCAGGGTGGTCAACATCACCAAGTTCGGGGCGTTCGTCAACATCCTTCCCGGCCGCGACGGCCTGGTCCACATCTCCAAGCTGGGCCGGGGCAAGCGGATCGAGCGGGTCGAGGACGTGGTCGACCTGGGCGACGAGATCGAGGTCCGGGTCGACGACATCGACCCGCAGGGCAAGGTGTCCCTGTCGCTCACCGGCGAGGGCGCCGAGGCCCCCCAGCCGAGCGCAGCCCCCGCCGCCACCACCACCAAGGGCGCCGAGGAGGTGTCGTTCGAGGACACCTGGGAGGCCGAGGCGGCCGCCACCTTCGGCGACCTGGGCCCGGCCCAGTCCGGCGCCGAGCGGGCCCCCGAGGGGGATCGCGCCCCCCGGCGCAACCCCCGCCGCCGCCGCTCGTGACCACCCGGTGGCGGCGCTAGCCCGCCCCGCCGGGGGTCACCGGTGAGCCACCGCAGCACCGTCCTCGACGGTGGCCTGACCGTCGTCACCGAGCGGATGTCCGACGTCCGCTCGGTGACCATCGGCTTCTGGGTCGGCACCGGCTCGGTCGACGAGCCCCCCGCCCAGGCGGGGGCCTCGCACTTCCTGGAGCACCTGCTGTTCAAGGGCACGCCGCAGCGCAGCGCCCGCAGCATCGCCTTGGCGGTCGACTCGGTGGGCGGCGACATGAACGCCTTCACCACCAAGGAGTACACGACCTTCTACGTCCGGCTGCTCTCGGCCGACGCGGACATGGGCGTGGACCTCCTCTCGGACATCATCTGGACCCCGGCGTTCCGGCCGGAGGAGTTCGAGTCGGAGCGGCAGGTGATCCTGGAGGAGATCCTGATGCACGCCGACGAACCGGCCGATCTGGTCCACGACGTGCTGGCCGAGGCCCTGTTCCCGGGTCACCCGCTGGGCCGGGAGGTGCTGGGCGACGCCGCCACGGTGTCGGCCATGACCCCCGACGAGGTGGCCGGGTTCCACCGGTCCCACTACCGGCCCGGCAACATCGTGGTGGCCGCCGCCGGGGCGGTGGACCACGACAGGGTGGTGGAGCGGATCGCCGGCCGCCTGGACGGCCGTCACGGCGGTTCCGCCCCCGCCCGGTCCTCACCGACCGGCGTCGCCCGACCGAGCCTGGCCGTGGCGCGGGACACCGAGCAGGCCCATCTGGCGGTGGCCGTGCCCGGCCCCGACCGCAGCGACGAGGACCGCCACGCCATGTCCATCGTCGAACACGTCCTGGGCGGCGGCATGTCCAGCCGGCTGTTCCAGTCCATCCGGGAGGAGCGGGGCCTGGCCTACTCGGTCTACGCCTACCGGCTGGGCTTCCAGGGGGCCGGGGCGCTGGCCGTCTACGCCGGCACCTCGCCCGGCCAGATCGGGCAGGTCCTGGACCTGGTCGGTTCCGAGATCGACCGGGTCGCCGAGCAGGGAATCACCGCCGAGGAGATGGAGGCCGCCCGCGGCCACATGCGGGGCTCCATGGCGCTCAGCCTGGAGGACTCGGGGGCCCGGATGAGCCGCATCGGGCACTCCCAGCTGGTCCACGGGCGGGTCCTGACCCTCGACGAGATCGAGACCCGCCTCGACAACCTGACCCTGGACCACGTCAACGAGGTGGCCGCCCGCTGGCTGAGCGCCCACCGTACGGTGGTCACGGTGGGACCGGCCGACACCTGACGGCGGGCCCAGGACCCGTTCCGCCGGCGACCGCCGGGCGGCCCGGGGGTCCGCCCCGGCTACTGTCGCCCCCGTGAGAGTGGGCGTGATCGGGGCGGCGGGGCGGATGGGGGCCACGGTGTGCGCCGCGGTGCAGGGGGCCGACGGCCTCCAGCTGGTGGCCGCGGTGGACCCGGGAGGGGCGGGAATCCCGGTGGGCGGGCCGGGCGCCCCCCTGGAGATCTCGGCCGACCTGGGGGCCCTGGTGGACGCCCAGGTGGAGGTGGCGGTCGACTTCACCGTCCCCGGCGTGGCGGTGGCCAACGCCGTGTGGTGCGGAGAGCACGGCATCCACACGGTGATCGGCACCACCGGCGTGGACGACGAGGCCGCCGACCGGCTGCGCCAGGTCTACCCCGGAACCGGGCCTCTCGGCTGCGTGGTGGCCCCCAACTTCGCCATCGGGGCGGTGCTCATGATGCGGTTCGCCGAGCTGGCCGCCCCCTGGTTCGAGACCGCCGAGATCATCGAGCTGCACCACGACGCCAAGGTCGACGCCCCCTCGGGCACGGCCGTGCGGACGGCGCAGATGATGGCGGCGGCGTCGCAGGAGTGGGGCGAGGACCCCACCCAGGTGGAGGTGGTGGCCGGCGCCCGCGGCGGGGCCGGCCCGGCCGGCATCCGCATCCACTCGGTCAGGCTCAAGGGGCTGGTCGCCCACCAGGAGGTGATCCTGGGCAGCGGCGGCCAGACGCTGACCCTCCGCCACGACTCCATCGACCGGCAGTCGTTCATGCCCGGGGTGATCCTCGCGGTCCGTCAGGTGCCGGCCCGCCCCGGCCTGACCATCGGCCTGGAGCACCTTCTCAACGTGTGATCACCACCGGGGTCGGGAACAGGAGGCGGCTTCTGCGGGCGGGCCGGCCCGGTTTCATTAGGCTGGCTGCATGCCCACGATCGGTAGGTTCGGCGCAGTCGGTTGCGCCATGGTCACCCCCTTCGACGCCGGCGGGCGCCTGGACCTGGCCGCCGCCGTCGAGCTGGCCCGGTGGCTCAGCGCCCACGGCAACGACTTCCTGGTGCTGGCCGGCACCACCGGGGAGTCCCCGGTCCTGTCCGACGCCGAGAAGCGGGATCTGTGGCGCTCGGTCGTCGAGTCGGTCACCGTGCCCGTGGTGGCCGGCACCAGCACCGCCGACACCGCCCACTCGGCCGAGCTGACCAGGATGGCCCGGGACGCCGGTGTGGCCGGGATCCTGGCCGTCACCCCGTATTACAGCCGGCCTTCGCAGGCCGGCATAGAGGCCCACGTGCGGGCCATCCACGCGGCCGGTGAGGGGCTTCCGGTCCTCCTCTACGACATCCCGGTGCGGACCGGCCGCAAGGTCTCGGCCGAGACCATCCTGCGCCTGGCCCGGGACGAGACCATCGTGGGGGTCAAGGACGCCACCGCCGACCCGGCTGCCAGCGCCGCCCTGGTGGCGGAGGCGCCCGACGGCTTCGAGCTCTACAGCGGCAACGACGCTGACACCCTGGCCCTCCTGGCGGTCGGCGCGGTCGGGACCATCTCGGTGGAGTCGCACTGGGCCGGCCCGGTCGTCGGCGAGATGATCGCCGCGTTCAACAAGGGCGACGTCGACCACGCCCGGGAGCTCAACGCCCGCCTGGTGCCGTCCCACCGGTTCCAGTCCAGCGACCACGCCCCCAACCCGGTACCGACCAAGGCGGCCATGCGGGTGCTCGGCCACGCCGTGGGGGAGTGCCGGTTACCGCTCGGACCGGCCCCCGAGGGGCTCGAGGACGAGGCCCGCCGACTGCTGGGGCAGCTCAATGGCTGACCCGGTTCGCGTCGTCTTCCTCGGTGGCCTGGGCGAGATCGGCCGCAACTGCGCCTGCATCGAGGTGGACGGCCGCATCCTGATCCTCGACTGCGGCCTGATGTTCCCCGACTCCGACATGCCCGGCGTCGATCTGGTCCTGCCCGACTTCACCTACCTGCGCGACAACGCCGACCGGGTGGAGGGCTGCATCATCACCCACGGCCACGAGGACCACTGCGGGGGCCTCAGCTATCTGCTGAGGGAGATGTCGTTTCCCATCTACGGCTCCGCGCTCAGCCTGGGCCTGGCCCGTAGCCGGATAGAGGAGTCGGGCCTGCTGGGCCGCACCGAGCTGATCACCGTGCGAGACGGTGAGCGCCGCCACATCGGACCGTTCGACGTCGAGTTCATCCCGGTCACCCACTCGGTGCCCCACGGCTTCGCCACGGCCTTCCACACCCCGCAGGGGGTCATCCTGCACTCCGGCGACTGGAAGATCGACCTCACCCCGGTGGACGGGCGGGCCACCGACCTGGCCCGCATCGGCGCCATCGCCGACGGGCCGGGCGTCCGGCTGCTGCTGGGCGACTCGACCAACGCCGAGGAGGAGGGGCACACCATCAGCGAGAGGCGGGTGGGCCGGGTGCTGGCCGACCTGTTCGCCGCCAACCCCGAAAAGCGGGTCATCATGGCCTGCTTCGCCAGCCACATCCACCGCATCCAGCAGATCGCCGACGCGGCCATCGCCAACGGGCGGACCATCGCCACCCTGGGCCGGTCCATGGCCCGCAACGTGGCCATGACCCGGTCCATGGGCCTGCTTCACATCCCCGACGACAGCATCGTCGACATCGAGAAGATCGGTCAGCTCGACCCCCGCCGGGTGTGCATCATCTCCACCGGCTCCCAGGGGGAGCCCATGTCGGCCCTGGCCCTGATGGCGGCGGCCGAGAACAGGTGGATAAAGGTCGGCGAAGGGGACCTGGTGGTGCTGTCGTCGCACGCCATCCCCGGCAACGAGACCAACGTCGGCAAGGTGATCGACGGGCTGTCCCGGCTGGGGGCCGAGGTGGTGCACTCCGGCCTGGCCGAGGTGCACGTCAGCGGCCATGCCAAGCGGGAGGAGCTGAAGACCCTCCTGTCCCTGACCCGCCCCGACTGCTTCATCCCGGTCCACGGCGAGTTCCGCCATCTGAGCCACCACGCCCGGCTGGCCCAGGAGATGGGGGTCGACCCGGGGCGGATCCTGCTGGCCGAGGACGGCGACATGGTCCAGCTGAACGACTCCGGCATCGACTTCGCCGGAGACGTCCCGGCCGGCTATCTGTACGTGGACGGGATCGTCGGCGACGTGGGCCAGGGCGTCCTGCGGGACCGCCGGGTCCTGGCCGAGGAGGGCGTGGTGGTGCTGGTGGTCACCTGCGACGCCAAGACCGGCGAGGTGCTCACCGGGCCGGAGATCATCACCAGGGGATGGGTGTACGCCCCCGAGGCGGAGAAGCTGCTGGGCGAGGCCCGCCAGGCGGTCCTGGCCGCCATGGAGGAGGCGGCCGACTCCGGCTCGGTGGACTTCGACACGCTCCGCCGGCGGGCCCGCCAGGCGCTCGGGCGGTTCGTGTCCGAGCGGACCCGGCGTCGGCCCATGATCGTCCCTGTGGTCATGGAGGTCTGACCCGCCGGTCCTGACCGCCCCCCGGGATGCCCTGAGCGGGGGTTCTCCCGGCGCGCCGTCACACCCGGCGGCCAGACTGGCGGCCAGGATGGCCCTGTTACTGATGTGGCTGATGTTACTGTCGAGGGTGCTGTGACTACTGCAACCCGCCGCCCCAACCGGAGCCGGTCGGGCTCGGGGACCCGCAAGCCGGCCCGCCGCCCGGCCGCATCCGCCGGCGCGCCCCGCCGGCGCAGGGCCCCGGGCGGCCAGCACGAGGGGCTGTCCCGCCTGATCGGGCGGCAGGCCAACGACGTGTGGGGGCTGCTGCTCCTGCTGGTGGGCGCCCTGTTCGCCCTGGCCATCTACAGCGGGCTGGCCGGACCGGCCGGCCGGATGATCGACCGGCTGACCGCAGACGCCATCGGCTGGGCCCGGGTGCTGCTGCCCCCGCTGATCGCCTACCTGGGATGGGTGCTGATCCGAGAGGTCCACCCCCGGCGGACCCCCGCCCCGGCCCGGGCCGGGACGGCCCCGCCGGAGCGGGCCGTGCGTCCGCCGGTGCGGGTCAGCGTCGGGGCGGTCGTGGTCCTGCTGGCCGGGTCCGGGATCCTTGACCGGCTCAACCGGCCGGCCCACTGGGGCGGGATCGTGTCCAGGCTGCGGCCGGCGGGTGGCCTGCTCGGCATGGCCGTGGCCGGACCCATCAGTGCCGGGCTCGGGACGTGGGGGACGGCCCTGGTCCTGCTGGTGCTGGTGCTCATCGGGGTACTGGTGATCACCGGTACCCCGGCCCGCCAAGGCCTGCACCTGGCGGGTATGGCCACCGCCGCCCTGGGTCGCGCCGCCCACGCCACGGCCCGTTGGATCGCCGCCGCCCCCGAACGGGCCGAGCGCCGCCGGGCCCTCCACCGCCACCCGTCCAGTCCCGCTTCGACCACCCTCTATGACGGCGAAGCCGACGAGGAGACCGGCCCGCCGGCCAGACCCCGCCGGAGGGCCAGGGCCGCCGCCGCCGATGCCGACGCCGCCGCTGCACCAGAGACCGCCGCCGACCCGGCCGGGGCGGAGCCGGCCGGCCCGGCCCGCCAGGCGGTGCCCATGCACCTGCCGCCCACCGAGACCGCCGACCCGGAACAGCTGTCGATCTCGCTGGGCCCGGCCGCCGAGGCCGGCACCTGGCGTCTGCCCCCGGTGGCCCTGCTCAAGCGTAGCCAGGCGGCCGAGATAGACCGGCGCCAGATCGAGGCCGCCGGCCGGACCCTCGAGGACGCCCTGGCCGCCCACGGGGTGGAGACCCGGCTGGTGGGCATGACGGTCGGGCCGACCGTCACCCGCTACGAACTGGAGCTGGGCCCGGGGGTGAAGGTGGCCAAGGTCACCAACCTGCAGCGTGACATCGCCTACGCCATGGCCGCCGCCGACGTACGGATCCTGGCCCCCATCCCGGGCCGGTCGGCCATCGGCGTCGAGGTCCCCAATCAGCAGCGCCAGCTGGTGGCCGTCGGCGACATCCTGGGCTCGGCCGAGGCCCGGGCCGCCACCCACCCGCTGGAGGTGGCCATGGGACGCGACATCGCCGGCCGGCCGGTGCTGGAGAACATGGCGACCATGCCCCACATCCTGATCGCCGGGGCCACCGGGGCCGGCAAGTCGTCGTGTATCAACTCGCTGATCACCTCCATCCTGGTGCGGGCCACGCCCGACCAGGTCCGGCTGATCCTCATCGACCCCAAGCGGGTGGAGCTGGGCCAGTACAACGGCCTGCCCCACCTCCTGACCGGGGTGGTCACCAACCCCAAGAAGGCGGCCAACGCCCTGTCGTGGGCGGTGCACGAGATGGAGCGGCGCTACGACCTCCTGGCCGAGGTAGGCGTGCGGGACATCACCGGCTACAACGCCGCCTACGACCGGGGGGACCTGACCGGGCCGCCGGCGCTGGGCCAGGAGCCCAAGCAGTACGAGCGGCTCCCGTTCATCCTGGTGGTGGTGGACGAGCTCAACGACCTGATGATGGTGGCCGCCCGCGACGTCGAGGAGTCCATCTGCCGCATCGCCCAGATGGCCCGAGCGGTGGGCATCCATCTGGTGATAGCCACCCAGAGGCCGTCGGTGGACGTCATCACCGGGGTGATCAAGGCCAACGTCCCGTCCCGCCTGGCGTTCGCGGTGTCGTCACTGGCCGACAGCCGGGTCATCCTGGACCAGCCCGGTGCCGAACGGCTGATCGGCAAGGGGGACATGCTCCTGCTCACCGCCTCCTCCAGCGTGGCCCGCCGCATCCAGGGTGCCTGGGTCACCGAGGAGGAGGTCCGCAAGGTCGTGGGCCACTGGCGGCGCCAGTCCGAGCCCCGCTACGTGGAGGGCGTCGAGGGGACCGAGGACGGGCCGGGCAGCCCCGGGATGGGGGCGGGCGACGGCGACGACGACGACCTGCTCGACGCCGCCCGGGACCTGGTGGTCCGGTCCCAGCTGGGGTCCACGTCGATGCTGCAGCGCAAGCTGCGGGTCGGCTTCGCCCGGGCCGGCCGGCTCATGGACCTGCTGGAGCAGCGGGGCGTGGTCGGCCCGTCGGAGGGATCCAAGGCCCGCGCCGTGCTGATGACGGTGGAGGAGCTGGAGAACCTCCAAGAATCCGGGCAGTAGACCGGTGCGCGTCTCGGTGCCGGGATCGTCGGCCAACCTCGGCCCGGGATTCGACGTGCTGGCGGTGGCCCTGGACCTGCACGTGGAGGTGTCGGTCGAACCGGCCGACCGGCTGCAGATCGTCACCTCCGGGGAAGGTCACGACCTGCCCGCCGACGCCTCCCACCTGGCCGCCCGGGTGGCCGCCGCGGTCGCCGGTCACAACCGGTTGAGGATCGAGGTGCACTCCGACATCCCCATAGGTCGCGGTCTCGGATCGTCGGCCGCAGTGGCGGTGGCGGCCGCCGCCGCGGCCGGGGCCGACGACCCCTTCTCGTGGGGCGTCCGGGTGGACGGCCACCCGGAGAACGCCGCCGCCTCCGCCTTCGGGGGCCTGGTCGCCGCCACCACCGTGGGCGGAACCCCGGTATGGCGCCGGCTCCCCCTGGATCCGGAGCTGGCCTTCGTGGCGCTGGTCCCCGACCGGGAGCTGCTAACCGCTTCGGCCCGCGACGTGCTGCCCGACCCGGTGTCCCGGGCCGACGCGGTGTTCAACCTGGGCCGGATGGCGATCCTGATCGCCGGCCTGGCCGACCACCGCATGCTGCTCGCCGAGGCTGGCGACGACCGTCTCCACCAGGACTTTCGCGCCGCCCTGTTCCCGGCGGCGCCCGCCCTGCTGGCCGGTCTGCGGGCCGCCGGAGCCCTCACCGCGTTCTGGTCCGGGGCTGGTTCGACCCTGCTCGGCGTGGTCCACCGCCAGCACGTGGAGGCCCTGGTGGGGGCCGGTGAGGAGCTCATGCGGACCCACGGGGTGGCCGGCCGGGTGACCGCTCTGAACGCCGACCGTGGTGGTATCACCCGCAGCGGGCGTTCCGGTCAGTAGCGTGGTCGGGTCCCATCGGCGACCGAGGAGGAACGTGCATGGCCACCTATGAGGGCTACTGCGTCAAGTGCAAGGAGAAGCGGGAGTTCGAGGGCCAGGAGGTAACCCTGGCCAACGGGCGGCCAGCTGCGCAGGGCACCTGCCCGGTGTGCGGCACCAAGATGAACCGGATGCTCGGCACCAAGAAGTAGCTCGCGCCGCTTGGGCGGGACCGGGTCGTCCGACTCGGCCCGCCCGGCAGCACCTCCCCCGCCTGATGGGGGACCTGGAGGGCTGGCTACCGTTACTCTGTGTCGGATGCGGTACTGGCTCGAGACCCTGGGATGTCCCAAGAACCAGGTCGACTCGGACAAGCTGGGGGGCCGACTCGAAGCCGACGGATATGTAGCGGCCGACGACCCGGCTGCCGCCGACCTGGTGGTGGTCAACACCTGCGCGTTCATCGAGGCGGCCCGCCAGGAGTCCATCGAGACCATCCTGAACCTGGCTGAGACCCGGCGGCCCGGCGCCCGCCTGGCCGTCACCGGCTGCATGGCCGAGCGTTACGGGTCCGAGCTGGCGGACGCTCTCCCCGAGGTGGACGTGGTCGCCGGGTTCGGGATGGACGTCACCGCCTCGCCCGTCACCTTCCGCTCGAAGTCCACGGTTCCCGCCTTCGACCTGCTCAACCTGGCCCGCCCGGCCACCCCCGCCCCCTGGGCCTACGTCAAGGTGGCGGAGGGATGCGACCGCAAGTGCGGGTTCTGCGCCATCCCGTCCTTCCGGGGCCGCCAACGGTCCCGGACCCGCGACGCGGTCCTGACCGAGGTGGAATCCCTCGACGTGCGCGAGGTGGTCCTGGTGGCCCAGGACCTGGCCTCCTACGGGCGGGACCTCGACACCGGCAAGGACATCCAGCGACTGGTCCGGTCCGTGGCCGAGAGGGTCGACCGGGTCCGGCTCCTGTATTTGTACCCATCCGAGCTCTCCGACGGTCTCATAGACGTGATCGGTGAGACCGGCTGCCCCTATTTCGATCTGTCACTGCAGCACGTCTCCCGACCCCACCTGCGCCGCATGCGGCGCTGGGGCGACGGCGAGCGCTTCCTGGAACGGATCGAGCGGATCCGGCACCGCTGGCCCGAAGCGGCGTTCCGCTCGTCGTTCATTGTCGGCTACCCCGGCGAGACCGAGGAGGACCAGGACCGGTTGCTGGCGTTCCTGGCGGACGCCCGCCTGGACTGGGCCGGGTTCTTCCCTTTTTCCGAGGAACCGGGCACCTACGCCGCCACCCTGGAGGACCGGGTGCCGGCCGGCCTGGTAGCCGAGCGGCTGGCCGAGTGCTCTGAGCTCCAGGACGGCATCACCGCCACCCGGCGCTCGGACCTGGTCGGCGCCACCACCACCGTCCTGGTCGACGAGCCGGGCGTGGCCCGCAGCCACCGGGAGGCCCCTGAGATCGACGGGATAATCCGCGTGCCGGAACAGCTCCGAGCGGGTACCTGGGTTGATGTGACCATCACCGCCGCGGAGGGCCCCGACCTCGACGCCCAGCCGGTGCCCGCCGGCGCCCGGGATGGGAGGATGGCCTAGATGGCGACCAAGGTGGCCGGCAAGTTCGAGGCGTCGGCGCTGGCCACGCCGGCCAACGCCATCACCGTGGTGCGCATCCTGGCCGCCCCGGTGATGCTGCTGCTCATCCTGGACCTCAAAGTCTCCTGGATCGCCGCCGTCGCCTGGCTGGCGGTGTCGAGCACCGACTTCCTCGACGGGTGGGTGGCCCGCCGCCAGGGGGCCACCACCTCGGGCGCCTTCCTCGATCCGCTGGCGGACAAAGTTCTGATCCTCGGTGCCCTGGCCTCCCTGGCCGCCATCGGCCTCATCAGCTGGTTGCCGGTGCTTCTCATCGCCGGGCGGGAGGCCGTCATCAGCGCCTACCGCTCGGTGGTGGCCCGCCGGGGTATCTCCGTGCCGGCCCGCCCCATGGCCAAGATGAAGACCGCCGCGCAGGACGCCGCCGTCGGCTTCATCCTCATGCCTGCCACCGGGCTGCACTACCTGTGGGTGGGTCGCTCCATCCTCTGGCTGTCGGTGGGCCTGGCCCTCATCAGCGGGGCCCAGTACCTCCTCGACGCCCGCCGGCCGCCCGCCAACCGCTCGGCCGACGTCACGATGGGCTCGGGCGCCGGCGACCTGCCGGCGGCCTGACCCCGGCCCAGCCGGC
>DASSZD010000168.1:0-4583 GCA_035702985.1 Acidimicrobiales bacterium
GTAGCCGGCGCCTGACCCCCGGGTACGCCTGGGGCCGTGGTCGTGCCGGCCCCGGCCCCGGCACCGGCCACGCCTGGGGCCGTGGCGGACGCCGGAAGGCCTCGAGCCGGCGCCGGGGCCGCCGGGGCCACCGGGGCCACCGGCCAGCAGGCGGACGCCGGAAGGCCTCGAGGGGTGAGTTGTTGCCCCCTCAGGGACGTAACACACCCCCTCGAGACCCTCGAGCCGGCCCCCGGGGCAGGGACCGGGCGGGTCGAAGGCGAAATGTCGGATATGCGAGGAACCAGAGCCCGGCTGACGAGCCGGCGGGTGGCCCAAGCGGCGGGAGTGGTGCTGGCTGCCAGCACGGTGGCGATGCCGGCGGCCAACGCCGCCACGCAGGCGCCGGCGGCGACCTGGTCGCCGGGGCCGGCGACCTACCAGGAGGGCGCCCGGTACAACGTCGGGGTCAGGATGGCCGACGGCACCGTCCTGCGGGCCGACGTCTACTACCCGACCGACCCGGGGTCGGGCCGGGCGGCGGCCGGGCCGTTCCCGGTGCTGCTGCAGCAGACGCCCTACGGCAAGGAGGCCATCGGCCAGAACGGGGCGGCCCTGGCCAACACCGACGTCCCGTACCTGGTCGACCGGGGCTACATAGTCGTGATCGCCGACGTGCGGGGCACCGGCGACTCGGGCGGCACCTGGGGCCTGTTCGACCCGGTACAGGGCCGCGACGGGGCCACCCTGGCCCGCTGGGCCGCCGCCCTCCCCCACTCCGACGGCAAGGTGGGCCTGTTCGGGGAGTCCTACATGGGCATCAACCAGTTCCTGACGGTGGCCGCCGCCGGGGCCGGGTCCCCCATCAAGGCCATGTTCCCGATCATCTCCGGCCACGACATCTACTCCGACACCGTGACCTCGGGCGGGATCCCCGACGTGGAGTTCTCCTCCGCCTACCTGGCCCTGGTGGGCGGGCTCAACGCCGCCAACCCGGTGGCGGAGCCGTTGTCGGAGGCGGCCGCCGCCGGCAGCCTGTCCCAGCTGGGCAGCCTGGCCGGCGCCCCGGCGGTGGAGGCCCAGCACGCCCGGGCCCTGATGTCCACCGACGTGTCCACCCTGGCCAGCGTGGAGACCGGTGGGTCGCAGGCCTACGACGGCCCGTACTGGGCCCGGCGCAGCCCGGCCAGCTACCTGCGGGATGTGGTCGACGACCACATCCCGGCATTCCTGGTGGGCGGCTGGAACGACCTGTTCCAGCAGGGCGAGCCGCTCAACTACGCGGCCCTGCAGAACCTCTCGGACGGGCTTCCCGCGGACGCCCCCATGCAGGCCGGCCAGGCGGTGACCCCCCGCTACCAGCTGATGATGGGGCCGTGGATGCACGTCACCACCGGCTCGGGGGTCAACATGGCAGCCGTCGAGCTGGAATGGTTCGACACTTGGCTGCGCGGCCGGGACACCCCGCTGGCGCACACGAAAACGCCCCTGCACCTGTACCAGCTCGGCTCCGGCCGGTGGGTGGACACCTCCACCTGGCCGCTCACCGGCACCACCGCCACGGCGTTCTACTTCGGCGCCGGCGGGGCGGGCCGCGACCCGGTGTCGACCAACCACGGCAGCCTGGTCACCGCCGCCCCCACCGCCGCGACCGGGGCGGACCAGGTGCTGTGGTCCCCGATGTCGAGCCCGTGCGACGTGCAGTCGGACCAGTGGTCGGCCGGGGCCGCCTCGCTGGCCCTGTCGTACCTGCAGGCCAAGAACCCCTGCGACACCAACGACGCGTCCCTCGGCGCCGGCCCGGACGCCCTGACCTACACCAGCGCCCCGTTCGGCACCGCCCAGGACATCGCCGGGCCCATCGACGCCACGGTGTACGCCACGGCCACCACCACCGACACCGAGCTGGCCGCCACCGTGGAGGAGGTGTCCCCCTCGGGCCGGTCGGTGCCGCTCACCGCCGGGGCCCTGCTCGGCTCCCTCCGCCAGGTCGACCGGTCGCGGAGCTGGGTGGGCAGCAACGGCAGGTACCTGCTGGCCGACCACCCCCTGACCCGGGTGTCGTCCCGGCCGGTGGTGCCGGGCCGGGTGACCCGCTACGACATAACCGTGTTCCCGACGTTCGCCCGGATCCCGGCCGGATGGCGGCTGCGGGTGACGTTGACGACCGCCGACACGCCGCACCTGGCCCCCAGCGCAGCCCAGCTGCCGCACCTGCTGGGCGGGGTGTACTCGGTGCAGCGCACCGCCGCCGCGGCGTCCTACCTCAACGTTCCGCTGGTGCCGGCCGGCCAGCTGGACCAGCCGTGCGGGTCGCTGTGCTCGCCGGCCGGCCCCTAGGAGGCGGAGACCGGTCGGTCAGGCCCGCTTGATAGGGGCCAGCGAGAGGGCCAGGTGCTTCTCGCCGACGGACGGGAACCGGACGCGGGCTTCAGCCTTCTCGCCCTCCCCTTTGACATCTATGACCACGCCCTCGCCCCACTTGGCGTGCACCACCGTCTCGCCGACCCGCAGCCCCAGCTGCTCGGCGCCCGAGCCGTGGACCGGCCCCCGCCGGGCCGAGCGCATGGCCGCCTCGACGATCCGGTCCCGGCCCGAGGCGTCCGACAGTCGGGAGCCGGGCCGCCGGCCGCCGTCCACCACCTGCATGAGGGCGTCGGGGATCTCCTGCAGGAACCGGCTGGGCGGGTTGTACTGGGTCTGGCCCCACAGGCTGCGGCACCAGGCGTTGGACAGGTACAGGCGCTCCCGGGCCCGGGTGATGCCCACGTAGGCCAGGCGGCGCTCCTCCTCCATCTCGTCGGGCTCGGCCAGCGACCGCAGGTGGGGGAACACCCCGTCCTCCATACCCACGATGAACACCACCGGGTACTCCAGCCCCTTGGCCGTGTGCAGGGTCATGAGCGTCACCCTGGAGGCGTCGCCGTCCACCTCGTCGCTGTCGGCGACCAGGCTCACCTCCTCCAGGAACTGCTCCAGGGAGGCGGCCTGGCGGGCGGCGCCGATCAGCTCCTCGATGTTCTCTATGCGGCCGGCCGCCTCCAGGGAGTTCTCCGCGATCAGCTCGTCTATGTAACCGGACCGCTCGGCGATCTGCTCCAGGAGCCGGGCCGGGCCGGCGTCCTCGCCGCCTGCGGCGACCTTCTCCCTCAACTCTCCCAGCAGGCCGTCGAGCTTGCGCAGCCCGGACAGGGCCTTGCCGGTCACCCCGGCCGCCTCGGCGTCACCGACGGCGGACGCCAACGGGACCCCTTGCGACCGGGCATACCGGTCGAGACGGTCGATGCTGGTGTCGCCCACCCCCCGCTTGGGCACGTTGACTATCCGCTTGAACGACACCTCGTCGTCGGGGTTGGCCACGGACCGCAGGTAGGCCAGCATGTCCTTGATCTCCCGCCGGTCGTAGAAGCGGGTGCCGCCCACCACCTTGTAGGGGATGTCCCGGCGAACCAGCTCCTCCTCCACCGCCCGGCTCTGGGCGTTGGTCCGGTAGAACACCGCCACGTCGCCCCACCCGTAGGGGGACCGGCCGTCGGGTCCGGCCACCCGGTGCAGCATGGATATCTCGCCGGCCAGCCACGAGCCCTCGTCGTGCTCGTCCTCGGCGTGGTAGCGGGTGATCAGCTCCCCGCCGGCCCGGTCGGTCCACAGCGCCTTGGGCTTGCGCTGGGCGTTGTTGGCGATGACCGCGTTGGCGGCGTCGAGGACGACCTGGGTGGAGCGGTAGTTCTGCTCCAGCACCACCACGGTGGCGTCGGGGAACGCCTCCTCGAACTGCAGGATGTTGCGGATGTCGGCCCCCCGCCAGCCGTACACGGACTGGTCGCTGTCGCCGACCACCGACACCTGGTGGTGGCCGCCTCCCAACAGGAGCACCAACTCGTTCTGGGCGGCGTTGGTGTCCTGGTACTCGTCGACCAGGATGTGGCGGAACCGGTTGCGGTAGTGCTCGAGCACGTCGGGGCAGGCCTGCAGGAGGTTGACCGCCACCAGCAGCAGGTCGTCGAAGTCCATGGCGTTGGCCGCCACCAGCCGGTGCTGGTACTCCCGGTACACATCGCCGACCTTGCGCTCCATCAGGGTGCGGGCCCGGCTGGCGTAGGTCTCGAAGTCGATCAGTTCGTTCTTGGCCGCCGAGATGTAGCCGTGGATGCTGCGGGGCGGGAACTTCTTGGAGTCCAGCCCCAGGTCCCGCACCACGTAGCCGACCAGGCGGACGGCGTCGGCCTGGTCGTAGATGGTGAAGTTGGAGCGGTACCCGAGCCGGGACGCGTCCCGGCGCAGGATGCGCACGCAGGCCGAATGGAAGGTGGACACCCACATCCGCTCCGCCACCGGCCCCACCAGGGCGGCCACCCGGTCACGCATCTCCCCGGCCGCCTTGTTGGTGAAGGTGATGGCCAGTATCTCGAACGGGGACAGGCCCCGTTCGGCGATCAGCCAGGCGATGCGGTGGGTGAGCACCCGGGTCTTGCCCGAGCCGGCCCCGGCCACCACCAGCAGCGGGCCGTCGGGGTGGGACACGGCCGCCGCCTGGGCCGGGTTGAGCCCGGCCAGCAGGTCCACGCCGGCCAGCAGCCGGCGCCGGCGGTCCCCACCGTCAG
>DASSZD010000201.1:0-8764 GCA_035702985.1 Acidimicrobiales bacterium
CCACCCCCTCGAGCGCGGAAAACCCCGGGGCAGCGCCGGTCGCCGACGGGCCGGGCGGCGGCCGAGGAGTGGGTTATTGCCCCCTCAGGGCAGAAACCCACCCCCTCGAGCGCGGAAAACCCCGGGGCGGCGCCGGTCGCCGGTTCGCCGACGGGCCCGGCGGCGGCCGAGGAGTGGGTTATTGCCCCCTCAAGGCAGAAACCCACTCCCTCGAGCGCGGAAAACCCCGGGGCGGCGCCGGTCGCCGGTCGCCGACGGGCCGGGCGGCGGCCGAGGGGTGGGTTATTGCCCCCTCAAGGCAGAAACCCACTCCCTCGAGCGCGGAAAGCCCCGGGGCGGCACCGGCGGGCGGACGGCCGGCCCCAAGGACCCCCCGGGGCGGCGGGCAGACCGGCCCGGTCAGTCCGAGTCGTCGGGCTCGGCCAGGATGGCCGCCGCCCGCTCCACCGCCCGCCGGGCCCGGGTGAGCCGCCTCTCGTCGATCGGCAGCTCGTAACCGCCGGCGTCGATGGACTCCCTCAACCGTTGCATGGCCAGGTCGGCCAGCTCCTCGGCGATGGCGTCCAGCCGGGTGCGGATGTCCTGGAACTCCCCCGCCATCAGCTCCTCCAGTCCAGGCCGGCGGCGTCGGCCACGATCTCCATCGGGTGCTCGACCGCCACCCCGGCGCCGGCCAGCCACAGGGCGCAACCCGGGTTGGGGCTGGCCACCACGTCGGCCCGGGCCCGGTCGATGACCAGCACCTTCTCGGCCCGGATGGCGCCGGCCAGGCCCGGTTGAAGGGCGCTGTAGGCCCCGCCGGCCCCGCAGCACCGGCCCTCGTCGGTCAGCTCCACCAGGTCCCCGTACGGCCGCAGGACGGTGCGGACGTGGGCCTCGGCCCGCTGAACGTGGCGCAGGTGGCAGGGGTCCTGCACGGCGATACGCCGGCGGGGACGCTCCGGCCGGGCCGGGGGCAGCCTCTCCGCCTGCGATGCGATCCACTCCTGCACGTCGAACACCCGGGCGGAGAACTCCAAGGCGGCCGGCGTGGCGAGCAGGTGCCCGTATTCCTTCATGGCCGCCCCGCACCCGGCCGAGTTGACCAGGATGGGGGCCGTCCCGGGGAACGCCGCCATGACCCTGCCGGCCAGCGCCGCCGCCCGGTCGTGCAAGCCGGCGTGGCCGTGCAGGGCCCCGCAGCAGGCGGCCGCCGGGCCGGGCAGAGCCACCCCCACCCCCATGGCATCGAGCACGGCCATGGTGGCCCGGTGCACGGGTCGCTGCCAGGCGTCCATCACGCAGCCGGTGAACAGCCACACGTCGGACCCGGTGGGATCCAGCCGGTCCTGGTGGAGCGGGAGGCGGGGCAGGCTCAGCCGGGCGGCTATTGCGCCGGGCACCAGTCCGGACCGCTGCACCACCGCCCCGGCGGTGGTCAGGGCGGCCAGCAGCCGGGGGTGCTCCAGCGTCCGGTAGGCCAGGCGCTGCCAGCGGGGCACGGCCCGGTCGGCGACGACCTGGCGGGCCGCCTCCATCAGCCGCCCGAACGGCACCGAGGACGGGCACGCCGTCTCGCAGGCCCGGCACTGGACGCAGGTCTGCATCATGTCGACGAAGGCGTCCCCGGCGGGGGCGCCGTCCTCCACCGCCCGCATGGCGGCGATACGCCCCCGCGGGGAGCGGGCCTCCTCGCCGGTGACCCGGTACGTCGGGCAGTGGGCCAGGCACAGCCCGCACGCCACGCAGGCCGCCAGCTCCTCGGGGTCGAGCGGCAGGACCCGCCCCCGGCGCTCCGGGGTGGTGGTCACGGGGCCGGCTCCAGGGCGTCGGCTCCGAGCGGCGAACGGCCCGGGTTGAGGCGGCCGTCGGGGTCGAAGCGGGCCTTGACGCTGCGGTGCAGGTCGATCACGACCGGGGATGGGCGCCCGGCGGGCAGACCGGCCCCGGCGTCGGGGTCGCAGTGCACCAGACCCACGCCGACCTCGGCCAGCCAGCGGCCCCCGCCCGCCAGCCCGGGCACGCTCCGCAGCTCGGCCGGGGCGAGGGAGCGCCGCAGCGGGCCGGGCGCCGTCGGCGGGCCGTCCACCGGGGTGAAACCGGCTCCCAGCACGGCGGCCGCCTGGGAGTCCACGTCGGCCCGGTAGCCGGACAGCCCCACCCAGGTGCTGGTGCCGTCCCAGAGCACCCCCACCGGCCGGTACAGCGATCCGAACAGCCCGAACGGGTCGGCCCCCTCGGCCCGCCACCACCGTTCCGTCTCGGGGAGGGGCCGGCAGCGCAGCACGACCTCGGCGATGAAGGCCAGCGTCCCGACCGAGCCGACCAGCAACCGGCACAGGTCGAAGCCGGTCACGTTCTTGACCAGCGGGGCCCCGGCCCGGATCAGCGTCCCGGTGGAGTCCACCGCGGTCACCTCCAGCACGGCGTCGCGCACCGGGCCCCAGCCGAGGCGGCGCAGCCCGCTGCGGCCGCAGGCCAGGACGCCACCGACGGTCGCGACCTCCGGTCGGTCGGCCTCGACGGCCACGTACTGGCCGCCCACCGCGGTGGCATCGGCCAGTTCGGCCAGGGTGGTCCCGGCCCGCACCCGGACGATCATCTCCCCCGGCTCGTGGGCCACCACGCCGGCCGGGGCCGACACGTGGCGGGCGGCGGGATCCCCGGGGCCGCCCACGTCCCACTGGGTCCGGCCCCCGACGCACACGACCGGCCCGGAGGGGCCGACGGCCTCGGCGAAGGCGGTGAGGGGGGCGGGATACCCGGTCAGATCCACACCCCCTCGGGCAGGTCGGCCAGGTCCCCGCAGCGGGACCCGCCCCGGGGCAGGACCTTCTCCGGGTTGCAGAGCCCGGCCGGGTCGAACGCCTCCCGCAGCCAGTTCTGGGCCCGCAGGTCGGCGGCACCGAACACCAGGGGCATGGCGTCGCGCTTCTCCAGCCCTATCCCGTGCTCCCCGGACAGGCTGCCCCCGGCCCGAACGCAGGTCTCGATGATGGCCTGGCCGGCCTCGTGCACCTTCTCCAGCACCCCCGGCTGGCGGCGGTCGAAGACGATCAGGGGGTGCAGGTTCCCGTCCCCGGCATGGAACACGTTGCCGAGGATCAGGTCGTGGGAGGCGCAGATCCGGCCCACCTCGTCGAGCACGTCCACCAGCCGGGTGCGGGGCACCACGCAGTCGTGGAGGTAGTAGTTGGGGGCGATGCGGGCCACCGCCCCGAAGGCCGCCTTGCGACCCTTCCACCAGCCGGCCCGCTGGGCCTCGTCGGCGGCCACCCGGACCTGGCGGGCTCCGTGGTCCCGCAGGACGTCGGCCACGATCCCGGTCTGGACCTCGACGCCGGTGGCCAGACCGTCCACCTCGAGCAGCAGGACGGCGGCCGCGTCGGTCGGGAAGCCGGCGTGGACGAACGCCTCCACCACCTCGACGATGGTGGCGTCCATCATCTCCAGCGCGGCCGGGATGACCCCCGCCCCGATCACCGCGGTCACCGCCCGGGCGGCGTCGTGCATGGTCGGGAAGTCCGCCAGCAGGGTGGCCACCCGGGGGGGTAGCGGCGTGAGTCGCACGGCGATGCGGGTGGCGATGCCCATGGTCCCCTCGCTGCCCACGAACGCCCCCCGCAGGTCCAGGCCGGCCGGTTCGGGGTCCAGCCCTCCCAGCACGGCTACCCGCCCGTCGGGCAGCACCACCTCCAGGGCCAGTATGTGGGCGTTGGTGACCCCGTAGAGCAGGCAGTGCGGCCCGCCGGAGTTGTTGGCCACGTTGCCCCCGACCGAGCAGGACTGCTGGCTGGAGGGGTCGGGAGCGAAGTGCAGGCCCAGGTGGGCCACCGCCCGGGACAGGTCCAGGTTGAGCACGCCCGGCTGCACCCAGGCGGTGCGGGACCCGGCGTCCACCTCCAGCACCCGGTTCATCTTGGTGGTGACGATCACGACGGGCGGCACCTCACCAGCCGGGGTGGCCCCGCCGGCCAGGCCGGTGCCCGAGCCGCGGGCCACGAAGGGGCGTCCGTGCCGGGCGCAGGCCCCTACCACCGCCGCCACCTCGGCGGTGTCGAGCGGGAAGCAGACCATGCCGGCCCGGCCGGTGATCATGGACGCGTCCCGCCCGTAGAGGCCCAGTTCGGCCGGGTCGCAGCGCACCCGGTCCGGGCCCAGCACCTCCTCCAGGTCGGCGATCAGGGCCGAGTCGGCCGGCGCCACCTGCGGCTTGGGGGTGTGACGGGAAGTCAGCATGGCACCGACAGTCTGCCCGGTCTAACCGGTCGGGCAGCGGGTTCCGGCTCTGGGGACGGTCAGGTCGATCAGGTAGGCGTCGACCGCCGACCGTACGCACGCGCTGTAGGGGTAGGCGGTGTGGCCCTCCCCCACCCTGGTGAGGAGCACCCCCTTGGCCAGTTCCGACGCCAGGGCCTGGGCCTCGGAGTACGGGGTGGCCGGGTCGCCGGTGGTCCCCACCACCACGATCGGCGGTGACCCGGTGGCGGCGATGGGCCCGGGCCGGCCGGTGGCCGGGACGGGCCACAGCGAGCAGGCCATCTCGCTGTAGAGGTTGGCCACGCCGAACACCGGTGCGGCGGCCCGGGCGGCGGGGGCGGCCGCTTCCACGCTGCTCACCGACGGGGCGGGGGCGTCCAGGCAGTTGACCGCGGTGTTGGCCTCGAACTCGTTGGTGTAGCTCCCGTCCTTCTGCCGGCCGGTGTAGGAGTCGAACAGCTGCATGATCTCGGTGCCGTCGCCGGCGGCGGCCTGGGCCAGGGCGGACCCGAGGAACGGCCACACCGTGGTGGAGTACAGACCCCAGGCGGTGCCGTAGAGCAGGGCGGCCGCGCCGACCGTGCGGGACGTGCCCTGCACCGGCAGCGGCGAGGAGCGGACCCGGTTGAGCATGGCCTGGAAGGTGCCGACCGGGTCCGGCCCGGGCTTCCACTGGCAGCTGCTGTGGGCGGCGCACCAGGAGAAGAACGAGTCCAGGTCACCTTCCAGGGCGGCCGACTGGACGTCGAGACCCTTGATGACCGGCAGCGCCGGGTCGATGGCCCCGTCGAGGACCATGGCCCGCACCCGGGTCGGGTACAGCCCGGCGTAGGTGGCCCCCAGCAGGGTGCCGTAGGAGAACCCGAGGTAGCTGAGGCCGGCGTCGCCCACATCGCGGCGGATCACGTCCATGTCCATGGCCGCGTCGACGGTGCTGACATAGGGCAGCTCCGCCCCACTGCGCTGCTGGCATCCGGCGTCGAAGGTCCGGAACTCGTCCAGGTAGGAGGCCAGAGCGCCCGGCGTAGACGGCACCGGGTCGGTGCTGTAGTACTTCTCCAGGCCGGCGGAGTCCAGGCAGGTCACCGGGGCGGTGCGGCCCACCCCGGGCGGGTCGAACCCGATGACGTCGAAGTGGGCCAGCAGGTCCCGGTTGAGGTAACCGACCGCGGCCGGTAGGAAGTCCACCCCCGACACCCCCGGGCCGCCGGGGTTGATGAGCAGCGAGCCGATCTTGTGCCCCGACGCCGGGCGGCGGTCCAGGGCCATGCCGATGGTGCCCTGGGCCGGGTTCCTCGGGTTGCGGGGCACGGCGATGGTGGCGCACTGGTAACCGGCCGGCCCGGCCGGTCCTTGGCACGCCACCCAGTGGACGGGGGTGCCGGCGACCGGCGCCGAGGAGGCCCCCGACCCGGCTGGAGGGGCCGCGGAGCCGGCGGTGGTGGGGCTGGATCGCCGACCCGAGCCGGAGGCGCCGCACGCCGCGGTCAGGATCACGGACAGGGCCAGCGCCGCCGCTCGCGCCGGGCCGGAGGCAAGCTTCATTATCCCGGGGAGACTATTCGCCGGGATGGTTGCAGTACCGTTCGGGGAATGCCCGAACCTGCCCTGGCGGCCTACGTATCCGGCGAGCGGGACCGCATCGTCGAGACGCTGTTCGACTGGCTGCGCGTCCCGTCCATCTCGGCCGACCCCGATCACGCCGGCGACGTGCACCGATCCGCCGGGTTCTGCGCCGACCTGATGAAAGACGCCGGCCTGGAGAACGTCACCGTCCTCGAGACCCGGGGCCTGCCGGCGGTGTACGGGGACTGGTGCCACGCCGGCCCCGACGCCCCGACCGTGCTGGTGTACGGACACCACGACGTTCAGCCGGTCGACCCGCTCGACGAGTGGACCAGCCCGCCGTTCGAGCCAGTGATCGTGGACGGCGAGTGCCGGGCCCGCGGCGCCATCGACGACAAGGGGCAGGCCCTGTACGAGATCGAGGCGGCCCGGGGCCTGCTCCGGCGGGACGGGCGGCTCCCGGTCAACCTCAAGTTCCTCATCGAAGGCGAGGAGGAGGTGGGCAGCCCCAACTTCGAGGACCTGCTGATGCGGGAGGGGGCCCGGCTGGCCTGCGACGTCATCGTGGTCTCCGACACCGGCATGATCAGCCCCGAGGTGCCGTCCACCACGGTCGGGATGCGGGGCCTCATCGCCTTCGACGTGACCCTGCGCAGCGCGTCCACCGACCTCCACAGTGGGATGTGGGGCGGCACGGTGCCCAACTCGGCGTTGATCGCGGCCCGCCTGGTGGCCTCCCTGCACGACGACCGGGGCCGGGTGACGCTGCCCGGTTTCTACGACCGGGTGCGGAGCCTTTCACCGGTGGAGAAGGAGTCCATGGAGGCCCAGCCCTTCGACGAGGGGTCGTTCCGGGCGGCCGCCGGCGGGGTGGCCTACCTGGAGGGCGAGGCGGGCTACAGCCCCCTCGAACGGGTGGGGGTGCGACCCACCGCCGAGGTGGTGGGGCTGCACAGCGGCTACGGCGGCCCCGGCATCAAGACCATCGTGCCGGCCACGGCCGGGTTCAAGGTGGCCTTCCGGCTGGTGCCGGACCAGCGCCCGGAGGACATCGAACCGGCGTTCCGGGCCTGGCTGGCCGAGCGGGTACCGGCCGGTATCGAGGCGCGGGTCACCCCCGAGGGCGGGGTGGCCCCGGCGTTGACCCCGGTCGACCATCCGGCGGTGGCCGCCCTGGCCCGGACCATCGAGTCGGTGTGGGGCCGCCCGCCCCTGTTCACCCGGGAGGGCGGCAGCGGCCCGGAGGAGGCCCTCGGCCGGGTCCTGGGCGCCCCGGTGCTGTTCCTCGGCGTGGGGCTGCCCGACGACCGCATCCACGCCCCCAACGAGCGGATGGTCATGGACCAGTTCTGGAAGGGGCTGATCGCCGCCGGTGAGCTGATGCTGGAGCTGGGCCGGTCCGGGACCGGACGGTGAGCCGTGGCCGGCCGGCGACCGTGCCGGCCGACGCCCGCGAGTGGGTGTCGTTCGACGACCCCGACGAGCTGCGCACCTGGGTGTTCGACGTGACGTTCATGCTCTCGGCGTGGGAGTGCATCTTCGCCCGGGGCTGCCAGGGGGTCCTGACCGGGCCGGCCCCGGAGCTGGAGCAGGGCTGCTGCTCCTACGGCGCCCACTTCACCGACGACGCCGACGTGGCCAGGGTCGAGAAGGCGGCCCGCACCCTGAAGGCGTCGGAGTGGCAGTTCCGCCGGGAGGGCCGGCGGGACGGCGTGGTGGTGACCGAGGCGGACGGCACCCGGGTTACCCGGCTGGTGGACGACGCGTGCGTGTTCCTCAACCGGCCGGGCTTCGCCGAGGGCCCCGGATGCGCCCTTCACCTGGCGGCGCTGCGGCGGGGGGTGGAGCCGCTGCGGCTCAAGCCGGACGTGTGCTGGCAGCTACCGCTGCGCCGGGAGGACACCACCGAGGACGACGGCCGGGTCACCACCCGGGTGGGCCAGTGGGAGCGCCGGCACTGGGGGGACGGTGGCGGGGAGTTCCACTGGTGGTGCACCGAGGCGCCGGAGGCGTTCAGGGGGGCCGAGCCGCTCTACCTGTCGCTGGGGGCGGAGCTGCGGGCCAT
Source organism: Acidimicrobiales bacterium (assembly GCA_035702985.1). Taxonomy (GTDB): domain Bacteria; phylum Actinomycetota; class Acidimicrobiia; order Acidimicrobiales; family Palsa-688; genus JAKAXG01. The sequence goes on from DASSZD010000201.1 coordinate 7,871, forward strand.
GGCCGGCGAGGCCGTGTACGCCCGGCTGGCCGCCTACCTGGACGGCCGGAGGAAGGGCCGGGTCCCGCTGGCCCATCCGGTGGTCCGCCGGCGGAGAGGATGACCTCGTCGACGCCGGGCAGCCTGGTCTTCGAATAGCGGGCGGCGGCAGGGACGTGCCTCGCCGACCGGCTCGAAGGGTGTGTTGTTGCCGCTACAGGGAAGAAACCCACCCCGCCGGTGGGCCGTACCCGGTGGGGGCCACCCCGGCCCGGTCGGAGCTGCTCAGGCCCGGTCGGAGCTGCTCAGGCCCGGTTGGGCTCCGGGTCGGAGAACTCGTCCTCGTCGAGGTCCTCCATGGCCAGGCACCAGCTGGCGTGCTCGGCGCCCGGCTCGGCACCGCATTCGGCACAGGGCTCGACATTCTCCTCGGTGAGCCGCTTCAGAGCACGCGCCTCTTCGAACCGCCGATGCCGTCCCTTTTTCACCCTAAAGCTCCCGTTGGTCGAGAAAAGCCACTAGCGCGTGGCCGGTTGTTCATTGTATCGCTGCCCGGCTCGGTGGGCCGGTCGCAAATCACAGCTCAGGAGATTCCGGCCGCTACTTCTCTCCGCCAATCTACATGCCCCCCGCCGGCCGCCGGCCGACCCCGGGGCCGGGTGGCGGGGCGGGGGTGGTCAGCCTCTAAGCTGAGTTCATCGCTGCCGAACTCGACATCGACGCCATGCTCAAGCGGTTCCAGGCCCGGGCCAAGGCGGTGCGCCAGCGGGGCATCCCCCCGCTCGAGGGGCCCGAGCGCAAGCGTTTCATCGACCAGGCCCGCATCGACTTCCAGGACTACGCCATCATCGGCGACGCCACCGCCCGCATCGAGGACGGCGTCCTCACCCTGACGGTGGATCTCAGGCCCAAAGA
>DASSZD010000004.1:0-29853 GCA_035702985.1 Acidimicrobiales bacterium
CTACCCCGGCCCGGCGCATGCGGGCATGCCAGCGCTCCACGTCCGCCACCCCAAGGCGCGACACCGGCACGGAGGCGATGGAGTCGGCCAGAACCTTGCGGACCCGGCCCTCCTGGTCCCGGCGGGACGACTCGGCCCAGATCTCCTGGTTGACCTCCACCCACGCATTCAGGACGTCGGCGACGCTCCGGCCCGCGGCGTGGGTCGCCGGACGGCTGTCGAAGGAAGCGGCGAGCCGCATGGCGTCCCGCTTGGTGCCCCTGACGGTCCGGCTGGTCTGGACCGGCCGACCGGACTCGTCCCGGCCGGTGAACACCCGGACCTCCCACACCCCCGGTCTGCGCTCGCGGATGGTCGCCACGAACCCCAACCCTACCTTCTGTAGGGATCAGTAGGGATGAATTCGGGTGTTACCCGCTAGCAACTCCGACGTCCAGGAGATGGACGCTGAGCCGATCAGGACGTAAAAGTGCTGGTCATCACTACTGGATGTGCATGCCCGAGATGGCCCGGGCGATGACCAGCTGCTGGATCTCGCTGGTGCCCTCGAAGATGGTGAAGATCTTGGCGTCGCGGTGCCAGCGCTCCACCGGGTGCTCCCGGACGTAGCCGGAGCCGCCCAGGATCTGGATGGCGTCGTCGGTGACCTTGACCGCCGTCTCACCCGCGAACAGCTTCGACTGGGACCCCTCGGCGGCCTCGTAGCCGGCGCCGCTGGCCCCCCGCCACGAGGCGTTCCACACCAGCAGCCGGGCCGCGTCGGTCATCATGCGCATGTTGGCCAGCTTGAAGGCGATGGCCTGGTTCTCGATGATGGCCCGGCCGAACTGCTTGCGCTCCTTGGCGTACTCGAGGGCGTACTCGTAGGCGGCCCGGGCGATGCCCACCGCCTGGGCCCCCACCGCCGGGCGGGTCTTCTCGAAGGTGGCCATGGCCGCCTGGGTGCGCTGGCCGGTGCGGCCCTCCCGGGCCCGGGCCATCCGCTCGTCCAGCTTGTCCTTGCCGCCCAGCAGGTTGCGCCCCGGGACCCGCACGTCGTCGAAGATGACCTCGGCGGTGTGGGACGCCCGGATGCCCATCTTCTTGAACTTCTGCCCCATCGACACTCCGGGGGTGTCGGGGCCCACCACGAAGCTGGCCTGGCCCCGGCCCTTCAGGTCGGGGTCGACCGAGGCCACCACCACGTGGATGTCGGCGATACCGCCGTTGGTGATCCAGGTCTTGGTCCCGTTGATCACCCACTCGTCCCTGGCCTGGTCGTACACGGCCCGGGTCCGCATCGAGCTCACGTCCGAGCCGGCGTCGGGCTCCGACACGCAGAAGGCGGCCAGCGCCACCTTGTCCGGGGTGCCGAAGCACCGGGGCAGCCACTCGCCGATCTGCTCGGGGGTCCCGTTGGCGAAGATCCCGGCCACCCCCAGGGTGGTGCCGAAGATGGCCAGGCCGATGCCGGCGTCCCCCCAGGCCATCTCCTCCATGACCATGGGCACGGAGATGCCGGTGGGGTCGGCGAACATGTTCGCCACGAAGTCGAGAGAGTAGAGACCTACCTTGGCCGCCTCCTCAATGATCGGCCAAGGGGTCTCTTCCCTCTCGTCCCAGTCGTGGGCTGCCGGCCGCACCACCGTCTCGGCGAAGTCGTGCACCCACTTCTGGAGCTGCTGCTGGTCCTCGTTGAGACCGTTGAAAAAATCGGGCATGTCTGCGGCTGACCCCTCTGTCCATCGGGAGACCGGATTGTTACCGAAGGGTAACATACCCGGGCGGCCGGAGAACATGTCAATCCGCGACCGGAATTTCCGGATCAGTCCCGGGTCAGGACCATGGCCAGCTGCCGCGACAGCGCCACGCACCTCCCCTCGCTGTCCCACAGCTCGCCGTCCTCCTCCAGCAGGCCGTCCACCAGCACCCTGGTCTTGAACGTGCCCAGCAGCCACCCGGGGGCGGGCCGGGCCCGCAGGTGCACCGTCAGCTCGATGGTGGGGACCCACCCGCTGGCCACCGCCCCCAGCAGGGTGGGCGGGAAGGCGTCGGCGAACGCCACCGCTGACAGCCCGGTCGGTTCGGCCCCGTCGTTGAAACGGATCCACCCGGTGATCTCGAAGGGGTCCCCTTCACCGGGCCGCCCCCACGGGCTGTCGGGCGGCAGGCGCAGGTCGAACCGGTTCATGGCTTCGGGCACCGGGCGGCCGGCCCGGCGGGTCAGCTCCTGCAGGCTGGTGCAGTCATCCGGCGGGGGGATGTCCGGCGGCCGGGCGCTGATCCTGGTCGGCCCCTTGCGTTCGTCCAGGTCGCCGAAGGCGCCCACCACCCGGACCCTCTCCCGGCCGGACTGGAGGACCTCGGCCATGGCGGTCACGAAGCTGCGGCCCGGTTTGATGATCCGGGTGGCGATCTCCACCTCCCCCGCCGCGGGTGGGGACAGGTAGTGGGCGGTCACCGTGACCGGGTCCGGCCGGCCGGTCTCCTCCACCAGGGCCCGCACGGCGATGGCCAGCAGGTAACCCCCGTTGGGGTTGTTACCGATGTTCCAGCGGGGGTTCAGGTCGGCCACCCAGGCGTCCCCGCGGCGGCGTACCGCCGTGTCGGTGTCGAAACTCACGCCGACACTCTTGCGCCCGGCGCCGGCGCGCAACGAATCCGGGCCGAGCCGGGACCGCGGGCAGGTCGCCGCTACCGGATGGTGGTGCCCTGCGGGGTGTCCTCCACCGTCCAGCCGTCGGCCTGCAGCTCGGCCCGCAGGGCGTCGGCCCGGGCCCAGTCCCTGGCCGCCCGGGCCGCGTCGCGTTCCCGGGCCTTGGCCAGCGCCTCGGCCGGGACGGCCGCCACCTGGTCGCGTAGGGGCAGGCCCAGGGCCCGTTCGAAGATCTCGAACACGGCCGCCGCCCGGGCCCGCCCGGCGTCACCCCCCGCGGCGCGGGCCTCCTTGACCAGGTCGAAGCCGAGGGCCACCGCCGCCGGGGTGTCCAGGTCGTCGTCCATCAGGACGCGGAAGCGCTCCAACACCTCCCGGTCGGGGGCGGCGCCGCGGGCGGCGGCGAACTCCCGGGCGAAGGTGTCCAGCCGGTCCACCCCCGCCGCCGCGGCGGCCATGGTGGTCGGGCCCACGGTCATGGGCCGGCGGTAGTGGGATTGGAGGACCTGCAGCCGGAACGCCCTCGGGTCGTAGGCGTCGAGGAGCTCCAGGAGGGAGACGGTGTTGCCCACCGACTTGCTCATTTTTTCCCCACCCTCGTCGACGATCATCCCGTTGTGGGCCCACCGCCGGGCGAACCGCCTGCCCACCGCCAGGGCCTGGGCCCGCTCGTTCTCGTGGTGGGGGAACGCCAGGTCCAGCCCGCCGGTGTGCAGGTCGAAGTCCTCCCCCAGCAGGTCCAGGGACATCACCACGCACTCGGTGTGCCAGCCCGGCCGGCCCGGACCCCACGGCGACGGCCAGCTGGGTTCGCCCGGCTTGGCCAGCTTCCACAGCACGAAGTCGATCGGGGACCGCTTGCCGGCCTCCTCCGCCGCCTCCACCCGGGCGCCGGCCCGCAGCGAGTCGATGGTCTGGCGGGCCAGCAGCCCGTAGCCGTCCACGCTCTCCGCCGAGAAGTACACCCCGTCACCGCCGACGTAGGCGTGGCCGGAGCCGATCAGGGCGCCGATCAGGTCGACCATCCTCCCGACGTAGTCGGTGGCGTGGGGGGTGTCGGTCGGCCGCTCCACCCCGAGGCGTTCCATGGTCGCCCACCACACCTTCTCGTAGTGGGCCGCCACCTCCTCGGTGCCCCGGTGCTCGACGGCGGCCCGGGCGATGATCTTGTCCTCGATGTCGGTGACATTCGACACGAACCGGACCTCGAGGCCGGTCCAGCTCAGGTAGCGGCGCAGGATGTCCCACACCACGGTGAAACGGCCGTGGCCGATGTGCGGCTCCCCCGACACCGTAGGCCCGCACACGTACACCGATAACCGTCCGGGCTGGCGCGGCTCCAGCGGGGCGACCGTTCCCAACGCGGTGTCGTACAGGCGCAGCACGCAAGTACCGTACAGGGATCATGTCGACGACCGTTCCGGATAAGCCGACCCTCGACGGCCTCGAGGAGAGGTGGGGCCAGAGGTGGGAGGAGGTGGGCACCTACCGCTTCGACCGCAGCGCCGAACGGGACCGGGTGTACTCCATCGACACCCCCCCGCCGACGGTGTCCGGATCGCTGCACGTGGGCCACGTGTTCTCCTACACCCACACCGACACCATGGCCCGCTACAAGCGGATGCGGGGCTTCTCGGTCTTCTATCCCATGGGCTGGGACGACAACGGTCTGGCCACCGAGCGGCGGGTCCAGAACTACTACGGGGTCCGCTGCGACCCGTCCCTGCCCTACGACCCGGCGTTCCAGCCGCCGGCCGAGGGGGGCCTGGGCAAGGGCCAGCAGGCGGTGTCGTGCTCGCGGCCGAACTTCGTCGAGCTGTGCGAGCGGCTGGTGCAGCAGGACGAGAAGGTGTTCGAGGCCCTGTTCCGCCGGCTGGGCCTGTCGGTGGACTGGGCCCAGCACTACACCACCATCGCCGACGCCGCCCGGCGGGCGTCCCAGCGGGGGTTCCTGCGGCTGCTGGCCCGGGGCCAGGCGTACACCGCCGAGGCGCCCACCCTGTGGGACGTGGACTTCCGCACCGCGGTGGCCCAGGCCGAGCTGGAGGACCGGGAGCGGGAGGGGGCGTACCACCAGCTGGTCTTTCACGGCCCGGACGGGTCGGACGTCCTGATCGACACCACCCGCCCGGAGCTGCTGGCCGCCTGCGTGGCGGTGGTGGCCCACCCCGACGACGACCGGTTCAAGCCGCTGTTCGGCCGCACCGTCACCACCCCGGTGTTCGGGGTGGCCGTGCCCGTCCTGCCCCACCATCTGGCCCAGCCCGACAAGGGCACCGGCATGGCCATGGTCTGCACCTTCGGGGATGTCACCGACGTGATCTGGTGGCGGGAGCTGGGGCTGCCGGTGCGGGCCATCGTCGGGCGCGACGGCCGGCTGCTCGGCGCCGCCCCCGAGGGGCTGTCCGCCGAGGCGGCCGACCTCTACACCTCGGAGCTGGCCGGCCTCACCGCCAGACAGGCGCAGGCCAAGATGGTGGAGCTGCTGGTGGCCTCGGGCGAGATGCGGGGCGAGCCGCGCCCGGTCCGCCACGCCGTCAAGTTCTACGAGAAGGGGGACCGGCCGCTGGAGATCGTCACCAGCCGGCAGTGGTTCTTCCGCACGGTGGAGCACTCCGCCGACCTGCTGGCCCGGGGCCGGGAGCTGCAGTGGCATCCGCCGTACATGGCCGCCCGTTTCGCCCACTGGGTGGAGGGCCTGGCCGGCGACTGGCTGATCAGCCGGCAGCGGTTCTTCGGGGTGCCGTTCCCGGTGTGGTACCGCCTGTCGGAGGACGGTGAGCCGGACTACTCGGATCCGTTGTTGCCGGCGGAGACGGACCTGCCGGTGGACCCCTCCACCGACCGCCCGGCCGGTTACGAGGAGTCCCAGCGGGACCAGCCCGGCGGTTTCACCGCCGATCCCGATGTGATGGACACCTGGGCCACGTCGTCGCTCACCCCCCAGATCGCCGGCCGGTGGGAGGACGACCCGGACCTGTACCGCCGGGTGTTCCCCATGGACCTGCGGCCCCAGGCCCACGACATCATCCGGACCTGGCTGTTCGCCACGGTGGTGCGCAGCCATCTGGAGTTCGACTCCCTGCCGTGGCGGAACGCCGCCATCTCCGGGTGGATCCTGGACCCGGACCGCAAGAAGATGTCCAAGTCCAAGGGCAACGTGGTCACCCCCATGGACCTGCTGGAGAAGTACGGCTCCGACGCCATCCGCTACTGGGCGGCCAGCGCCCGGCCCGGCACCGACACCGCCTTCGACGAGGGCCAGATGAAGATCGGCCGCAAGCTGGCCATCAAGATCCTCAACGTGTCCCGCTTCGTCCTGGCCGCCGGGGAGCTGGATGGGGGCGCCGGCGGCCGGGACGGTGACGGTGACGGTGACGGTGGCGCCGGCGGGGCCGGTGGCGCCGGCGGGGCCGGTGGCGCCGGTGGCGCCGGTGACGAGTCCGGGTCGGTCCCGCCGTCCGAGCCGCTCGATGTGGCCCTGATGTCGTCGCTGGCCTCCCTGGTCGCCGACGTCACCGCCGCGTTCGAGGGTTACGACTACGCCCGGGCCCTCGAACGGACCGAGGCGTTCTTCTGGGAGTTCTGCGACGACTACGTGGAGCTGGTCAAGAACCGGGCCTACGGCACCCTGGGGGAGGACCGGGCCGCCTCGGCCCGGTCGGCGCTGCGCACCGCCCTGTCCACCCTCCTGCGGCTGTTCGCCCCCACCCTGCCGTTCGTCACCGAGGAGGTGTGGTCCTGGTGGCAGGACGGTTCGGTCCACCAGGCCGGGTGGCCGGCCCCTCCCGGAGCCGGCGCCGCTCTGGCCGGCGGTGAGCCCGGCGCGGACATCCTGCCCGCCGCCCGGCGGGTGCTGGCCGAGATCCGCCGGGCCAAGACCGAGGCCGGGGTGTCGCTGCGGGCCCCGGTGGCCAAGATGGTGGTCAGCGCCCCGGCCGCCGTCGCGGCGGTCCTGGCGGCGGCCGCCGACGACCTGCGCCAGGCCGGATCGATCGAGGACCTGCAGCTGGTCACCTCCGCCCGGGAAGGCGGCGTCGACGACATCTCCGTCGAGGAGATCGTCCTGGCGTAGACCCCGGCGGCCCCCTGGCGTTTCTTCCGAGCGGCCGGCCACCGGCATCATTTAGTGTCAGGCCATGCCCATCAATCCTGATGCCGCCGGCTTCTCCAGCGAGCCGCGCCAGTCGTCCTGGGACTCGAAGGACTGCCTCCTGTACGCCCTCGGCGTCGGGGCGGGAGCCACCGATCCCACCGGTTTCGAACTGGAGTTCACCACCGAGAACAGCCAGGACGTCACCCAGCGGGTCCTGCCCACCTTCCCGGTCGTGGTCGCCGGCGGCCACGGGGCCTTCGCCAAGCTGGGCGACTTCAACCCGGCCATGCTGGTGCACGGCGAGCAGTCGGTGACGCTGCACGCTCCCCTGCCCGTGGTCGGCACGGTCAGTGCCGTCACCACCATCACCGGCGTCTACGACAAGGGCTCGGGCGCCGTGGTGGCCCCCGAAACGGTGGCCACCGACACCGCCTCCGGGCAGGCGATCTACACCACCACCAGCTCGGCGTTCATCCGGGGCGAGGGGGGATTCGGCGGTGACCGGGGCCCGTCGGGGACCGTGCAGTTCCCCGAGCGGGAGCCCGACCACCGGGTCACCTACGCCACCCGGCCGGACCAGGCCCTCCTGTACCGGCTGTCCGGGGACCGCAACCCCCTCCACTCCGACCCGAAGTTCGCTGCCCTGGGCGGCTTCGACAAGCCCATCCTGCACGGGCTCTGCACGTTCGGCTTCACCGGCCGCGCTCTCCTGCACACCCTGTGCGGATCCGACCCCGACCGGTTCGTGTCCATGTCGGCGCGGTTCTCGAAGCCGGTCTTCCCCGGGCAAGAGCTGACGGTCTCCATGTGGGTGGAGGGCGACGGCCGGGCGTTGTTCCGGACCTCCACCGACGCCGGCGTGGTCATCGACGCCGGCCAGTTGTCCTTCAGGTAGCCGCCGGCCTGACGGCCGCCGGCCCCGGCCGGCGGCCTGGCGGCCAGCGGGCCTCGGCCGCCTCGGCCGGCTCGAGGGGTGTCCTGTTGCCCCCACAGGGCAGAAACCCCCCCCCTCGACCCCCACCACGCCCGCCCCCCCACCGGCGCCTCCCCGCCCGCGAGCCTCGAAGAGTGTCCTGTTGCCCCCACAGGGCAGAAACCCCACCCCTCGACCGCCACCCCGTCGTCCGCGGCGCCGGGAAGGCCTCTAATTGTCGACAGGCGCTTCGCCCAGCCCCAGGTCCTTCAGGACCTGGTCGGCCACGTAGATCTCCGCCCCGTAGGCTCTCAGCGCCAGGGCGATGGCGTCCGACGGTCGGGCCGCCAGCACCCGCCGCTCCCCCTCCCGCTCGAGCTCGACGTTGGCGTAGAAGTGCCGGCCCTCCTCCACGGCGGTGACCACCACCCGGTCCAGGCGTCCGTCGAGGATGGCGACGGCGGACACGAACAGGTCCCATGTGGAGGGGCGCCTGGGCACGGTTCCGCTCCAGGCGGACTGGATGGCCCGGGCCTCCGGCTGTCCGATGACGATGGGCACGGTGCGGTGCGGCGGCTCGTCCTCCCGGAGTGTGACCATGCCGGCCTCCACCCCCGGGGACGTGGGCACGGCCGTGCGCACTTCCGACACGGACACCCTGGTCATTCCTTCGGGCACGGCGTGCACCCTACATACCTTCCTCGCCGGGGGGACCGGCGGGAACGCCCGCAAGGGCTCGAGGCGGTCGGCCCGATCAGGTCCCGGGCCGCGCAGCCGTCCAGGGCGGCCGGGCCAGCACCAGGCCCGCCACGTCGGTGGCGCCGGCCCGGCGCAGGGCCAGAGCCACCTCCCGCAGGGTGCTGCCCTCCGTGAGCACGTCGTCGAGGACCAGGACCTGGCTGCCGGCCACCAGTCCGGGATCGGGTACGGCCAGCGCCTGCCTCAGCGGGCCGCAGGCCACGGCCTGGCGCTGGGCCCACCCCAGGCCGGCCATGCCGGGCGTCTCGCGCCGCTTGATGATCACCCCCGGGAGCACCTCCCATCCGTGACCCAGTCGGCCCGGCAGCTGGGCCAGGATGGTGCCTACCGGGTCCCACGAGCGGCGGGCGCCGGCGCCCAGGTATGACGGCACGGCGGTGATCAGGTCGAACTCCTCGAACCAGCAGGCGTGAGCGGAGATGTACGAGGACATCGTGGCCGCGAACACGCCGGCCAGGGATCGCTCTCCCCGGTACTTGTACCGGGTGATGGCCCCCCGCAGCGCCCCCTGATGGACCCCGACCGAGAACGCCACGGAGAAACCCCGGTCCGTACGCCGGCACCAGCGGTTGGGACAGCCCGACGGCCCGGACCTCGCCGACCCGGACTTCGCCGACCCGGACCACGGCAGCCCGGACCTCGCCGACCCGGACCTCGGCAGCCCGGACCTCGCCGGGTCCGAATCGGCCGGGCCCGATACGGCGGGGCCGGTGCCCGACGGTCGGGCGGGACGGGCCTGACCGCACACCGGGCAGGCCGGCAACCAGACCTGATGGGCGGCGGTGACTGTCACACGTCGATGGTCCCACCGCCGTATGACGGTGCAGGCCCTACGGCTAGATCAGCCCCTCCCGGACCACGATGGCCACCGCATGACAACGGTTCCGGGCCTCGAGCCGGGCCATCAGCTTGGCCAGCACCCCCTTGATGGTGCTCTCCGAGTAGGCCAGGTGCTCGGCAATGTCGCTGGTGTCGTAGCCGTCGGCGACCAACCTCAACACCTCGGCCTCCCGGCTCGAGAGCCGGATGGTGGTCATGGTCCCTCCCGGCCGGTCGCCGGTCGAGACCAGTCCGAAGGCACCCGGGCTCACCGCCACGGACCCGTCGGGCCGGACGGCCCCGGGCACCGGCCCGACCGCAGCCGGCACCGGAACGCCGGTGACCGGCGGCCCGCCGCCACCGTTCAGCGATCCGGTACCGGCCGGCCCTCCCGACCCGGGCGGGTCACCCGGGCCGGCCGCCGATCTCGGGGCCCCAGACCATCCGGCCGCCGAGGCGGCGGCCTTCTTCAACAGCCCCTCCGGGAGCTGGCAGCCGGCCTGGTCGGCCTGGCGGATCACCTCCGCCAGGCGGTTGGTGGTCGCCTCGCTGCGGCGGAGGAAGTTGGTGACGCCGGCCGCCACTGCGGCCACCACCCCCGCCTCATCGAATCTCGAAGCCACCAGCACCACCCGGGGGATGCCGTCGCGCTGGATGGCTCTGACCACGCGGGCGGCCGTCTCATCCACGGCGTCCGCCACGACGAGGGCCACCCGGGCCCGGTCGAGGTCGGCAGGCCCCACCAGCTCTATGGAGGGATGGGTCTGCAGCTGCGCTTTTGCCCCCGCCGCTGACATCGGATCGGAGGCGTATATATAAACCGTCGTACGCCCACTCACGGTGTCGAAGGTACGCCCGCGGATGGCATCAGACGTCAGTACCGGCTACGCAATTCCAGGCTCCGATGTGACCAAAAACCGGCGAAGTGCGCCTTGCCGGCCGGCCGTGCTACGAACTGCCCATGCAGATCGAGGTCGTAATCGAGATCCCCAAGGGGACCCGCAACAAGTACGAGGCGGACGAGAACGGCGCGATCTGGCTGGACCGGATGCTCTTCACCTCGACCCGCTACCCCGAGGATTATGGCTACGTCCCGGGGACCCGGGCGGCCGACGGCGACCCGGTCGACGCCATGGTCATTCTCGACGAGCCCACGTTCCCGGGATGCCACATCCACGCCCGACCGATCGGGGTGTTCCGGATGCGCGACGAGGAGGGCGTGGACGCCAAGCTGCTGTGCGTGATCGACAGCGACCACCGCTGGGACCATGTGCAGGACCTGGTCGATCTACCCGAGCACCAGATCCACGAGATCGCCCACTTCTTCGACATCTACAAGGATCTCGAGCCCGGCAAGATGACCGAGCCGGCCGGCTGGGCCGGTCGAGCCGAGGCGGAGCGCGAGATCGAATCCGGGCGCGCCCGCTACGCCGAACACCAGGCCGGCTGACCAACCTGCCCGGCCGGGGGGATCAGTCGCTCTCGGGCAGATGGTCGGCGAACGCCGAGCGGATGCAGTCCACCAGCACATCGGGCTCGCCGACGGAGACCGGGTCGATGTTGAGACCGACCCCCGCCCGGTCGCGGTAGCTGAGAAGCGTGGCGTTGACGGCGCTTCCCGAACGGGGCCCGACGGGCACCATGCTGCCCACCACGACCCCGCCGAGGTGGAGCGGCACCGGCGGCCCGGTGACGTTCGAGGCGACAACGTCGACCGAGCCGAGTGCCGCCGCCACCACTCCCACCGCGCCCGGCAGCCGGGTGGCCACCCCGGCGGCGTCCTCCAGCCAGGGGAGCCAGGGCTGGCGGCGGGCGTGGTCCATCATCTCGTGCACCAGCCGGGTCCGCTCGTCGAAGTCCAGCGGTCCCAGAGGGCCGCGCATGAGCGCTCCGTGGAGATGGTTGTGCATCCCGGGCTCGTCGCCGGTCGGGTTCCGGGCGCTGATCGGTACCGCCAGGCGCAGGCTGGGGGGCAGAACCGCGCACTTCTCGTGGTAGCGGGCCAGCCCCTCGAGCAGGCCGCCCAGGTACACGTCGTTGACCGTAGCGCCCAGCCGCCGGCCGGCCCCCCGCAGCGACTCGAGCGGCAGGTCGACGGCGGCCAGCCGGACCCCCGCCGACCGCGGTTGCAGGACGGGGCTGCCCGGGCCGGTGGCGGCGGCCAGGTGGGTCCGTAACGTACCCATCAGGTCACCGGCGTTTCGCAGCACCAGGTCCGGCCGTTGCGACGCCGCCCGGACCGATCGGGCGGCCCACGGAACGACCCGGCCGGCGAGCCGCAGGGCGCGCCCCATCTGGGCCTGCAGGTCCTGCTGCAGGCCGTCGAGCGGCCCGGTGGGGCGCCCGGCGCTCTCCGACCCCGGAGCGGGATCCGGTCCGGGGCCGTAAGCCCGGCCCGGACCGGGATCGGTCGCACCGGGGACGCCGGCGGAAGGGCCACCCCCGAGGTCGAACAGCTCCCCGAGCAGCGTGACCCCGCCCAACCCGTCGGTATAGGAGTGGTGCAGGTGCAGGACCAGGGTGTCGGGCGGGCCGGGGACCAGCACCACCCGCCACGGGGGTCGGCCCGGGGGGAACGGGGCCGACAGCACGTCGGTGGCCACCGTCCAGGCGTCGGGTGGAGCCGCACCCGGGCCAGCGCCGCCCCCCGGTACGCCGGCCGGGCCGGCGGGGCGGGCCACCTGGAGGTGGTGGCTCAGCGAGAAGTCCGGGTCCGGCTCCCACCGGGGTGGCACCGCTCCGAGCAGCCCGGCGTCCACCCGCCGGCGCAGGGCCGGCACCCGGTGGGCCAGCCGCTCGATCCGGGCCCGGAGCAAGGCCCGGTCGACGGCCCCGTCGAAGGCCACCACCAGCGACATGGTGGGGCGCAGCTTGGGATCGTGGGCGCCGAGGCGCCACATCAGCGCCTCGATGTCGGTCATCCGCCCGCCCCCGGCAGACCCGCCCCCGGCAGACCCGACGCCGGCCGCAACCGGCCCGACGCCAGCCGCCGCCCCACCCTCGGAGCACCCGACGCCGGCCGCAACCGGCCCGCCGCCAGCCGCCACCCCGCCCCCGGCAGGCCCGCCCCCGGAGCCGACCGCGGCCGGGCCAGCCCCGGCAGACCCACCCCCGGCAGGCCCGCCCCCGGAGCCGGCCGCGCCGGGACCGGCCGGCCCGGCGGTCACGCCTGGGGCGGCACGCCGGCCAGATCGGCGACTATGTCGAACGCCTGGCCGACGGTCTGCAGCTGCTCCGGGTCCACGTCGGGGATCTTGATGGAGAAGGCGTCGTTGAGCGCCAGGGTGATCTCCACCACCGCCAGGCTGTCGGCGTCGAGATCCTCGCGCCAGCGGGCCTCGGGCTGGACCTCGGTGGGGTCAATGTCCAGGACTTCCGCCACGCACCCCTGGAAGGTGCTGTAAGCCTCTCCGCGATCCATCCCTCAAAGTTAACCGGCGGCCGGGACGCCTATGGTGTCCTGTCATGCCCGGAATGCTCGAAGGCAAGCGCGTACTTGTCACAGGGGTGCTGACCGACGACTCCCTCGCGTTCGCGGTGGCGAAGCTGGCCCAGGAGGAGGGGGCCCGGGTGGTGCTCACCGGCGCCGGCCGGGGCCTGTCGCTCACCCGCCGGGTGGCCCGCCACCTGCCCGACCCGCCCGACGTGCTGGAACTGGACGTGACCGTCCCGGCCCAGGTCGAGGCGGTGGCGGCCGAGCTGCAGCAGCGGTGGGGGGCCCTCGACGGCATCCTGCACTCCATCGGCTTCGCGCCCCCCGCCTGCCTGGGGGGCGGCTTCATGGACGCCGGGTGGGACGACGTCAAGGTGGCGCTGGAGATCTCCGCCTACTCGCTCAAGCTGCTGGCCGGCGGTTTCCGGCCCCTCCTGCAGGCGGCCGGCGGCGGGTCGGTGGTGGGCCTGGACTTCGACGCCACCGTGGCCTGGCCCGGCTACGACTGGATGGGGGTGGCCAAGGCGGCGCTGGAGTCCACGTCCCGCTACCTGGCCCGGGACCTGGGGGCGGACCGGATCCGGGTCAACCTGGTGGCCGCCGGGCCGATCAAGACCATGGCGGCCAAGTCCATCCCCGGTTTCAGCGCCTTCGAGGACGCCTGGGACGGGCGGGCCCCGCTGGGCTGGAGCGTCACCGACGCCGAGCCGGTGGCCCGGGCCTGCGTGGCCCTGCTGTCGGACTGGTTCCCGGCCACCACCGGGGAGATCGTGCACGTCGACGGCGGCTTCCACGCCATGGGGGTCTGAGCCGTGGCCCGCACCGTGCTCGTGACCGGCGGCAACCGGGGCATCGGCCTGGCCACCGCCCGCCGTTTGGCCGCCTCCGGTGACCGGGTGGCGGTCACCTACCGCAGCGCCCCCCCGGACGGCGCCGAGGCCGAAGGCCTGTTCCCGGTCCGCTGCGACGTCACCTCCGCCGAGGAGGTGGAGTCCGCGTTCAAGCAGGTGGAGGACCGGCTGGGCCCGGTGGAGGTGCTGGTGTCCAACGCCGGCGTGACCGCCGACCAGCTGCTGCTGTCGATGAAAGAGGACGCCTGGACCGCCGTCATCGACGCCAACCTCAACGCCGCCTACCGGGTGGCCCGCCGGGCCACGTCCAAGATGATCCGGGCCCGGTGGGGCCGCATGATCTTCGTGTCGTCGGTGGTGGCCCTGACCGGGTCGCCCGGCCAGACGAACTACGCGGCGTCCAAGGCCGGCCTGATCGGCTTGGCCCGGTCGCTGGCCCGCGAGATCGGCGGCCGGGGGGTGACCGTCAACGTGGTGGCCCCCGGCTTCGTGACCACCGATATGACAGCCGCGCTGCCCGAGGCCCGCCAGTCGGAGATCCTGGACCAGGTGCCGTTGAAGCGGATGGCGACCGCCGAGGAGGTGGCCGGGGCCATCGCCTACCTGGCGTCCGACGAGGCGGGCTACGTGACCGGGGCGGTCATCCCGGTCGACGGCGGTCTCGGGATGGGGCACTGACCATGGAAAAAGGGCTGCCCCGTCCCGCCGACGTCCTCCCCCACCGGCCACCGTTCCTGTTCGTGGACGAGGTCACCGACATCGTGGCGTCGGAATCGGCCCGGGGCGTGTGGCGGCTCACCGGTGAAGAGGCGTTCTTCGCCGGCCACTTCCCCGGCCGGCCCACCCTGCCGGGGGTCCTGATGGTGGAAGCCATGGCCCAGCTCGGCGGCATCGCCCTGCTCGCCGACGAGCGCTACGCCGGCAAGCTGCCCCTGTTCGGGGGCATCGACAAGGCCCGGTTCCGCCGGCAGGTGGGCCCCGGCGACACCCTCGAGATGGAGGTGGTGCTGGACCAGCTCGGCTCCAACGCCGGCCGCGGTCACGGCACCGCCCGGGTGGGCGGCAAGGTGGCCTGCCAGGCGTCGATGCTGTTCGTGATAGTCACCCCGTGAACCGCGCTTGAGAGCCGTCTGCGTCTACTGCGGCTCGTCGGGCGGCGCCGACCCCCGCTACGCGGCGGCGGCCCGCGAGGTGGGCACCCTGCTGGCCGACAACGGCCTGCGCCTGGTCTACGGCGGCGGCTCGGTGGGGCTCATGGGCGAGGTGGCCGACGCCGCCCTGCGGGCCGGCGGCCGGGTCACCGGCATCATCCCCCGGGGCCTGTTCCGGGCCGAGGTGGCCCACCCGGGGGTGACCGAGCTGATCGAGGTCACCTCGATGCACGAGCGCAAGATGGCCATGTTCGACCGCTCCGACGCCTTCGTGGCCCTGCCCGGCGGCCTAGGCACCCTGGAGGAGCTGACCGAGCTGACCACCTGGGCCCAGCTTCGCCTGCACGCCAAGCCCATCGCCACCCTGGACGTCAACGGGTTCTGGCAGCCGTTCCACCGGCTCCTGGGCCACTTCGTGGAGGCCGGGTTCATGAAACCGGCCAACGCCGCCCTGATCGTCAACGTGGAGTCGGTCGACCGGCTCCTGCCGGCGCTCAGACCCCCCGGCTGAACACCAGCGTGGCGTTGTGGCCACCGAAGCCGAAGCTGTTGGTGACGGCCACGTCGAAGCGGGCCGGGCGGGCCGAGTTGGCCACGTAGTCGAGGTCGCAGTCCGGGTCGGGGTCCTGCTGGTTGATGGTGGGCGGCAGGACCTGGTGGTTGAGGGCCAGGACGCACACCGCCGCCTCCAGCGCCCCGGCCGCCCCCAGGGTGTGCCCGGTCATGGACTTGGTGGACGACACGGCGGGGACCTTTGTCCCGAAGACCTTCTTGAGGGCCAGCGTCTCGATGCGGTCGTTGGGGGGCGTGGAGGTGCCGTGGGCGTTGACGTAGCCCACGGCGTCGGCGCTGAGGCCGGCGTCGGCCAGGGCGGCCCGCATGGCCCGCACCGCCCCGTCGGCCTCCGGGTGGGGCTGGGTCATGTGGTAGGCGTCGGAGGTGGCCCCGTAGCCGGCCAGCTCGGCCAGGATGGGGGCGCCCCGGCGCAGGGCCCGCTCCCGTTCCTCCAGCACCAGGCAGGCGGCGGCCTCGCCCATGACGAAACCGTCCCGGCCGGCGTCGAAGGGCCGGGACGCCGCGGCCGGGTCGTCGTTGCGGGTGGACAGCGCCTTCATGGACGCGAAACCGGCGATCCCCACCCGGGTAATGGGGGCCTCGCTGCCGCCGCAGACCACGGCGTCGACCCGGCCGGCCCGGATCAGGTCCAGGCTCTCGCCCACCGCCTGGGCGGACGCCGAACAGGCGGTGACGGTGCAGGAGCTGTAGCCCCGGATGCCCCACTCCATGGACACGTTGCCGGCCACCATGTTGGGGATCATCATCGGCAGCAGGTAGGGGTTCACCCAGTCCGGGCCCCGCTCGTTGAGCACGTCCAGGCCGTCCTCCAGCGACCGGATCCCACCGATGCCGGTGCCCCACACGGTGCCGATGCGGTCGGCGTCGGCGGCCACGTCCAGTCCGGAGCCGGCCAAAGCCTCCCCGGCCGCGACCAGGGCCATCTGGCCGACCCGGTCCAGGTGCTTGGCCCGGCGCCGGCCGAACACCTGCTCCGGCTCGAAACCGGGCAGCTCGGCGGCGATGCGCACCGGGAACTCGCCGGCGTCGAAGCGGGAGATCTTCCCCACCCCGGACCGGCCGGCGGCCAGAGCCTCCCATGTGGACGCGGCGTCGAGCCCCAGCGGGCTCACCACGCCGATCCCCGTCACCACCACCCGGCGCCTGGACACGGGACCACATCCTAAGGGGCGCCGTTGGTCTGCCGGGGTCCGCCCCCGGTAGTAGAACATACGGTCCATGGCAGCCCCCGCCGCCCCCCCAGCGGCTGCATATCCCGAGACCCTCGGCTACCGGCTGAAACGCCGGCTGTTGGGGCCGCCGCTGGTGACCGAGGCGCTGGAGGGCGAACGGCTCAGCAAGCCCATCGCCATGGGCGTGCTCACCTGCGACATGATCTCCTCCTCGGCGTACGGCACCGAGGAGATGCTGACCATCCTGGTGCCGGCCGCCGGGGCGGCCGCTTTCACCCTGGTGCTGCCGGTCACGGCCGCCATCCTGGCCATCCTGATCATCGTCACGCTCTCCTACCGGGAGGTCGTGATGGTCTACACCAAGGCTGGCGGCTCCTACGTGGTGGCCCGGGAGAACTTCGGCGTCAACGTGGCCCAGTTCGCCGCCGTCGCCCTGCTCATCGACTACACGCTCACGGTGGCGGTACAGACGGCGGCCGGCACCGACGCCTTGACGTCGGCCATACCTGCGCTGGCCACCGAGGGCTACCACACCGCCATATCGGTGCTGATAGTCCTGCTGCTGATATGGGGCAACCTGAGAGGCATCCGGGAGGCCGGTAGGACCTTCGCCTTCCCGACCTACTTCTTCATCGCCGTCATGGTCCTGGTGGTGGCCGTCGGGCTGGTGAAGGTGGCGGCCGGAGACATCCACTACGTGACCTACCACGCCGGTCACGTGCCCATCGGCCATACCGGCGGCGGCGTGCTCGAAGGGGTGTCGGTGTTCATCCTCCTGAGGTCGTTCGCCAACGGCGGGTCCTCGCTGACCGGGCTCGAGGCCATCTCCAACAGCGTGGGGGCGTTCCGGCCGCCGGAGGGACGCAACGCCCGCCGGGTGCTCGGGCTCATGAGCCTCACGCTGGGCTCTCTGGTGCTGGGCGTGTCGGTACTGGCCCACTACACCCACGCCATCCCCTACCTGACCGGCTCTCCGACGGTCATCTCGCAGGTGGCCAAGGAGGCGTTCGGCAACAGCTTCCTCGGTCAGGCCGGCTTCTACATGGTCCAGCTGGCCACCCTGCTCATCCTGTGGACCGGGGCCAACACCAGCTTCAACGGGTTCCCGTTCCTGGCCAACTTCGTGGCCGAGGACCGCTTCCTGCCCCGCCCCTTCACCAGGCGGGGACACCGCCTGGTGTTCTCCACCGGGATCCTGTTCCTCGGCATCGTGGCCATCGCGTTGTTGCTGATCACCCGGGCCAAGGTGGACGCGCTGGTGAGCCTGTACGCCATCGGCGTGTTCTGCGGATTCACCATGGCCGGCTCCGGGATGGTCAAACACCATCTGGTCAACCGGGAGTCCGGCTGGCGCCGCAAGGTCGTCATCAACGGATCCGCGGCGGTGGTGTCGTTCGTGGTCGTCATCATCTTCGCCATCACCAAATTCACCCAGGGGGCATGGGCGGTGGTGATCCTGTTCCCGGTCCTGATGTACGTGCTCATCCGCACCCACCGCCTCTACGACGCCGAGGCCCAGGTGCTGGGCGAGGGGGCGGCGGAGCAGGCGGTCGAGGCCAAGCCGCTGCCCCGCCACGTGGCGTTCGTGCTGGTCGACGGCCTGGACCTGGCCACGGCCCGGGCCATCCAGTACGCCCGGACCCTGTCCCTGGACGAGCTGCGGGCCATCCACTTCGTCATCGACTCCACCCGGGCCCAGCGCATCCAGGACCGCTGGACCCGCCTGGGGTTGAGCCGGCTGCCGTTGCAGCTGGTCCACTGCCCGGACCGCCGGGTGGAGCGGGCCGCCCTGGAGATAGTGGCCGAGGCGGTGGCCGACGGCCGGACCGAGGTGACGGTGCTGATGCCCCGGAGGGCCTACGGCTTCGGCCTGGGCCGGATCCTGCACAGCTCCACCGGGGAGCGCATAGCCACCGCCATCGGCCAGCTCGACCACGTGAACGCCACCATCGTGCCCTTCGACGTGCGGGGCGAGCTGAGGGAGCTGCGCACGCCCGGTGCGCCCGCCAAGCCCCCTGTCCGCGACGGTGAGAAGGCCGAGGAAAAATTCGACGAGGAGATACTGGCCGGGGTCCGGGGCGCCACCCCGATCGGCGACCTGAAGCCCCGCCAGGCCGCCAAGGTGGCCGGGCGGGTCAAGTCGGTCACGGTCCAGCCGTGGGGCGACACCGCCTCGCTGCGGGTGGAGCTGACCGACGACCACAGCAACCTGACCGTGGCGTTCCACGGCCGCCGCCAGATCGCCGGGTTGACGCCGGGCAGGCGCATCGTGGTGGAGGGCACGGTGGCCGAGTCCCGTGGCCGCCTGGCCATGATCAACCCCCACTACGAGTTCCTGGCCTCGCCCGACCACGACGCCGAGGCGTAGCCCGGCCGGGACCTGCCCCCCGTTTGAGTCCGGCCCCTCCTGGTTAGCACTAAAGATATGAGTGCGAACCTAGCCAGTCGATCCGGAACCTTCGATCTGGGCGGTACCCGTACCGTCACCCGGCTGGGATACGGCGCCATGCAGCTCACCGGCCAGGGCGTGTGGGGCGACCCCGCCGACCCGGATGAAGCCGTCCGGGTTCTCCGCCGGGCGGTGGAGCTGGGCGTCGATTTCATCGACACCGCCGACTCCTACGGTCCGTTCGTGTCGGAGAAGCTGATCAAGAAGGCCCTCCACCCCTACCCGGCCAACCTGACCATCGCCACCAAGGCCGGCCTCACCCGGACCGGCCCCGGCGAGTGGCATCCGGTCGGGCGGCCCGAGTACCTCCGCCAGCAGTGCGAGCTGTCCCTGCGCCACCTGGGCCTCGAGCGCATCGAGCTGTACCAGCTGCACCGCATCGACCCGCAGGTGCCGCTGGAGGACCAGGTCGGGGAGCTGAAGAAGCTGCAGGCCGAGGGCAAGATCGGCCACATCGGCCTGTCGGAGGTGGACGTCGATCAGCTGAAGCAGGCCCAGAAGATCACCACCATCGCGTCGGTGCAGAACCTGTACAACCTGACCAACCGCAAGGCCGAGAGCCTGCTCGAGTACTGCGAGAACAACGGCATCGGGTTCATCCCGTGGTTCCCGCTGGCCACCGGCGACCTGGCCCGCCAGGACGGCCCGCTCCGGGAGATGGCCCAGAGCAAGGGGGCGTCCCCGTCCCAGCTGGCCCTGGCCTGGCTGCTGCACCGCTCCAAGGTCATGCTGCCCATCCCCGGCACGTCGAGCGTGGCCCACCTGGAGGACAACATGGAGGCCGCCTCCATCGACCTGTCCGAGGGCGACATGAAGACCCTCGACGGCATGGCCTGACCTGACCAGCTGTTCCCCGTGTGATCCCCGCCGGCCCCCGGCGGGGATCAGCGCGTGGGGGTCACTGCAGCGAGAACAGCTTCATCCCGTTGTGCCACAGCACCCGCCGCATCCAGTCGTCGCCGAAACCCAGCCCGGCCAGGCCGGCGACCTGGGCGGCGAAGGCGTGCGGGATGGTCGGGAAGTCGGAGCCGAAGACGATCCGGTCCCCCATCTGTCCGACCCGGCCCAGCAGAGCCGGGGGGAACTCCGACAGGTAGGGCGGGTCGGTGAAGACCATGGCGGTGTCGAACCACACCGACGGGTGGTCGCCGGCCACCTCCATGAACTGCTCGAAGTCGGGTGCGCCCATGTGGGCGATCACCAGTCGCAGGTCCGGCCACCGGTCCAGCAGTCTGCGGACCGGTCCGGGTCCGCACCACTCCTCGTTGCCCGAGCCGTCGGCCACCGCCCCGGCGTGGAGGACCACCGGGGTGCCGGCGTCCTGCAGCAGGGCCCACGCCCCCTCCAGGAGCGGGTCGGTGGCGTCGAAGCCGCCCACCTGCAGGTGCACCTTGACGCACCGGCCGCCCAGCCCCAGGCAGCGCCGGACCTCGGCGGCCACGCCCTCCTCCGGGTAGATGGTGAACGTCGGGATCACCGCCGTCTCGCTCGACGCCAGGCCCAGGGTGTGGTCGTTCAAGAAGCGCAGCATCCCGGGCCGGTGGGCGTAGGCCAGCGCGGTGTGGTGGCGGACCCCGACCGAGGCCAGGGTGACCAGCCTCTCCTCGGCGGTGAGGCGGTAGGTGACCGGCCAGGCCGGGGTGAGGCCGTCGAACCACCGCCAGACCGCCTGCTGCACCGGGTCCGGGAGGAAGTGCACGTGGGCGTCCACGATCCCCGGGATCCCCAGGCCGGCCAGGTACCGGGGCACCTCGTCGTCGGTCATGGCCGCAGCCTAAGGGACCGCCGCGGTTCAGGAACTTCTCAATCCGGTCCCAGACACCTCACAGGAGCGGCGGGGATCCTGGTTGGCAGAGAGATCGATCGGACTACCGAAGGATCAGACGGTGACCTACTCCAGCGAACAGCCGCATCCCGACTCCTGGGCCTCCGTACCGCCGGCACCGCCGGCCGGCCCGCCCCCCGCCGGCCCCCCTTCCGGCGGCACCGGGTGGCGGCGCCGGCACCGGGCCACCCCCGCCGTGGCCGCCATCCTGGTGGCCGGCACCACGGCCGCCAGCGTGGCCGCCGGGCACTACCTCTGGCCCGCCTCCGGCGCCCGGGCCTCGGCCCTGGCGTCGGGCCCGTCCGGGTCGACGGGGTCGTCGCCCTCGGGGGTGGGCGGCTCCGGGTCGTCGGGGTCCTCCAGCCTGGGCGGCGGGTCCCCGTTCTACGGCGGGCCCTCCGGCGCCTCTCCCTATGACGGGTCGGGCTCGGCCCCGGCCGGCGGTTCCACCGGCGGGACCTCGGCGGGCGCCGGGGCCCCGGCGGACGTCTCGGGCATCGCCTCCAAGGTCGACCCGGCCCTGGTCGACATCAACACCAACTTCGGTTACCAGAGCGCTTCGGGCGCCGGCACCGGCATCGTGTTGAGCTCCAACGGCGTGGTGCTGACCAACAATCATGTCATCAACGGTGCCACTTCTATCTCGGTCACGGACCTGGGCAACGGCCGCACCTACCAGGCCAACGTGCTGGGCTACGACAAGAGCGCCGATGTGGCGGTGATCAAGCTGCAGGGCGCCTCGGGGTTGCAGACCGCCCGGCTGGGCCAGTCCTCGGCGGTCAAGGTCGGCCAGCCGGTGGTGGCCATCGGCAACGCCGGGGGGGCGGGCGGGACGCCCAGCGCCGCCGGCGGGTCGGTCACCGCCCTGGGCCGGGCCATCACCGCCAGTGACAGCCTGACCGGCACCAGCGAGCAGTTGACCGGGCTCATCCAGGTCGACGCCGACGTCCAGCCGGGCGACTCTGGCGGCCCCCTGGTGGACGAAGCCGGCCAGGTCATCGGCATGGACACCGCCGCCTCGTCCACCTATTCACTGCAGTCGCAGGCCAGCGCCGGCTTCGCCATCCCCATCGACACGGCCCTCGGCATCGCCCACCAGATCCAGGCCGGCCGGTCCTCCTCCACGGTCCACGTCGGCCCGACCGCCTTCCTGGGGGTCAGCATCTCGGCGGCCAACACCGCCCCCTCGTCGGGCACACCCGGGGGCTTCGGGGGCTTCGGGGGCTTCGATCCGGGCGGCTACAGCTCCGGCTCGGGCGGCTCGGGGTACGGCTACCCGGGCGGATCGACCGGGTCGGCGTCGGGCGGGGCCACCGTCAGCGGGGTCGGCGTCAGCGGGGTGGTGTCGGGAGGGGCGGCGGCCCGGGCCGGGCTGGCGGCCGGTGACACCATCACCGCGGTCAACGGCCAGGCGATCTCCTCACCGGACGCCCTCAGCCAGGCCATCGCCCAGGACCGGCCCGGGGACCGGGTCCAGCTGACCTGGACCGACCAGTCCGGCCAGTCCCACACCACCACCGTCGACCTGGGCAGCGGGCCGCCGGCCTGATGCCCGCAACCGTCGTCCCACCCGGGCCCGGCGGCCTACCCGGGCCCGGGGTCGGGCCGGCGGTCGAACACCGTGACCACCTCGACGTGGGGGGTGTGAGGGAACAGGTCCACCGGGGTCACCGCCGTCAGGCGGTAGCCGGCCCGCTCGAGCAGCCCGGCGTCGCGTCCCAGGCTGGCGGCGTCGCAGCTGACCAGCACCACCCTCCGGGCCCCGCTGGCCGTCACCACCTCCACCCCCCGGCGGCCCAGCCCGTTGCGGCTGGGGTCGGCCACCACCAGCCCGGCCGGCCCGGGCCGCCAGCCGGTCACGTCGGCCCGGACCACCCGCACCCCGAGGTGGCGCAGGTTGTGGCGGGCGTCGGCCACCGAGGCCGACGCCCCCTCCACGGCGGTGACCCGCCAACCCCGGTCGGCCAGCAACCCGGCGAACAGTCCCACCCCGCTGTAGAGGTCCAGGGCGTCGCCCGACCCGGGTGCCGGATCGTTGGCGGCGGCGTCCAGCACCAGCCGGGCCAGGGCGTCCACCCCGTCGGGGCGGGTCTGGAAGAACGAGCGGGCCGAGATGCGCCAGGCCCGGCCGGCCGCCTGCTCGTGGAAGAAGTCGGGACGCACGTCGGCCGGGACGTCCACCGGGACCCCGGCGGGCAGCGGGGCGGCCATCCTCTCCCCGGTCCGGGCCCCGCAGCGCAGTATGACCTCCTCGGCCCCGTCGTAGCGCCGGCCGGCGACCAGGTCGGAGAGCAGCGGGTGGACGACCAGACAGCCGTCCACCCCCACCGGCTGGTTGGAGCCGGCCCGGCGCAGCGCCGCCCGGCCGTCGAGCACCGCCGCCCTGAGCGTGGTCCGGTACGACCACGGTTCGAGGGCCACCGTGGGCCGCAGCGGGGGTGACGCCACGCCCCCGATGCGCCTGAGAGAATCGGTGACGATGTCCTCCTTGAGCCGGCGCTGGGCGTCGATCGCCACGTGCTGCCACCGGCAGCCGCCGCACCCCTCGGCCACGTGGCGGCACGGGGCCTCCCGGCGGTCGGGGGACGCCTCCAGGACCTCCAGCACCGTCCCGGACGCGTAGGTGGGCCGTTCGGATCCGATGGCCACCCTCACCCGCTCGCCGGGCAGGGCGTCGGCCACGAAGACCACCCGGCCGGAATCCTCCCGGGCCACGGCCCGCCCGTCGGGGGACACGCCCGTGGTCCACAGATCGGCCTCGGTCATCGAGGTCGGGGCGGCCGGCGCATCCGGCCAGTGTAGGGACCGCCTCCGGCGCTGGATCCGGCCGAGGTGGGTATGACCCAAGCGGCGCGACCCCGACGGGCCCGAAGCTCGCAATCGACCAAGGAGACTCTCATGCCCGACGACCGCCTGGTGCCCGCACCGACGGTGTTCATGCTCTTCGGCGCCACCGGCGACCTGGCCCACCGGCTGGTGCTCCCGGCGTTCTTCCGGCTGGCCCAGGCCGGGCTGCTGCCCGAGGACTGGCGGCTGGTCGGTAACGGCCGGGGGGACGTGTCCCACGAGAACTTCCAGGACCGGGTACGCCGGAGCCTCGAGGAGTTCGGGCCCAAGCCGTCGGAAGGCCCGTGGGAGGAGTTCCGGTCCCGGCTTCGTTTCGCCGGCGGCGGCTTCGACGCCGACGACCCCGGCAGCCTGCTGGACGTGCTGGGCGAGGCCCAGGCGGAGCTGGGCGGCGACGCCCAGCTGGTGCACTACTTCGCGGTGCCGCCCTCGGCGTTCGAGAAGCTGACCGAGGGCATCGGCGAGCACGGCCTGGCCGAGAGGTCGAGGGTGGTCTACGAGAAGCCGTTCGGGACCTCCCTGGAGTCGTTCCGGGATCTGGACCACACCGCCCACTCGGTGTTCGAGGAGCAGCAGATCTACCGGATCGACCATTTCCTCGGCAAGGAGGCCACCCAGTCCATCCATGTGGCCCGCTTCGGCAACGGGCTGTTCTCCAGCGTGTGGGACCGCGAGCACATCGAGAGCGTCCAGATCGACGTCCCCGAGACCCTGGACGTGGGGATGAGAGCCGGGTTCTACGACTCCACCGGGGCCATCCTGGACATGCTGGTCACCCATCTGTTCCAGCTGGCCGGTGAGGTGTCCATGCGCACCCCCGAGTCGCTGGATCCCGAGCACGTGGCCCGGGCCCGGGAGGAGGTCATCGGCTGCTTCCGCCCGCTCACCTACGAGGACGTGGTGGTCGGCCAGTACGAGGGCTACCGCGACACCGAGGGGATCCCCGCCGACTCGCGCACCGAGACGTTCGTGGCCGCCCGCCTGTGGGTGGACAACGACCGCTGGAAGGGGGTGCCGTTCCTGCTCCGCACCGGCAAGTGCATGGCCGAGAGCCACCAGCGGGTGAGCATCCGGTTCAAGGAACCGGCCGAGACCATGGCCGGCCTCCCCATGGGGGCCAACACGCTGAGCTTCGAGCTGTCCGGCGACGGGGAGATCGACCTGTCCCTGGTGACCAAGAAGCCGGGACCGACCGGGGACCTGGCCCCGGCGTCGGCCCGGCTGCCGTTCGGGCAGGCGTTCCACACGCCGGCCCTGCCCGCCTACTCCCGCCTCATACACGACGTGCTGCTGGGGGACCGCTCCCTGTTCACCCGGCCGGACGGCCTGCGCCACGTGTGGGAGGTGGCGGGCGGCCTGCTCGGCGATCGCCCGCAGCCGATCATCTACCCCAGGGGCTCGTGGGGCCCGAGGGAGGCGGCGGCCCTGGCCGGCCCGAAGGGATGGATCCTGGGCCAGTAGGCCGCCCACCGGGGCCGGGCCCCAGCCGCCCGGCCACCGGTCCGCCCCGGGGGGCGGGCGGGCCGGTGGGGGCGGGCTGTCCGATCGACGCTACGGGCCGGGCGGGCGACCCGTGTAGAGCCGAACGTCCCCTCACCCCGGACCGGAATCCGGCACTGTGACCACCGGCCCTGCCGCGGGTCGGTGCGGCGGGCCCACAATCCGTTCATCGGACGCGCCGGGAGGCGAACGGGATGAACGAGGCTTGGCTGGCGGTTCTGCTCTTCTGGGCAGCAGCCATGGTGGTACTGGGCGCCGTCATCGTCCGGGCCCGCAGGCAGCATTCATGATCGTCGACCGACGCCGTCGCCGGGGCGGGCTGTCGTTCCTGCGGCTGATCTTCCGCGACCTCGAGACCAAGAAGGTGCGCACCGGGCTGACCGCGGCGGCGGTGGCCATAAGCGTGATGGCCATCGTGACCCTGACGGTGGTCACCGACAGCCTGCAGAAGTCCGCCGCCTCGGTCCTCCAGACCGGCAACGCCGATTTCACGGTGGCCCAGAAGGGGGCCCCGGACCTGCTCAACAGCGTGGTCACCGAAACCCAGGTGGCCCAGATCACCTCCACCCCCGGCGTCCAGAGCGCCGTCGGGGTGCTGGTCACCACCACCAGGCTGGACGCCTCCCACCCGGTGTTCCTGGAGATCGGGGTCAGCCCGAACGCCCTGCAGACCTTCGGGGTGCAGGTGCTGACCGGCCGGCCGTACGGGGCGCTGGCGCCCGACGAGATCATGCTGGGCTGGCAGGCAGCCGACTCCCTGCACAAGCACGTCGGCGACACCATCAGCTTCGACCACTCCACCTTCCGGGTGGTGGGCCTGTACTCCATCAAGCAGGTGTTCGGCGACGAGGCGTCGATGCTGCCGCTGATCCCGCTCCAGGCGGCGGAACGCAAGCCCGGCACCGTCACCCTCATCGCCGTCAAGGTCACGCCGGGCACGTCGATCGAGGCGGTGCGCCACCGCATCGAGTCCGAGCACCCCAACCTGGCGACGGTCCGGCTGGCCAGCGAGTACGGCCGGGTGGACCGGAACATCACGTTCCTCAACGCCGCCCGGACCGGGGCGACCAGCATCGCCCTGCTGATCGGGGTGATCATCGTCATGAACACCATGCTCCTGTCGTTCATCGAGAGGATCCGGGAGTTCGGCCTGCTGCGGGCCCTGGGCTGGAGCCGGCAGCGACTGGTGAGCCTGGTCATGGGCGAGGCACTGGGCATGAGCATCCTGGGGGCGGCGGGGGGCGTGGCCCTGGCCTTCCTGCTCACCGCCGCGCTGGCCCACCTGTCATCGCTGCAGGGGCTGCTGGAGCCGCAGTACTCGGCGTCCACGTTCCTCATCGCCCTGTACAGCGCGGTGGGTATCGGGCTGCTGGCCGCCCTGTACCCGTGCCTGAGAGCGGCGTTCCTCAGACCCGGCGACGCCCTGCGGAGGGAATGACCATGGACGAGACCCCCCTGCTCAGCGCCCGGCAGGTGACCAAGGAGTTCGTGTCCGGCCACCGGGCCCTGGACTCCGTGGACCTGGACCTGCGCCCCGGTGAATGGACCGCCGTCACCGGGCCGTCCGGGGCCGGGAAGTCCACGCTGCTGCAGCTGTTCGCGGCCCTGGAGACCCCCACCTCCGGCCGGGTCCTGTACCGGGGGAGGGACCTGGCCGACACCGACGTGGACGCCTACCGGCGCCGGTCCGTGGGGATCGTGTTCCAGCTGCACAACCTCCTCCCCCACCTCGACATCCGGGAGAACCTGGAGGTGGCCATGTACGGCACCCATCTCGGCCGCCGGGCCCGGGCGGCGCGGATCGACGCCCTGATCCACGACGTGGACCTGGTCGAGCAGCAGGGGCGGAAACCCCCGCAACTGTCCGGCGGCGAGCGGCAGCGGGCCGCCATAGCCCGGGCCCTGGTCAACGACCCGGAGGTGCTCCTGGCCGACGAGCCCACCGGCAGCCTCGACCCGGCCCAGGTGCAACGCCTGGTCGCCCTGGTCGAGCGTCACATGGCCGACCGGCAGATGGCCGTGCTGATGGTCACCCACGACCGCGACGTGGCCGCCCGGGCCCGCCGCCGGGTGGTCCTGGACCACGGCCGGCTGACCGAGCCGGATGTGCCCGTCCCGGTGGGGCCGCAGTGAGCCGGGCCCCCCGACCCCCGCTCCCGGGCCGGTCCCGGGCCCCACGGGCGTACCGCCGGCCGGCGGGCGGGTGGCGGCGGGCGGCCGACGTCGGCGTGGCGGCGGCCATCGTGGTGGCCGTCGCCGGGTGCACCTCGACGTCGCACCGCTCGGGGGGGACCGGTCCGTCCACCACCTCCACCGTCAAGCCGGCGGCGGCCCAGTCGGCGGCCGACCTGGAGCAGACCTACGTGAAGGTCGTGGCCAGGGTCCGCCCCGAGGTGGTGCAGATCTCCACCTCCGAGGGGCTGGGATCGGGCGTGGTGTACGACACCCGGGGCGACATCGTCACCAACGCCCACGTGGTGGGCACCGCCACCAGCTTCACGGTGCGGTTCCTGTCCGGCCAGACCGTGCCGGCGACAGTCGTCGGCGTGTACGCCCCCGACGATCTGGCGGTGATCCGGGTGCAGGGGGCCCGGGACCTGTCACCGGCCACCTTCGGCGAATCCCGGACCCTGCAGGTGGGCGACATCGTGCTGGCCATCGGCAACCCGCTGGGCCTGAGCAGCTCGGTCACCGACGGCATCATCAGCTACAACGGCCGGCCGGTGAGCGAGGGCAACGGGGTCACGCTGGCGTCGACCATCCAGACCAGCGCCGCCATCAACCCCGGCAACAGCGGCGGCGCCCTGGCCGACCTGAACGGCGACGTCATCGGCATCCCGACCCTGGCCGCGGTCAACCAGCAGGGGGGCGGCGCGGCGGCCGGCATCGGATTCGCCATCCCCTCCGACACGGTGAAACTGATCGTCCCCCAGCTCATCGACTCCGGCCGGGTCACCCGCAGCGGCCGGGCCGCTCTGGGCATCTCCGCGGCCGATGCCGTCGGCAGCAGCGGTAACCCCGCCGGCGTGCAGATAGTCGGGGTCAACGCGTCCGGCCCGGCCGCCGCCGCCGGGATCGTCGCCGGCGACGTCATCACCGCCGTGGGATCCACCCCGGTCACCAACCTGGCCGACCTGCAGGCCGCCCTGGCCCAGCTGGCCCCAGGCCAGCGGACCACGCTGACCGTCGTCGACCAGTCCGGCAATCGCCGTGACGTCACCGTGGTCCTCGGCCAGCTGGCCGGCTGAACGCTCCACAGGTCACCGGGAGGGCAATTCGGCCTGACTAGGGTATCTAACCGGGGTGTCGCCTCCCGGATCTCAGGATTCTCACAGCGACACCTTCGTCGTAGCAAAGGTTGACCTTGCAGAGTGGCGGACATGACACGGTGGGCGACTGGGCCCCGTTCGAGGTGGGATCGGTTCGAGGAGGTCGCCCGATGAGACAGGACGTGACAGAGGCCGCCCCCGGGCCAGTCACCGCCGCGGCGCGCCTCGACCGGCTGCCCACCACCCCGTGGCTGGTGGCCATGCTGGCCCTGCTGTTCCTGTCGTGGTTCGTGGAGTCCTACGACATCGGCCTGACCGGAGCGGTGCTGCCCTCCCTGACCCACCAGTACCACCTGTCGACGGGCATGAAGTCGGTGGTGTCCATCGCCGCCAACGCCGGCATCGTGATAGGGATCGTCCCGGCCGGGCGCCTGGCCGACCGCTTCGGCCGGAAGCCGGTGCTGATCGCCGGCACCCTGGCCTACTCGGTCCTGACGTTCATGACCGGGCTGGCCCCGTCGCTGGCCGCCGTGGTCACCCTCCGGGTCCTGGCCGGCCTGGCCATGGGGGCGGTCTTCCCCCTGCCCTACATCTACGCCAGCGAGCTGTGCGCCCCGTCCCGGCGGGCCCGGCTGACCGGCCTGGCCGACTCGTTCCTGTCGGTCGGCTACTTCGTGTCCCCGCTGCTCGCCATGGCGCTGATCCCGACCGTCGAGGACACCACCGGGTGGCGGGTGATGTTCCTGCTGGGCGGCATCCCCGCCCTGTTCGCCCTGCTGGCCTGGCGGTTCCTGCCCGAGTCGCCCCGCTGGTCGGAGTCCAGGGGACGGTGGGCGCAGGCCGACACCGTGCTGAGGGGCATGGAGCAGCGGGCCGAGCGGCACACCGGGCGGCCGCTGCCCCCGCTACCGGCGACGAGCCTCCCCCGGTCCCAACCGGTGGCCGCCTCGGCCCGGGCGGTGTTCCAACCGCCGTTCCGGCGCCGGTCGGTGATGCTGTGGGCCACCTTCGGCGGCACCTTCTTCATCTTCTACTCGATACAGACCTTCATGCCGACGGTGGTCAGCAAGATGGGCTTCACTTTGACCTCCTCGTTCGCTTTCACCGCCGTGATCGTGGCGGTGTCCATACCGGGCAAGCTGTTCGAGTCGTGGGTAGTGGAACGCTGGGGCCGCAAGCCGGTCATCGTCGGTTTCACCGCCCTGGCGGCCGTGGCATCGGTGGCGTTCGGGTTCGCCCGGGGGGCGGCGCTGGTCCTGATCCTGGGCTGCGTCATGTCGTTCCTGGGGATCGGCGTCGACCCGGCCGTCAAGGCCTACACGGCGGAGAGCTACCCCACCGAGATCCGGGGCTGGGGCACCTCCACCACCGAGGGGTTCGGCCGGCTCATATCGGGGGTGCTCGGCCCCGCCCTGATCCCCGTCCTGCTCGACCACCTGGGGGTCAGCTCGGTCTACATGCTGGTGGGGGTGGTGGCTCTGGCCGCCTCGGGGGTGGCCCTGGCCATGGGCCACGAGACCCGGGGGCTGTCCCTGGAGCAGAGCGCCCAGCCGGTGGC
>DASSZD010000116.1:0-28759 GCA_035702985.1 Acidimicrobiales bacterium
GCCACGGCCAGGGCGGCGATCCCGAACGGGACGATGCTGAGGCCGCCCTTGAAGTAGGACGGGTACAGCACCAGCCCCGACAGCAGGGCGGTCCAGGTCCACAGGATCAGCACCGAGCGGGTCTGGCCGTGGCCGAGGCGCATCAGCCGGTGGTGCAGGTGGTTCTTGTCGGCCATGGCCGGGTTCATCCGCTTCCCGGCCCGCCGGATGATGGCGAAGGCGGTGTCGAGGATGGGGATGCCCAGGATCAGGAACGGGATCACCACCGGGGCGAAGAAGAAGTAGGTCCGGCCGCTGAAGTCCTGATCGGTCTGGCCGACCACCGACATGGTCGACGCCGCCATCATCAGCCCGAGCAGCAGGGCCCCGGCGTCGCCCATGAAGATCCGGGCCGGGTGGAAGTTGTGGGGCAGGAAGCCCACGCACATCCCGGCCACGATCACGCAGAACAACGGGCCGCTGCCCGGCTGTATGGTGCCGGCGGCCACCAGCTGGTGGGAGTAGAAGAAGAAGGCGGCGGCGGCGATGCCGACGATCCCGGCGGCCAGGCCGTCGAGGCCGTCCACCAGGTTGACGGCGTTGGCCATGCCCACCACCCAGATGACCGTCATCACCGGTATCAGGTCGGCGGACAGCACCACCGTGCCCATGAACGGGGCCCGGAAGAACAGCATGTCCACCCCGAACAGGTACAGCACCGTGCCGGCCAGGATCTGGCCCGACAGCTTGGCCGGGGCGGACATCTCCCGCAGGTCGTCCACCATCCCCACCGCGAATATGACCGAGGCGGCCAGCACCAGCCCCAGCGGGTCGGAACTGCCCCGGAACAGCGGGGACAGGGCCGGCAGCTGCGACGCCACGATCATGGCGGCCAGCAGGCCCACGTACATGGCCGCCCCGCCCACGGTGGGCGTGGGCCGCTCGTGCACCCGGCGGGCGTCGGGCAGCACGATCAGGGAGAACCTGGCGGCCAGCCGGCGGACCACGAAGGTGGCCAGCCAGGTGACTACGGCGGCGACTCCTGCTACTACCGCGTAGTCGGCGTAACCGTTGATCCGGAACTCCTAGGGACGAATCAGAATCAGGGGTAGGGCGTGAACTTCGAGCACAGGACGGCGACCTCGTCGCGCACCGCCGCCGACTCGGTCTCGTCGTCGGGCCGGCGCAGCACCCGGCCGATCAGCCGGGCGACGTCGGCCATCTCCGCCTCGCCCATGCCGGCGGTGGTCACCGCCGGGGTGCCGATGCGCAGGCCGGACGTGACGAACGGGGAGCGGGGATCGCCCGGGATGGTGTTCTTGTTGAGGGTGATGCCGCTGCGGTCCAGGGCCTCCTGGGCCTTCTTGCCGGTCAGCTCGGCGTCGAAGGGCCGCAGGTCGACCAGCATCAGGTGGTTGTCGGTGCCACCGGAGACGATCCTGAAACCCTCGCCGGCCAGCCCCTCGGCCAGGGCCCGGGCGTTGCGGACGATCTGGGCGGCGTAGTCGCGGAAGTCCGGCTGGGCGGCCTCCCGGAACGCCACCGCCTTGGCCGCCACCACGTGCTCGAGCGGGCCGCCCTGCAGGCCGGGGAACACCGCCTTGTCGACGGCCGCCGCCAGGTCGGACCGGCACAGGATGCACCCGCCGCGGGGCCCGCGCAGGGTCTTGTGGGTGGTGAAGGTCACGATGTCGGCGATGCCCACCGGGTTGGGATGGGCCCCGCCGGCGATGAGGCCGGCGATGTGGGCGGCGTCGAACATGAACAGCGCCCCCACCTCGTCGGCGATGCGCCGGATCGGTTCGGGGTCGATGATCCGGGGGTAGGCGGTGGCCCCGGCCACGATCAGCTTGGGCCGGTGGGCGGCGGCCAGTTCGGCCAGCTGGTCCAGGTCCAGCCGCTCGTCGCTGTCGGTCACCCCGTAGGAGACGAAGTTGTAGAACCGGCCGCTGACGTTGACCGGCGATCCGTGGGTCAGGTGCCCGCCCTGGTCCAGGCGCATACCCAGCACGGTGTCGCCGGCGTCGAGCACGGCCAGATAGGCGGCCAGGTTGGCGTTGGCCCCGGAGTGGGGCTGGACGTTGGCGTGCTCGGCCCCGAACAGCTCGCACACCCGCCGGCGGGCCAGGTCCTCGGCCTCGTCGATGATGGCGTTGCCGCCGTAGTAGCGCTTGCCCGGATAGCCCTCCGAGTACTTGTTGGTCAGCACCGAGCCGGTGGCGGCCATCACCGCCCGGGACGTGAAGTTCTCGGAGGCGATCAGCTGCAGGGTGGTGTTCTGGCGGTGCCGTTCCCGGTCGATGATGCCGAACAGCTCCCCGTCCTCGAACACGGCACGGTCGTCGCTCACCCCCCAATCCTAGACTCTCGGGATGCGCTCCAACCGGCGGCGACTGGGGGTGGCCCTGGTCCTGGACCCGCCGGTGGCCGACGAGGTGCAGGGGCTGCGCCGGGCGGTCGGCGACCCCGGCCTGGCCCGTATCCCCCCGCACGTCACCCTGGTCCCCCCGGTCAACGTCCGGGCCGCCGAGGTTCCCGCCGCCCTGCGCCGGCTGCGCCAGGCGGCCGCCGACCAGCCCGGCCCCCTACGGCTCACCTTCGGCCGGCCCACCACCTTCCTGCCGGTGAACCCGGTGCTGTACCTGACCGTCGGCGGCGACCTGGAGCGGCTGCGCCGGCTGCGCGACGCGGTGTTCGCGCCCCCGCTCGAGCGCAGCCTGTCATGGCCGTGGGTGCCGCACCTGACCCTGGCCGACGGGGCGCCCGAAGCCCGGATCGAGGCGGCGGTGACCGCCCTGGCGGACTACGCCGTGGTGGCCGACGTCGACCGGGTGGTCCTGCTCGAGGAGGGACCGGGCCGGGTGTGGGCCCCGTGGGCGGACGCCGCCCTGGGCCGGCCGGCCCGGGTCGGTACCGGCGGCCTGGTCCTGGAGCTGACCGCCGGCCGCCTGCTCGACCCGGAGATCGCCGAGCGGCTGGAGCGGCCCTGCCGCCGGCCACTGTCGGTGGTGATCACCGCCCGCCGGGAGGGGGAGGCGGTGGCTGCCGGGGCGGTGTGGGCGGACCGCTCCGGGCCCCACGTGGGGGTCTGGGTCGGCGACGGGCACCGCAACCAGGGCATCGGCAGCCAGGTCCTGGCCCACCTGGAGTCGGCCGCCCGGCGGGCCGGGTGGGACCACCCGGCCCTGCAGGCCGAGGGGCCGGCCGGCTTCTACCGGTCGGTGAGCCGGTGGAGCGTGCCCAGCGGGGAGGCGCGCTACTCGAACGGGACGGACGAGTAGCCGGCCAGCTTCTTGAGCCGGTGGCGGGCGTCGACCCGGCGCACCGTCCCTGACTTGGAGCGCATCACCAGGGAGTCGGTGAACGCCCCCCGGGAGTCGTAGCGCACCCCTCGCAGCAACTCGCCGTCGCTGATGCCGGTGGCGGCGAAGAAGCAGTTGTCCCCCTCGACCAGATCGTCGAGCCCCAGCACCCGTTCCAGCGCGTAACCCTGGTCCACGGCGGCGGCCCGCTCGGCCTCGCCGCGCGGCCACAGCCGGCCCTGCAGCTCGCCGCCCATGCACTTGAGGGCAGCCGCTGCGATCACCCCTTCGGGCGTGCCGCCGATGCCGAGCAGGATGTCCGCCCCCGACTCGGGCCAGGCGGTGGCTATGGCCCCGGCCACATCGCCGTCGGTGATCAGCCGGATGCGGGCCCCGGTGGAGCGCACCTCCTCGATCAGCTCGGCGTGGCGGGGCCGGTCCAGGATGACCGCGGTGACGTCACGGACCGACTCGCCCTTGGCCTCGGCCACCGCCCGGATGTTGTCGGTGGCGGACTGCTCGAGGCTGACCTTGCCGGCGGCCTCGGGACCCACCGCCAGCTTCTCCATGTACACGCACGGGCCCGGGTTGAACATGGTGCCCCGCTCGCTCACCGCGATCACCGACAGGGCCCCGCCCCGGCCCAGCGCCGTCGGGGTGGTGCCGTCGATGGGGTCCACCGCCACGTCGGCCAGCGGGGGGGTGCCGTCGCCGATGCGCTCCCCGTTGAACAGCATGGGCGCCTCGTCCTTCTCGCCCTCGCCGATGACGACCACCCCGTCCATGGGAACCCCGCCGAGGACGATCCGCATGGCGTCCACGGCGGCGCCGTCGGCCCCCTCCTTGTCGCCCCGCCCCAACCAGCGGGCGGCGGCCATGGCCGCCGCTTCGGTGACCCGCACCAGCTCCATGGCCAGGTTGCGGTCAGGGGCCTGCGGACGGTGACCGGATTGATCTTCCACGCTGCGAATCTAGTCGGTGGACCCCCCGGGAACCCCCGGCCCGTGACCCGACGGCGGGGCCTGCCGGGGCGATATGAACCTGCCCCTCGTGCACGGATAGCATTTGTCCCGGTGCAAACCACGGCTAGCAGCCCTTCCCCCCTCACCTCCGGGCTGCTCGACACCCTCCTCGGCGAGAAACGCCGCGTCCACCCGGCCCTCGTGGCCGCCGGCATCGTCGCGGTCGTGGCCGGGGTGGCCCTCCGCTTCTACGCCCCGAGCGCCCTGTGGCTGGACGAGACCATCAGCGTCAACATCGCCAGGCTGCCCATCAGCCAGATCCCCGGAGCGCTCAGCCACGACGGGGCGCCCCCCCTCTACTACGTCCTCCTGCACTTCTGGATGGATGTGTTCGGCCAGAGCGACTTCGCCGTGCGGGCATTGTCGGGGGTCACCTCGGTGGTATCGCTCCCGGTCTTCTGGATCGCCGGGCGCCGGCTGGGAGGGCGCAAGGTCGCATGGGTGACCTTTTTCCTGGCCGTGAGCTCCCCGTTCGCCATCGACTACGCCACCAACACCCGGATGTACTCGCAGATGATCCTGGTGTCGCTGCTCGGCTACCTGGCCCTGAGCCGGGCCTACGAGAACCCCACCCGGCGGCACTCCGTCGAGGTGGGTGTGGCCACCGCCGCCCTGCTCTACACCCACTACTGGGGCATCTACCTGGCGCTGGTGGCCGGGCTGTGGCTGCTGTGGCGGATCCGGGTCAGCGGTCGGGGCGGCCCGGCGTTCAAGGCCATGGTCATCGGCGGGCTGTTCTGGCTGCCGTGGGCCCCCATCTTCATCTTCCAGGCGCTCCACACCGGTACCCCGTGGACGGCGTCGGCCAACCCCGGGGATCTGCTGCAGGTATTCGCCGACTTCTCCGGCGGCGGCCCCTGGGGCACGCTGCTCATGTTCGCCACCTTCGCCCTTTTCCTGTTCGGAACCTTCGGCCGCACCGCCTCCCCGGGCACCATGGTCCAGCTGGAGGGCCGGGAGGGCCAGGTCCGCCAGGTGCCGTCCGGCCCGGCGGTGGTGCTCGAGCTGAAGCCCCGCCCGGGCATGGCCCCGCTCGTCGGGATCGGGCTGGGGACGCTGGTGGTGGCGGTGGCTCTCGGGGCGCTGGCCAGCGCCGCCTTCGTGGCCCGCTACACCGCGGTGGTCCTCCCGTTGTTCCTGCTGACCGTCTCGACCGGCCTGGCCGTCATACCGGGCCGGCGGTTCCGGGCCGGGTGCCTGGCCGTGCTGGTGCTGGCCGGCATCCTGACCGGTGAGAGCGAGAACGCCGCTCCGCGCACCCAGGCCGTGCAGGTCGCCCAGGTGCTCAACGCCCAGGCTCAGCCCGGCGACGTGGTGGTGTACTGCCCGGACCAGCTTGGCCCGGCGGTGGACCGGCTGCTCAAGGTGCCGGGCGTGGACCAGCTCACCTTCCCCCGGGCCATCGGCCCGCAACGGGTCGACTGGGTGGACTACAAGAAGACCATCCAGTCCACCGATGTGTCACAATTCGCCCAGGCCGCCCTGGCCAGGGTCCCGAAGGGCCGTACCCTGTGGTTGGTGTGGCGGGACGGGTACCCGGGCCTCGGTGGCGACTGTGGGTATCTCAAGAGCTGGATGGACCTCCTGCGCAATCCCGGAGTCACCCTGGTGCGCAACAACGGAGCCCGCTTCTACGAGTACGAGAACCTGACCCGGTATGTCGGCTGACGGCACGCAGGCGGGTCAGGCCGAGATGGAGAACCTGCAAGGAGTGCGTGTGAGCGACCAACCGGCCGACCTGGCTGACGATGTTGTCATCATCGGAGCCGGCCCCGCCGGGCTGACCGCGGCCTACGAGCTGGGCCGGCGGGGACGGCGGTCTACCGTCCTGGAGTCCGACGACGTGGTGGGCGGCATCAGCCGCACCGTGGAGCGCGACGGGTGGCGCTTCGACATCGGCGGCCACCGTTTCTTCACCAAGGTGACCCCGGTCGAGAACTTCTGGCACGAGGTGCTGCCCGACGAGGACTTCATGCTCCGGCCCCGCAAGAGCCGGATCTACTACCGGGGCAAGTTCTACGACTACCCCCTCAAGGCGTCCAACGCCCTGGGCAACCTGGGCGTGGTGGAGGCCATCCGGTGCGTGATCTCCTACGTGTGGGCCCGGATCCGGCCGCCCAAGCACCAGGACATGTACGAGGACTGGCTGATCGCCCGGTTCGGTTCGCGCCTCTACAACCACTTCTTCAAGACCTACACGGAAAAAGTGTGGGGCCATCCGCCGGCCGAGATGCCCGCCGACTGGGCCGCCCAGCGGGTGAAGAACCTGTCCCTGGCGTCGGCCGTGGTCAACGCCCTGATGCCCAGGCGCAACCAGAAGGAGATCACCTCCCTCATCGAGGAGTTCCAGTACCCGCGGCTCGGCCCGGGGATGATGTGGGAGCGCTGCCGGGACCTGGTCGAGGAGGCCGGGACCAAGGTGATCATGAACTCCCGGGTGACCAGCATCCGCCATTCGGGCGGCCGGGCCACCGCGGTGGTCTCCGAGTCCGACGGCGGCTCCACCGAGTACCCGGCCACCGCGGTGATCTCGTCCATGCCCATCAACCAACTGGTCCAGGCCTTCGACCCGCCCGTCCCCGCCGAGGTGCGCCGGGCCGCCGACGATCTGTACTACCGGGACTTCCTGACCGTGGCTCTGGTGGTGCCCGAGTCGGCGGTGCCCTGGGACGACAACTGGATCTACATCCACGACCCCACCGTCAAGACCATGCGCATCCAGAATTTCGGCTCGTGGTCGCCGTTCCTGGTCAAGGAGGGGCGCAACGTGCTGGGCCTGGAGTACACCGTGGAGGAGGGTGACGCGGCCTGGACCTCCTCCGACGCCGACCTGGTCGCCCAGGGGGCGGACGAGCTGGGCCGTCTGGGCCTGCTCGACCCGTCCCAGGTGGAGGCCGGCTACGTGGTCCGGATGCCGAAGGCCTACCCGTACTACGACAAGGACTACGCCGCCAACGTGGACCGGATCCGGGCCTGGCTGCGGGAGAACGCGTCCAACGTGTTCCCGGTCGGCCGCAACGGCATGCACCGCTACAACAACCAGGACCACTCCATGTACACCGCCATGCTCACCGTGGAGAACCTCTTCGGAGCCGACCACGACGTGTGGTCGGTGAACGTGGAGGAGGAGTACCACGAGATCAACGAGAAGCCCCTCCAGGCGGTGGGGTCGGCGGCCACGGGGACGGGCCGCGACGCCCCGATCCTGCCCAAGAAGCCCACGCCCTAGCCTTTCCTCGTGACGAAGATCTGGTACTGCCGCAACTGCGGCTACGAGGTGACCTCCCGCGGGCGCTGCCACGCCTGCCGCGAGAAGCTCGTCCCGTCGGCGCTGCCCCAGCTGGCCGCCGGACCGGAGGACGAGGAGGTCGGCTACAACATCGAGGGGTGGCCCGGGCCTGACCGGGGTCGGCTGATCGACCGGCTCAACGACCTGGGGATCATCCACCGCTTCGAGGACGAGGAGCTGGTGGTCGACGCCTCCGATGAGGAGCGGGTGGACGACCTGGTCGCCATGCTGGCCGACGGTGCCGACCTGGGCGCCGATCCGGCCTTCGGCGGGGACGGGGAGCTGGACGACCTGGACGGGTCCGGCGGCTGGGGCGGCCCGGGCGACCTGGGGGGGCGGGGCGGCCCGGGCGGCCTCGACGAGGAGGGCGAGCCGGTCGACCCGGCCATCGACACGGCCGTCCGGCTGCTGGCCGACGCCGCCGCCCGACTGAAGCGGGACCCGACCGACATGCAGGCCGACGCCGACGTGGCCGAGGCGTCGGCGGCCGTGTTCATCCCGGACCGGTACGGACCGCTGGACGGTGACACGTGGACGGCGGTGGGCCGGGTGACCAGGAAGTTGTTGGCCCTGCTCGGCGCCGAGGAGGCCCTGGACGAGCAGATCCGGGCCGAGGCGGCGGTGCTGCAGAAGCTGCTGGCTCCGGTCTCGCGGGCCGGATCGACCGTGGCCCTGGGCCCCGAGGGGGCGGCCGCCCTGGGCGGGGCGCCGGGGGGCTCGGCTGGGCCGTCGGGTTCGGCTGGCGCGGCCGGCTTGGAGGGTGCGGCCGGCTTGGAGGGTGCGGCTGGGCCGGTGGGTGCGGCGGGCTCGTCGGGTTCGGCGGCCGGCGGGGCCGGGGTGGGGGATGGAGCGGCTTCCGGGGGGCCGCCTGCCGACGGCGATGGTGCTGGTGCTGGTGCTGGTGGCGGTGCTGGCGCTGGCGAGAAGACGGTGTACGAGCTGCCGGAGTGGCTACCCGAGCAGCGGGCCCAGCTCGGGGTGTTCCTCGATGACGCCGGGATCGGCTACGAGTGGGAGGACGCCGAGCTGATCGTGCCGGCCGACCGGGAGAACGAGGTCGAGGAGCTGTTCGGCCAGGTCCGGGGGGTGGACGTCGACGAGGCGGACGAGGACGACGAGGTCCGCTACCAGGCGGTGGCCGAGTTGTTCGCGGCGTGCGGCCGGCTGGGGTCGGAGCCCGCCGACGAGGCCCGCCGGGACGCCGTCCTCGACTGGATCGAGCGGTCATCGGGACCGCCGCTGCTGGGCATGGACGAGGTGGACTGGTTCCGGATCAGCAGCCACGCCCGGACGCTGCAGACGGCCATCGAGACCGGCGAGGACCTGGACCTCATCGCCCGCGAGGCCCAGGCGCTGCGCCAGATGCTGCGCGCCCTCGTTTGACCGTCGGTCTCCTGCTCGCCCCGGGCGCCGGGGCCGACCGCGACCAGCCCAGCCTGGTGGCCGTCGACCGGGCCGCCGGGGCCCTCGGGCTGGTGGTCGTGCGCATGGACTTCCCGTACCGCCGGGCCGGCCGGCGGGCACCGGACCGGGCACCGGTGCTCATCGAGGCGGTCCGCTCCGAGGCGGCGTCGATGGCGTCGCGCTGCGATCGCCTGGTGCTGGGGGGCCGGTCCATGGGCGGCCGGATGTGCTCCATGGCGGTGGCCGAGGGGCTGATCCCGGAGGCCGTAGGCCTGGTGCTCATCAGCTACCCCCTGCACCCGCCGGGCCGCCCGGAGAAGCTGCGCACAGAGCATTTCCCGGAGATCCGGGTGCCGTGCCTGTTCGTCTCCGGCACCCGGGACGCCTTCGGCAGCCCGGCCGAGCTGGAGTCCGCCACCTCGCGGATACCCGGGTCGGTGAGCCACCGGTGGGTGGAGGGGAAGGACCACGCGCTGCGCGGCGCCGACCAGGCCGTGGCCGGCCACGTCGGGGAGTGGCTGGGTGCCCTCGGGCCGTCCCGGCCGGCTCAGCCGGCCGCCGAGTAGGCGGCGTACAGCTCGGCGAAGGCGGCCGCGGCGTCGACCAACCGGTCGACCTCCACGTACTCGTCGTCGCCGTGCGCCTGGTCGATGGCGCCCGGCCCGCACACCACCGCCGGGATCCCGGCCTGGTTGCGCACGAAGCGGGCGTCGGTGGTGAAGCTCATCCCGATGATCCCGGGCTCCCGGCCGGTGACTCTGGCGATGGACGTCCCGACCAGCTTCACCCACGGGTCGCCGGCGGCCATCTCGCTGGCTTCCCCGAAGGTGTCGAGATCGAAGCGGTAGCGGAGGCCCTCGATACCGGCCTTCTCGATCATGGCCGCCACTTCCGCCTCCGTGGCTTCGGCGGTCGCCCCCGGCAGCACCCGCCGGTCCAGGCCGATGACCGCCGCCTCCGCCACCGTGTTGAACGTCGTCCCCCCCGAGATGGTCCCCACGTTGGCGGTCGGCTTGCCGAGCAGGGGGTGCTCCTCGCCGCCGTAGTCGGCGGCGTGCAGGGCCAGCACCAGCCGGGCCGCGTGCTCCACCGCCGAAACCCCCTCACGGGGCCGGCTGCCGTGCCCCGGCTTGCCGGCCACGTGGATGCGGGCCTGCCAGAGGCCCCGTTCGGCCACGCACAGCTCCAGGTCGGTTGGCTCGGGCACCAGGCAGGCGTCGCCCCGGACCAGGCCCGCCTCGAGCAGGGCCTGGGTGCCCCAACGCCCGCCCCGTTCCTCGTCGGCTACCAGGTGGAAGACCAGGTTGCAGCCCGGGGCCCGGCCCTGACGGTCCAGGACGTCGAGGGCGGCGATGGCGGCGGCTATGCCTCCCTTCATGTCGGCGGTGCCCCGGCCGTACAGCTTTCCGTCCACCAGTTGGGGGTCGAACGGGTCGTGGCTCCAGGCCGCCTCGTTGACCGGCACCACGTCGAGGTGCCCGTTGACGATCAGGGTGGGCCGGTCCGGGTCCGGGCCGTCGGGGTGGGGCAGCTCGGCCACCAGCGACAGCCGGCCCTCCTTCGGTTCGACGGTGGTCCAGGTGGGTCGCCGGCCATCGAGGGCGTCGCGCACCACCGCCTCGATCGGCGCCTCGTTCCCCGGCGGGTTGCGGGTGTCCACGGCCACCAGGGCCCTGGTCAGCTCGATCAGGCGACCGGTATCGACGAAGTCCCGCACCTTCCCCACCTCTCCCACGTGTTCCGCGTCGTGCACGGGTATGAGCCTAGGACCGGCCACTCGCCATACTGGACGACGCCATGGTCCCCCCGACGCCGTCTTCTGCGCCCACGCCTTCCCCTGGCCCCACGCCTCCATCCGGCGTCACGCCTCCATCCGGCGTTACGCCTCCATCGGCGTCGCCCGCACCGTCCGCCGGGCCCGCCGGGGGGTCCCGCTCCCGCCGTCCCCCCGAGCTGCTGGCCGCCGCCCGGGCCGGGGACCGCGCCGCGCTCGGTCGGCTCCTGTCGCTGGTGGAGCGGGGTGGTGCCGACGCCCGCGAGGTGGGCCGGATCTGCTTCGCGGACGGGCAGGCCGATCACGTGGTCGGTATCACCGGGGCGCCCGGCGCCGGCAAGTCGACCCTCACCGACCGCCTCATCGGGGAGGCCCGGGCCGGCGGCTCGCTGGTGGGCGTGCTGGCCGTCGACCCCAGCTCCCCGTACTCGGGCGGAGCCATCCTGGGGGACCGGATCCGCATGCAGAGCCACGCCCTGGACGAGGGGGTGTTCGTGCGGTCCATGGCCACCCGGGGGCATCTGGGGGGCCTGGCCCTGTCCGCCCCCGAGGCCATCCGGGTGCTGGCAGCCAGCGGCCGGTCCCTGATCCTGGTCGAGACGGTGGGTGTGGGTCAGGTAGAGGTCGAGATAGCCGGCGCCGCCGACACCACCGTGGTGGTGGTCAACCCCGGCTGGGGTGACGCCGTGCAGGCCGCCAAGGCCGGCCTGCTCGAGGTGGCCGACGTGTTCGCCGTCAACAAGGCCGACCGTCCGGGGGCCGACGAAGCCCGCCGGGATCTGGAGGCCATGCTGGACATGAGCATGACCATGGGGGAGTGGCGGCCGCCCGTGGTGATGACCTCCGCCGCCAGCGGGGACGGGATCGCCGAGCTGTGGTCGGCCATCGCCGACCACCGCACCCACCTGGCCGGCGGCGGAGAGCTGGAGCGCCGGCGGACCCGGCGGCTGCTGGACGAGCTGCGCCGGGTGCTGATCTCCAGCATCGAGCGCGATGTCCGCTCCGCTGAGTCGGGCGAGGCCTACGAGCGCGTCACCGCCGCCCTCCTGGACCGCCGGATGGACCCCTACGACGCGGCGGCGGAGCTACTCGCCGGCGGTTGAACCGGCTACCGACCCCAGATCGGCACCGGTGGCCCGGGGGCGCGGGGCCCGGGAGCGCGGGGCCCGGGGCGCGGGGCCCGGGGGCGCGGGGCCCGGGGGCGGTGGGGCGGGAGCGGTGGGACGGTGGGGCGGGATCTGTGAGCGGGAATTCCTTCTGTGAGCCGAAATTCATGAAAAGCTTGTAAAACCGCTCAAAGTCAAAAAAGCCGCTCACAGAAGGACCGAACCCTGGCCCCACGACGGCGCCTCGGGGCCCCGGCGTCGCAGCCCCGCCCCGGTCAGTTCACGCCCAGGCCACGCAGCCCAGCTCGACGGCCTGCACCAGGTCGGGATGGGCGGGCACGACCCGGACCGTGTAACCGTGGCGCCCCGACCGGTCGCAGGTAAAGCGCCCGCTGTAGCGGACCACCCCGCCCCGCCCCTCGCCCTCGGAGGCACCCGGGCCCGCCGGGGAGCCGGCAGCGCCCGATGCTCCCGGGGCGGTGCCGCGGGTATCCAGCGCCAGGCGCACGATCTGCGGGTCGGTCATCTCATCGCCGCCGACGACCGGGCCGTGCAGCAGCTCCACGGCCACGTCGTCCGGACCGAGCGACCCGAGCTCGACCGATACCGTCACCTCGCGGGACCCGCCCAGATCGACCATGCCGGACAGCTCCGCGCCGTCGACGTCGACGATCTTCACCTCCGACCAGGCGGCCCCCACCCGCGCCTTCCACGCCGCCAGGGCCCGGGCCCGGGCGTAGCCGTCGGCCGACAGGGCGTCGGCCTGGCGCCCGGTCGGCTCATACATCTCGCGCACGTAGTCGCGGACCATCCTCGACGCCATGACCTTGGGGGCGAGCGACCGTATGGACGATCGGATCCGGGTCACCCAGCCCCTCGGGTAGCGCCCGGCGCTGCGGTCGTAGAACAGAGGGACGATCTGGCGTTCCAGGATCTCGAACAGGCTGTTGGCCTCCACCTCGTCGCGGTGGGCCACGTCGGTGATGCCCTCGGCCGAGGAGATGGCCCAGCCGTTCTGCCCGTCGAACATCTCGTCCCACCAGCCGTCCAGGATCGAGCAGTTGAGCGCGCCGTTGAGGGCGGCCTTCTCGCCGCTGGTCCCGCTGGCCTCCATGGGCCGGCGGGGGGTGTTCAACCAGATGTCGCTGCCCTGGTAGAGGGTGCGGGCCACCGAGATGTCGTAGTCCTCCACGAAGGCGAAGCGGTGCCGCACCGACGGGTCGCGCGAGAACCGCACGATCTGGGCGATCATCTCCTTGCCCAGGTCGTCAGCCGGGTGGGCCTTGCCGGCGAAGACGAACTGCACCGG
Organism: Acidimicrobiales bacterium; assembly: GCA_035702985.1. Lineage (GTDB taxonomy): Bacteria > Actinomycetota > Acidimicrobiia > Acidimicrobiales > Palsa-688 > JAKAXG01. Next base: position 13,186 of record DASSZD010000116.1, read on the forward strand.
CCGCTGCTCGTCGAGCAGCAGCGCCCGCAGCCGCTCGGGCTGGGACAGGAGGAGGGTGGCCCGCTTGTAGGTGGCGAACCGGCGGGAGAAGCCGATGATCAGGTAGCGGGGGTCGAGCACCTCGTCGACCCACTCCATGTCGCTGACCGACACGTCGCGGTCGCGGAGCGACCGGCGTAGCCGTTCCCGCACGAAGTTCACCAGGGCGTCGCGGCCCTGCTCCCGGGCCCGCCACAGTTCGTCGTCGCGGGCGTCCTCGATGCCGGCCCACTCGTCGGGGCCGGCGTCGTCCCAGGCGGGCGACACGTACTTGGAGTACAGGTCGTCCATCTGTGACGACACCCAGGTGCGGCCGTGGACGCCGTTGGTGATGGCGGTGATGGGTACCTCGGAGCTGGGCACGGGCGGCCACAGACCCTGGAACATCTCCCGGCTGGTCTTGCCGTGCAGCTGGGCCACCCCGTTGGAGCGGCCGGCCAGGCGCAGCCCCATGACCGCCATGTTGAACGGCTCGGCGGGGTTCTCGCCGGGGAAGTGCCCCAGCGACATGAGCGTGTCCATGGATACCCCGCACTGCTCCGCCCAGTCCGAGAAGTAGCGCTCCATCGTCTCCCGGGGGAACCGGTCGATGCCGGCCGACACCGGGGTGTGGGTGGTGAACACCGTTCCGGCCCTTACCGCCTCGATGGCGTCCTCCCACGAGAGACCCTCGGCGGTGATCAGCTTGCGGATCCGCTCCAGCCCCAGGAAACCGGCATGGCCCTCGTTGGTGTGGAACACCTGGGTCTCCACCCCGAGCGCTTCGAGGGCCCTCACCCCTCCCATTCCCAGCAGGATCTCCTGCCGGATGCGGTGCTCGGGGCCGCCGCCGTAGAGGCGGTCGGTCACCGCTCGCACGTCGTCGTCGTTGGGGTCGACATCGGCGTCGAGGAGGTACAGCTTCACCCGTCCGACCTGGGCCAGCCACACCTGGGCCTCCAGCGCCCGGCCGGCCAGGTCCACCGTGATCCGGGCACCGTCGACGAGTTCGAGCGCCATCGAGTGGGGGTCCAGCACCGGGTAGCGCTCCCCCTGCCAGCCCTCCGAGTCGAGGTGCTGGCGGAAGTAGCCCATCCTGTACATGAGCCCCACCCCGACCAGCGGCACGCCGAGGCTGCTGGCCGCCTTCAGGTGGTCGCCGGCCAGTACCCCCAGGCCGCCCGAGTACTGCGGCAGAGCCTCGGCTATGCCGAACTCGGGGGAGAAGTAGGCCACGTTGCGGAGGGACCCCCCTCCGGCGCTCTGGAACCACCGGGGGCGTTCCAGGTAGCGGCGCAGCTCCGCCTGCATCTCGCTGAGGAAGCCCATGAAGGCCGGGTCGGCGGCCAGCTGGTCGAGCCGTTGGCGGTCCACCAGGCCGAGCAGCCGGACCGGGTCGTGGAAGGTCAGCTCCCAGATCTGGGGGTCGACCCAGCGGAACAGGTCCCTCGTCTGCTTGTCCCAGGACCAGCGGAGGTTGAAGGCCAGCTCCTGTAACGGGGCCAGCGCCTCCGGCAGGCGGGCCCGGACGGTGAAGCTGCGGAGGGCTTTCATAGCGGCAGAAACTACCCGAGCCCCACGGGCATGACGCCCCGCCCCGGCTGCGGTGGATTTCGCCCGAACCGGCCGGGGTACCCTGGAGGGTGTGACCGGACGCCTCGTGATCGAGGACATCAGGCCTCGGACCCCTGGATGTTCCCGCTCAGCCGCCAAGGCCGTCGTCGGAGAGAAGATCACAGTCACGGCTGTGATGTTCCGGGACGGACACGACCCCATCGCCGGCCGGGTGCTGCTCTACGCCGACGGCTCGCCCGACCCGGTGGCCGTGGTCCCCCTCGAACCCCTCGGCAACGACGAGTGGGAGGCCAGTGTGGCCGCCGACCGCCTGGGCCGGCACCGCATAGAGGTGCAGGGCTGGACGGTGCGCTTCGGGATGACCGGGCCGACCCTGGATGTCGACACCGCCGTCGACCTCACCACCTCCGACCCGGTCAACCTGTGGGTGGACCGCGAAAGAGCCCTGTTCGGGGCGTGGTACGAGCTGTTCCCCCGGTCCTACGGCGGGTTCAAGGGGGTCATGGACCGGGTCCCCGAGCTGGCCGCCATGGGCTTCGACGTGCTGTACCTGCCGCCCATCCATCCCATCGGCCGCACCTTCCGCAAGGGTCCCGACAACACCCTCGAGGCCGGCCCCGACGACCCCGGCAGCCCGTGGGCCATAGGAAGCGACGAGGGCGGCCACACCGCCATCCACCCGGAGCTGGGCACCGAGGAGGACCTGTCGGCCCTGATCGCCGAGCTGCGGGCCAACGGCATGGAGATGGCCCTGGACTACGCCCTGCAGTGCTCGCCGGACCATCCGTGGGTGCGTGAGCACCCGGAGTGGTTCCACCACCGCCCGGACGGGACCATCGCCTGCGCCGAGAACCCGCCCAAGATCTACCAGGACATCTACCCGCTCAACTTCTGGCCCGAGAAGGAGCGCGACCGCAAGGCCATGTGGCAGGCCTGCAAGCAGATCCTCGACCACTGGATCTCCCTCGGCGTGAAGATCTTCCGGGTGGACAACCCCCACACCAAGCCCACCGCCTTCTGGGAGTGGATCATCGGGCAGGTGCAGAGCGAGCACCCCGACGTGATCTTCCTGGCCGAGGCGTTCACCCGGCCGCACGTCATGGCCAAGCTGGCCGAGGTCGGTTTCTCCCAGAGCTACACCTACTTCACATGGAGGACCGAGCAGCACGGACCCGAGGGGATCTGGGCCTACATGGAGGAGCTGGCCCACGGTCCCAAGGCCGACTACATGAGGCCGAACTTCTGGCCCAACACCCCCGACATCCTGTCCGGGCCGCTGCGCAACGGGCCGCCCAGCGCCTTCGCCCTGCGCCTGGTGCTGGCCGCCACCCTCAGCCCCAGCTTCGGCGTGTACAGCGGGTACGAGCTGTACGAGAACCAGCCCGCTTCTCCGGCCAACGAGGAGTACCTCCACTCCGAGAAATACGAGATACGGGTCCGTGACTTCGACCGGCCCGGGAACCTGGGCCCGCTCATGGCCGCGCTCAACAGGATCCGGCGCTACCATCCGGCATTCGCCCGGCTGAGGTCCATTCGCATGTGCCCGACCAGCAACCCTCAGATCGTGGCCTACACGAAGGCGAGCGACGACGGGAGGGACCGGGTGCTGACGGTCGTCAATCTGGACCCCTGGAGCGCGCAGGAGGCTACCGTTGAGCTCCCGCTCGACGACCTGGGTCTGCCCCTGCACGCCCCGTACCTGGTCTACGACGAGTTGTCCCACGAAACCTTCTCGTGGACGGGTAACCGGCCGTACGTGAGGCTGGACCCCCAGCTCCGGGTCGCCCATATCTTCTCGTTGAACCTGGCGGCGGACCAGGCGTGAACCCTGCAAAGAACTGGTTTCAGAGTGCCGTCTTCTACGAGGTGCTGGTCCGGGGCTTCTACGACGGCAACGGGGACGGCACCGGCGATCTGGCCGGGCTGACCTCCAAGCTGGACTACCTGCAGTGGCTGGGCGTCGACTGCCTCTGGTTGCTGCCCTTCTACCAGTCGCCGCTTCGTGACGGTGGATATGACATAAGCGACTTCTGGACCATCCTCCCCGAGTACGGGGACCTGGCCGACGCGGTGGAGCTGATCGAAGAGGCCCACAAGCGGGGCATCCGGATCATCGCCGACCTGGTGATGAACCACACCTCGGACCAGCACCCCTGGTTCCAGGAGTCCCGGCTGGACCGGACCAACGCCAAAGCCGACTGGTACGTCTGGCACGACGACGACCAGCTCTACGACGAGGCGCGCATCATCTTCGTGGACACCGAGAAGTCCAACTGGACCTTCGACAGCCAGCGGGGCCAGTACTACTGGCACCGGTTCTTCTCCCACCAGCCCGACCTCAACTACGACAACCCCGAGGTCGCCGAGACGATGATCGATGTCTGCCGGTACTGGCTGGACATCGGACTGGACGGCTTCCGGCTGGACGCGGTGCCCTACCTGTTCGAGCGGGAGGGCACCAACTGCGAGAACCTCCCCGAGACCCACGAGTACCTGAGGCGCCTTCGCAAGGAGGTCGACTCGCTCTACCCGGGCCGGGTGCTGCTGGCCGAGGCCAATCAGTGGCCCGAGGACGTGGTCCACTACTTCGGCAACGACGACGAGTGCCAGATGTGCTTCCACTTCCCGGTGATGCCCCGCATGTTCATGGCGGTGCGCCGGGAGCAGCGTTACCCCATCACCGAGATCCTGGCCCGGACCCCGGAGATACCCCCCGGTTGCCAGTGGGGCATCTTCCTGCGCAACCACGACGAGCTCACCCTCGAGATGGTCACCGACGAGGAACGGGACTACATGTGGGCCGAGTACGCCAAGGACCCGCGCATGAAGCGCAACATCGGCATCGGCCGGCGGCTGGCCCCCCTCGTCGACAACGACCGGCGCGTCGCCGAGCTGCTGCACGCCCTGCTGTTCTCGTTTCCCGGCTCGCCGATCCTCTACTACGGCGACGAGATCGCCATGGGGGACAACATCTATCTCGGCGACCGTGACGGGGTGCGCACCCCGATGCAGTGGTCCCCGGACCGCAACGCCGGATTCAGCACGGCCGACTTCGCCCAGCTGTACCTGCCTCCGCTGATGGACCCGGTGTACGGCTACCAGGCGGTCAACGTCGAGGCCCAGATGCGCAACCCGAGCTCCTTCCTGCACTGGATGAAGCGGATGCTCGAGGTCCGCCGGCAGCACCCGGTGTTCGGCAAGGGCACGTTCGAGGTGCTCACCCTGGAGAACCCGTCCGTGCTGGCCTATGTGAGGACCCTGGAGGAGCCCGACCGGCCGGCCCAGGAGGGAGGGATCGTGAAGACCGGTCCCGACATCGTGCTGTGCGTGTGCAACCTGTCCAAGCTGGCCCAGCCGGCGGAGCTGCCGCTGCAGAAATGGGAGGGCAAGGTCCCCATCGAGCTCATGGGGCGGGTCCCGTTTCCCCGCATCGGTGAGTTGCCCTACTTCATCACCCTGGCGCCGTACAGCTTCTACTGGTTCGAGCTGGTCGACCCTCCGGGAGGTGCGTGATGCTCAGCGAATGGCCCCCCGAACTGACAGCGGCGTTGCCCGATCATCTGGCCGGCCAGCGGTGGTACGCCGGCGCCGAGGCTCCGGCGCCGGAGTCGGTTCGGGTCGCCTCCAGCCGCAGGCTCTGGTCCGGCGGGGACAGACACGAACTGTGGCAGGCCCTGGTCCTCGCCGGCGAGGACTGCTACCAGCTGATCCTCGGGGTCCGGCCGGCAGGGGAGCCGGCGGAGTTCCTGCACGGCCACGACACCGCCCTGGTCGGGGTGACCGACGGGGTGTACGTCTACGACGCGACCTGGGACTCGGAGCTGGCCAAGGTCCTCCTGGAGGTGATCACCGGCGGTGAGGAGAAGCCGGAGCGGGCCAGGCCCATGACCGCCGAGCAGTCGAACACCTCCCTGGTCTACGACGAGCGGGTCATCCTCAAGGTGTTCCGCCGGCTCCAGCCCGGCCGCAACCCCGACGTGGAAGTCACCACCGCCCTGGCCGCGGCCGGTTTCACCCACGTGGCCGCCCCGGTGGTCGAGTGGCGGGACGAGCAGTACGACCTGGCCTTCGGCCAGCAGTTCCTGGCCGGCGGGACCGAGGGTTGGGCGCTGGCCCTCACGTCGCTGCGGGACCTCTACAGCAACAGTGACCGTTCGGTACCGGCCGAGGCCGGTGGCGACTTCGGGGCGGAGGCCGGCCGGCTGGGGCTGGTGACCGCCGAGATGCACGCGGCCATGCACCAGGTGTTCGGCGCGGCCGGGGCCGACCGGGCCCGGGCGGGCTGGGAGGCCCTCCTCGACGGGTTGCCATCGCGCCTGGAGCGGGCCGCCGAGCGGACCGGTCGGGATCTGCTCCACGCGGCCGGGCCGATGCTCGAGCGGATGCGGGCGGTCACCGACCCCGGCCCGGCGTTCCGGGTGCACGGCGACTACCACCTGGGGCAGGTGATGCGCACCGACATGGGGTGGTACGTGCTCGACTTCGAGGGCGAACCGGCCCGCCCGGTGGAGCAACGCCTGGCTCCGGCGTCGCCCATCAAGGACGTGACCGGCATGCTGCGGTCGTTCCACTACGCCTCCCGCTACGCCCTGGTGGAGCGGGCCGTGGCCGAGTGGTCCCACATGATCCCCACCGCCCGGGCGTGGGAGTCCCACAACCGGCAGGCCTTCCTGGACGGCTACCTGGGCCACCCCGGCATCGCCCACCTCCTGCCCGATCCGGCCGTATCGCCGGCGGTGATGGTGGCCTACGAGCTGGACAAGGCGCTCTACGAGTTGGAATACGAGCTTTCGTTCCGCCCGGAATGGGTAGCCATCCCTCTCGACGCCCTCGAACGGCTCGTAGAAGGGAAGGACCAGACCAGTGACTGACAGGGACCTCGAACTGGTCGTCGCCGGCCGGCACAGCGATCCCCACCGGGTGCTGGGCCTGCACGACGGGGTGGTGCGGGCCTACCGCCCCGACGCCGCCGCCATGCGGCTGTTCCCGGACGGCGCCGAGCCGGTGGAGATGAAGATGGTCCACCCGGCGGGGGTGTTCGAAGGCCGCCTCGACCCGGGCCCGGGCGCCGCAGGAGAGACCGGCGACCCCCTCTACGAGCTGGAGGCGGTGTACTCGCGGGGAGGAACGCAGACCACCTTCCGCTTCCACGACCCGTACCGGTCGTGGCCGACGCTGGGGGAGATGGACCTGTACCTGTTCGGGGAGGGGCGCCACCAGCGGTTGTGGGAGGTGCTGGGAGCGCACTGCCGGGTGCACGACGGCCTGCAGGGCGTGTCGTTCGCGGTGTGGGCGCCCAACGCCAAGGCCGTGCGGGTGGTCGGGGACTGGAACCTCTGGGACGGCCGGGTGCACCCGATGCGCTCGCTCGGATCGTCGGGGGTGTGGGAGCTGTTCATCCCCGGCGTCGCCGCCGGTCAACGCTACAAGTACGAGCTGGTGACCCCCGAAGAGGGACTGATCCTCAAGACCGACCCCATGGCGTTCTTCATGGAGCAACCCCCGGCCACGGCCAGCGTGGTGGTGGGCGACACCGCCCACGCCTGGGGCGACACCGAATGGCTGGAGGAGCGGTCCCGGGCCGACCTCCTGCACCAGCCGATGTCGGTGTACGAGATGCACGCCGGGTCGTGGCGTTACGTGGACGCCGGCGACGGCAGCCGCCGGCCCATGACCTACCTGGAGCTGGCCGACGAGCTGCCCGGCTACCTGACCGACCTCGGGTTCACCCACGTGGAGTTCCTGCCCCTGGCCGAGCATCCATTCAGCGGGTCGTGGGGTTACCAGGTGTCGGGCTACTACGCCCCCACATCCCGTTTCGGGACACCGGACGACTTCCGGGCGCTGGTCGACGCCCTCCACCGGGCCGGGATCGGGGTGATCATGGACTGGGTCCCGGCCCACTTCCCCAAGGATGCCTTCGCCCTGGCCCGCTTCGACGGTACGGCGTTGTACGAGCACGCCGACCCCCGCCAGGGGGAGCACCCCGACTGGGGAACGCTCATCTTCAACTTCGGCCGCAACGAGGTCCGCAACTTCCTGCTGGCCAACGCCCTCTACTGGATCGACCAGTTCCACGTGGACGGCCTGCGGGTGGACGCGGTGGCCTCCATCCTGTACCTCGACTACTCCCGTCAGGCCGGGGAGTGGGTGCCGAACCGGTTCGGGGGCCGGGAGAATCTCGACGCGGTCGCTTTTGTCAAAGAGGTCAACGAGGCGGTGTTCGGCCTCTATCCCGGAGCCACGGTGATCGCCGAGGAGTCCACGGCCTGGCCGGGGGTGTCCCGCCCCACCTACCTGGGCGGGCTCGGGTTCGGCTTCAAGTGGAACATGGGCTGGATGCACGACACCCTCGACTACTTCTCGCACGACCCCATCCACCGCCGCTACCACCACGGGGAGCTCACCTTCGGGCTGATCTACGCCTGGTCGGAGAACTTCGTCCTGCCCCTCTCCCACGACGAGGTGGTGCACGGCAAGGGATCGCTGCTCAACAAGATGCCCGGCGACCGGTGGCAGCAGCTGGCCAACCTGCGGGCGCTCTACGCCTGGATGTGGGCCCATCCGGGGAAGCAGCTGCTGTTCATGGGCGCCGAGCTGGCCCCCGAGCGGGAATGGAACGCCGAGAGCGAGCTGGACTGGTGGATCCTGGACCAGTGGGCGGGCCACCGCAGCGTCAGGGACATGCTGCGCGAGCTGAACCGCAACTACCGGGACCTGCCCGCCCTGTGGGAGATGGACGACACCCACGAGGGGTTCCAGTGGGTGGACGCCGACGACTCCGATCAGAGCGTCATCTCCTTCCTGCGCCTGCGAGCCGGATCGCCGGAGAACCCCGACGGGGCGGTCCTCTGCATCGCCAACCTGACTCCGGTGCCCCGCTACGACTACCGGGTGGGCCTGCCCGCCGGGGGCCGGTGGCGGGAGGTGCTCAACACCGACGCCGCCGAGTGGGGAGGTTCGGGCGTGGGCAACCTGGGCGGGGTGGAGGCGGTGGCCGAGCCGTGGCACGGCCGGCCCTACTCGGCCGGGCTCACCCTGCCGCCGCTCGGCGTCCTGTGGTTCACCGCCGAATGACCCCCTGACCGCCGCTGCGGCGCGCCGGCGCGAGTGGAGCGGAACGGTGCGACGTGATACAGGCGCCGGTTTTCCGTATCCTGACCGTTATGAACGGGTCACGGGCGGCGCATGCCGCCCCCCGGGGGTGGTGGGCTCGTAGGGGGCTGATCGTCGGGGTGGCGGTAGTGGTGGTGGCGGCAGGAGGCGGGACGGTGGCCGCGCTGGAGTTGAACCGTGGCCCCAGCGCGGCACAGATCCGGGCCAGGATGCAGGCCGAGCAGCAGGCCCGGGCCCAGGCCCGGGCGGCGGCCATCCAGCAGGAGGAGAGCCGGCTGGTGGCCGGGGTCACGGTGTCGCCGGCCAAGGGCACCACCGGGGTGGCACTCGACGCGCCGGTAGCGGTCTCGTCGGCCAACGGTCTGCTCTCGTCGGTCACCGTCGCCCCGGCGTCGGGGCCGGCGGTGACCGGCGCCCTGCAGGCCGCCCACGACAAGTGGGTGTCCTCGGGGGCCCTCCAGCCATCCACCACCTACACGGTCACCGCCACGGTGGCCGGCGGCGGGACGACCGCCAAGGTGACGTCCACCTTCACCACACTGACCCCGGCCGCGCTGGTGCACACCACCGTGTTCCCCGACGCCGGGCTGTCGGTGGGGGTGGGCCAGCCGATCGTCCTCACGTTCAACCACGACATCACCGACTCGGCGGCCCGCAAGGCCGTCGAGGCGCGGTTCACGGTGGCCGCTTCGAGCCCGGTGCCGGGCGGCTGGTACTGGTTCAGCGACCACGAGCTCCACTTCCGGCCCCAGGCGTACTGGCCGGCGCACGAGACCATCTCGATCACCGGCAACCTCGACGGGGTGGATCTCGGATCCGGCCGCTGGGGTACCGGCTCGGTGTCCGACACCTTCGCGATCGGTGACTCCCGGATCTCCTACGCCAACCTCAAGACCGAGCAGATGAGGGTCACGCTCAACGGGGCGACGGTGGCGACCTACCCCATCAGCGGGGGCAGCACCACCTACCCGACCATGAACGGCGACCACATCGTCATGGACCGCCAGAGCGTCGTGCACATGGTGTCATCCACCGTCGGCATCCCGGTCAACTCGCCGGCCGGCTACGACGAGTACGTCTACGACGACGTGCACATCTCCGACAGCGGGGAATACGTGCACGCCGCGCCCTGGTCGGTGTCGTCCCAGGGGGTGACCAACGTGTCGCACGGCTGCATCAACATCAGCCCGACCAATGCCAAGAGCTTCTTCAACTTCAGCCGGGTCGGCGACGTGGTCGAGGTGACCGGTAGCCCCCGGCCTCCCGCCTACGGCGATCACGGCGTGATGGACTGGTCGACGCCCTGGACGGACTTCGCCCCGGCCACGGTGGCGGCGCTCGGGTCGACGTCCACCTCGACCACCTCCACGTCGACCCCGGCGGCGGCCGCCCAGTAGCTGGCCGTCCGGTAGCCGGCCGTCCGGTAGCTGGCCGCCCGGCCCCCGCCTTGGAGCCGGATCAGGCGCCGGGACCGGGCCCGGGCGTGCTCAGGCGTGCGCGGCGATCTCGCTGCGCAGGTCCTCGGCGGCCCGCTCGGGGGGCACCACGTTGATGAGCACCCCGGAGCCCATCTCGAAGCCACCGCGGGTGGAGATCTTCGGCACGACGTGCACGTGCCAGTGGAAATCGGCCTTGGTCCGGAACGGGGCGGAGTGGAACATGAGGTTGTAGGCCACGTCGCCGAGCTTGGACCGCAGCGACGACAGGGCCAGCTGCACCGACCGGCCGATGGCGGCCAGATCCTCGCCGGTGGCGTCGTGCAGGTGGGTCTCGTGCGAGCGGGGCAGAAGGAGCATCTCGTAGGGGGTGCCGCTCCAGAACGGGGCCAGGATGGCCACCCGGTCATCGGCGTAGATGATCCGGTGGGCGGCCTCGCTCTCCGCCTCCAGCACGGCGCACAGCAGGCAGTTCCCCGAGAACCGGGCGAAGCCGGCCAGTTCGTTGGCCGCCTCGCCGGGGATGAACGGCATGGACAGCAGCTGGCCGTGCGGATGCTCTATGGACGCTCCGGCCTCCCGCCCGGAGTTGACCACAGCCTGGCTGTAGCGCAGCCCGGGCTGCTCGGAATGCTCGAGCATCCTCTCCCGGATGGCGTCCATGATCAGGGCGGAGTGCTCGGGGCTGAGGTCGGCCCAGCTCACGTTGTGGTCCTGGGAGAGGACGATCACGTCGTGCACCCCGCTGGCCGGGGCCTGGGTGAAGACCGGGCCCAGGTGGGACACCACCATCGGATCGTTGCCGCTGAAGGCCGGGTACAGGTTCGGGACCACCCTGACCTCCCACTTCCCGTCGGGACCCAGCCGCTCGACCACGGGATGCAGATTGGAGTCCTGGCCCGGGCAGAACGGGCAGGGCCGCAGCGGGTCGTCCTCCACGGGCAGCCGCCGCGGCAGGAAATCCGACGGACGCTGGGCTCTTTCACCGGCTATCACGACCCATCGGCCCGTCATTGGGTCGAGCCTGAGCTGGCTCACGTCACAAAACGGTAGCTGGTCCGGAAGGGCACGACGCGACGGTACCCGCCGCGGAGGGCAATGGCGCGCGCCCCCCGCCGCCCGGTTGATCCGGGAAAAGCCGGCGGGACCGGCGGTGGGGGTCCCCGGTACGCTGCCAATGGTGTCCGTCTACCTGGATCACGCGGCCAGCGGCCCGTTGCACCCGGCCGCCGCCGACGCCATGGCCGGCTGGTTGAGGGCCGGCTTCGGCAACCCCTCGGGGTCCCATCACGTCGCCCGCCGGGCCCGGGCGGCGGTGGAGGACAGCCGCGAGCGGGTGGCCTTTTTCCTGGGGATGGACCCGGGCGAGGTGGTGTTCACGTCGGGTGGGACCGAAGCCGACAACCTGGCGGTGCTCGGGCCGCTGCCCGGCCGGCCCGGGGCGGTGGTGGTCAGCGCGGTCGAGCATCCGGCGGTGCTGGCCGCCGCCCACGCCGGCGGCCGGGAGGTCCGGACCGTGGGCGTGGGCCCGGACGGCCTGGTCGCCCCGGAACGGATGCGGGACCTGCTCGGCCCGGACGTGGCCCTGGTGTCGGTGCAGCTGGCCAACCAGGAGACCGGCGTGATCCAGCCGCTGGCCCGGATCTCCAAGCTGGTACGCCGCCTGGCCCCCCGGGCGGTGCTCCACACCGACGCCGTGCAGGGCGCGCCGTGGATGGACCTGCGCGCCGTGTCCCCGCTGGTCGACCTGATCAGCATCAGCGGCCACAAGCTGGGCGGTCCTCAGGGGGTGGGGGCGCTCGCCGTCCGGTCGGGGCTGCGTCTGACGTCCATCTCCCACGGTGGCGGACAGGAGCGTGAACGTCGCAGCGGCACCCACAACGTGGCGGCCATCATCGGTCTCGGCGCCGCCGTGGCCCAGCTCGACCCGGAGGCCGGGCCGGCCCGCTGGGCTCGCACCGCCGCCCTGAGGGACCGGCTGGCCGGCCGCCTGGCGGAGCAGGTGCCGGGCGCGGTGGCCACCGCCGTGGACTCCCCCCGGGTGCCGGGCCACTGCCACTTCCGGTTCCCGGGGGTGGAGAGCGAGGCGCTGCTGTTCATGCTCGACGAGGCCGGGGTGTGCGCCTCGGCCGGCTCGGCGTGCGCCAGCGGGGCGCTGGAACCCAGCCCGGTGCTGCTGGCCATGGGGGTGGACAAGGCCGAAGCGGGCTCCAGCCTGCGGATGACCCTGGGACCGGCCACCACCGAACAGGACGTGGATGCGGCCGCCGGCGCGGTGGCGGCGGCGGTGGAGGCCCTTCGGGCCGCGTCGGATCCGGTCCCGGGGGAGGCGTGACGGTGCGGGTGCTCGTCGCCATGTCGGGCGGGGTGGACTCCTCGGTGGCCGCCGCCCTGGTCCTCCAGGCCGGCCACGACGCCGTCGGGGCCACCATGAAGCTGTGGGGCGGGCCGTCCGACAGCGGCTGCTGCTCGGTGGCCGATGTGGAGGACGCCCGCCGGGTGGCCGACCAGCTGGGGATAAGCCATCACGTTTTCAACTTCTCGGAGGAATTCGAGCGCCGGGTGGTCGACCCCTACGTCTCCGATCACGCCTCCGGGCGGACACCCAACCCGTGCATCGAGTGCAACCGCCACCTCAAGTTCGACCGGTTCCTGGCCCGGGCCCGCCAGCTCGGTTTCGACGCCGTCGCCACCGGCCACCACGCCCGGGTGGTGGCCGAGCCGGGCGGCGGCCGGTCCCTGCGCCGGGGCGCCGATCAGGCCAAGGACCAGTCCTACGTGCTGCACATGCTGAACAGCCGCCAGCTGGCCCGGGTGCTGCTGCCCGTGGGGGCCATGACCAAGGCCGAGGTGCGGGCCCGGGCCGCCGAGCTGGGGTTGCGCACCGCCACCAAGGCCGACAGCCAGGACGTGTGCTTCATCTCCCGCCAGGGCGGCCGGGAGGCCTTCCTCGGGGACCGCATCCCGCTGCGGGCGGCCCGGGTGGTGGACGAGGCCGGCCGGCAGCTGGGCACCGTTCCGGCGGTGGAGCTGGTCACGGTCGGGCAGCGACGCGGCCTCGGCCCGTCCATCGGCGCCAGGTACGTGGTGGACGTGGACCCCGACCAGGCCGTGGTGAGGGTCGGGCCGGTCGAGGAGCTCATGGTGGGGGAGCTGGCCGTCCCCGCCCCGAGCTGGGTGGACGGGCCACCGTCGCCCGGGGAGGCCCTGGAGGTCCAGGTCAGCGCCCACGGCGTCCCCGTCCCGGCCCGGTGGGACCCCGCCGGCCGGGTGCGCCTCGACATCCCGATACGGCGGGTGGCACCCGGGCAGAGCGCCGTCCTGTACCGGGGTGACGCCGTGGTGGGTGGCGGGGTGGTCGGTCCGTAACACCTGGGCCCGGCGCCCGCCGCCGGGCGGTACGTGGTGTCCGATGCGGGCGGGACCCGGTGCACACCGCTGGGCGGGGGGCCGGTGCACACCACCAGGCTGGAGCCGTCCCGGCCCGGGGCGGCGGCGGGGTCACAGGGTGTGGGTATCTTCGTCGTTGTGACGTCGAGCGACTGGTCGAACCGGGCTGCGGAGCTGCGCGGGCTCATCGACTATCACAACCAGCGATATTTCGTGGACGACGATCCCGAGATCACGGACGCCGAGTTCGACGCCCTGGTGGCCGAACTGGCCCGGCTCGAGCGTGAGCACCCCGAGCTGGTCGTCCCGGAATCGCCGACCCAGATGGTGGGCGGGTGGGCGTCCGCCCAGTTCGCCGAGGTACGGCACCTGACGCCCATGATGTCGCTGGACAAGACCACCAGCTACGAGGAGCTGCTGGCCTGGGCCAAGCGGATGGACCGGTTCATATCCGGGGCGGTGGCCTACACGTGCGAGCTGAAGATCGACGGGCTGGCCATGAGCCTGCTCTACGAGGACGGCCGGCTGGTACGGGCGGCCACCCGCGGCGACGGCGAGGTGGGAGAGGACGTCACCGCCAACGTGCGGACCGTCGACCAGATCCCCCACCAGCTGCCCGGACCGGCCCCCCGGCTGGTGGAGGTACGGGGCGAGATCTACATGCCGGTGCCCGCCTTCGAGGAGCTCAACCGCCGCCAGGTCGAGGCCGGGGCCCGCAGCTTCATCAACCCCCGCAACGCGGCGGCCGGCTCCCTGCGCCAGAAGGACCCGGCCATCACGGCCGGGCGGGAGCTGGCCTTCTGGGCCTACCAGCTGGGGGCCATGGAGGACGGGCGGACCTTCACCCACCACACCGAGACGTTGGACTGGATGCGCTCCGCCGGGTTCCCGGTCAACCCGAACATCGAGCTGGTGCACGGGCTGGAGGAGGTGGACGACTACTGCCGCAGGTGGCTGGATCGCCGCCACTCCCTGCCCTACGAGATCGACGGCGCGGTGATCAAGGTCGACGACCTGGGCCAGCGGCTGGAGCTGGGGGCCACGTCCCGGGCCCCCCGTTGGGCCATCGCCTACAAGTTCCCCCCGGAGGAGAAGACCACCCTGCTCAAGGGGATCATGGTGTCGATCGGCCGCACCGGCAAGGCCACCCCCTTCGCCATGTTGGAGCCGGTCGTCGTGGGCGGGGCCAGGGTGTCGCTGGCCACCTTGCACAACGAGGACCAGGTGCGGATCAAGGACGTGCGGCCCGGCGACACCGTGGTGGTCCGCCGGGCCGGGGACGTCATCCCCGAGGTGCGGGGCCCGGTCCTGGCCCGCCGGCCGGCCGGCCTTCCGGAATGGACCTTCCCCACGGAATGCCCGGTGTGCGGGGAGAAGCTGGTGCGACTCGAGGGGGAGAGCGACACCTTCTGCGTGAACGACCAGTGCCCGGGCCAGCGGGTGCAGCGGATATCCCACTTCGCCTCCCGGGGGGCCATGGACATCGAGCACCTGGGGGAGCGGACCGTCGCCCAGTTCTGCACGGCCGGGCTGCTGAGCGACGTCGCCGACATCTACAGCCTCGACTACGACCGCGTCGCCGGGTTCGAGGGGTGGGGGGAGACCTCCATCGCCAACCTCCGCGCCGCCATCGAGGCGTCCAAGAGCCGGCCCCTGGCCAACCTCCTGGTCGGCCTGTCCATCCGCCATCTGGGCGCCACCGGTAGCCAGATCCTGGCCCGCCAGCTCCGCCATCTCGACCGGATCATGGAGGCCAGCGCCGAGGAGCTGTCCTCGGTGGAGGGCATAGGGCCCATCATCGGCGCCAGTGTGCAGAGGTACTTCGCCACCCCCGGCAACCGGGCGGTGGTGGAGCGGCTGAGAGCGGCCGGCCTCAACTTCGAAGGACCCGACGCCCCCGACATCCCACAGGTGCTCACCGGCCGGTCGATCGTCGTCACGGGCACCCTCGACGGATGGTCGCGGGAGGAGGCCGAGGAGGCCATCAAGTCCCGGGGCGGCAAGAGTCCCGGGAGCGTCTCCAAGAAGACCACTGCCGT
>DASSZD010000132.1:0-4287 GCA_035702985.1 Acidimicrobiales bacterium
CGGCGGTACCCCCAGACGGCCACCGGGCCGAAGTACAGGGCGGTGACCGGCCAGACCGCCTCCATGATCCTCATCTGCTGGCGGTGCCCCCGGGCCCACTGGTCGACGGCGATCCACAATGCCGACGCCCCCGCCAGGGCAATGGCAGCCCAGCTCACGTCGGTCAGCCATACGGGCGGCATCGGTCCGGTCTGCTCCTCCTGTACCTGGTCGGGTCCTGGTCATCCATACCCGGCGGGGGTAGCACTACACCCCCCGGGCGCGCCGTCGCAGTTCCCCCCCGGCGGTGGCCATGCCGGGGCGGGCTGTTGGGCCGGGTGTGGATCAGGCGGTGGCCGGGGCCGGCCGGTGGGTCTCGTACATGCGCACGGCGACGACGATCCCGGACACCGCGGTGACGGCGGCGACGGTCCATATGGCCGCGACCAGGCCCAGAGTGTCGGCGATGACGCCGGCCAGGAGGGCCCCGGCCGCGAACCCGCCGTCGCGCCACAGCCGGTAGACCCCGACCGACGAGGCCCGCCAGGCCGGGTGGGCGACGTCTCCGATGGCGGCCAGCAGGGTGGGGTACACCATGGCGGTCCCGGCCCCCAGGAGCAGGGCGCCGGCCGCCCACGGCCAGAAGCCGTGAACGGTGGCGATCAGACCGATGGCTCCGGCCTGGACCCACATGCCGGCGGCGATCAGCCACTTGCGGCCGATCCGGTCCGAGAGGGCGCCGGTGACGAGCTGACCCAGGCCCCACACGGCCGGGTAGAGGGCGGCGAGCAGGCCTATCCGGCTGACCGACAGCCCACTCCGGGCGAAGTACAGGGGGAAGATGCCCCAGGCCAGGCCGTCGTTGAGGTTGTTGACCATGCCGGCCTGGCTGGCGGCGGACAGGGCCTTCTCCTTGAAGCTGGTGAGGGCGAACACCTGCCCGGTGGACAGGCCCTGCGGCAGCCCGGCGGAGGTGGCGCGGTGGGAGGCGGCCTCGTGGCGGGCGTGGGCACGGGTCTCCCTGACGAAGACGGCGGACAGGCCCAGACCGAGCCCGGCGAACGCCATGCCCAGGAAGAACGGGTCCGGCCGCAGACCGGCGCGGGCGGCGATGACCCCGGTGGCGTAGGCCGTCACGGCCAGGGCGGTGTAGCCGGCGGCCTCGTTGAGTCCCATGGCCAGCCCCCGCCGGGCCGGGCCGACCAGATCGATCTTCATGATGACGGTGGTGGACCAGGTGAGCCCCTGGTTGACCCCCAGCAGCACGTTGGCGAAGACGATCCACCCCCAGGTGGGGGAGAAGGCCAGCAGGAACGGGACGGGAAGGCCGACGACCCACCCGGCAACCAGTATGGGTTTGCGGCCCACCCGGTCGGACATGGCCCCGGCGAAGAAGTTGGTGGCCGCCTTGACCACCCCGAAGGCCACCATGTAGGTGAGGGTGGCGGTGTAGGCGTGCAGATGGAACACCCGGGCGCCGATCAACGGCAGCACGGTGCGTTCCTGGCCCACCATGCCGCCGACCAGGGCATTGACCCCGACCAGCAGGAGGAACTGGGGCAGGTTCTCCCTCAGACCGAGTCGGACCGACCGGCCCGCGACGGCGGGCCCGGCGGGGACCATCAGCCGTTCTCGACCGGGGCCGGGATGTCGATCACCATCAACCAGTATTCCATAGATCTATGGAATACTGATGGGCGAGGCTGCCGGGAGGAGGACGTCGTGGAGGGCAGGGAAGCCAAGGACCGGCTCTACGAGCAGTTCGCACTGGCCGCCAAGGCGGTGGCCAACCCCAAGCGCATAGAACTGCTCGAGGTGCTGGCCCAGGGGGAGCACACCGTCGAGTCCCTGGCCCGGGCAGCCGGCATGGGGATCACCAACACCTCCGGTCACCTCCAGGTGCTGCGCCACGCCCGGCTGGTCGAGACCCGCAAGCAGGCCACCAGCGTGTACTACCGGCTGGCCGGCGACGAGGTCACCGCCTTCATCGTGGCCCTGCGGGACCTGGCCCGGGGACGGCTGGCCGAGGTCGACCGGGTGATCCAGGACTATTTCGTGGCGAGGGACGACCTCGAGCCGGTCAGTCGGGCCGACCTGCTCGACCGGGCCGGTCGCGGGGACGTGATCATCCTGGACGTCCGCCCCGCCGATGAGTTCATCTCCGGTCACATTCCGGGCGCCCTGTCGGTCCCTCTGGAGCAGCTCGACGCCGCCCTGGCCCGCCTTCCCCGGCGGGCCCAGATCGTGGCCTACTGCCGGGGTCCCTACTGCGTCATGGCTCCCCAGGCCGTCCAGCGGCTGCGGGCCCGGGGCTTCAAGGCCCGCCGGCTCGAGGACGGCCTGCCCGAATGGCGCCTGGCCGGTCTACCGGTCGCGGTGGGGAGCGGCTGAGTCGCAGTCGGCGAGAAGTCAGGCGGCGCGGATGCCGCCTGAGCGTCATCCGGTTCCGGTTGTTTCCGGTTCCGGCCGGTTCCGGTGGGTTCCGGGCGCCCACCACCGATCCTTCTGTGAGCAGGTTTCTCAACTTTGAGCCGATTTCGAGATTTTTCCGTGTGTTGTGTCGCGCGACATGGTTGACGGTTATGTCGCGAGACATCGCTGACAGGGTTGAGGCTAGGTGGGTTTGAGGGCCATGGGTGTCAGGGGCCCCGGCCGGCCGCCCGTGAGGCAGTTGGGGACCCCTTTGGCGCCCGCCCTTGCGGGGAACCCGCTGCACCGCCGGGTCGCCGGCCTGGCGGCCGGCTCGGGCGCCCCCCAACTGCCTCACCGGCCGGGGCTGGCGCGGTGGGGCTGTTGGGGGTCTGGTGGGTGGGGCCGCCATGGCTGGTATCGGCGGGTCGGGTCGATGATGAGGGTGCGGACGAGTTGTTCGTCGATGTAGAGGGCCAGGTGGTCGCCGGATCGGATGACCAGGTGGGCGGTGCGGCCTTCGTGTTGGGCTCCGATGCGGATGATGTGGTTGCCGTAGTGGACGTTGCCGGCGATGACTTTGCGTTCGCTGCGCACGGTGGCGGCGTCGATGGGCCGGGGGCGTGGGGGCAGCGGCTGGGGGTTGGCGGTGGCGGGGGGCTGGGCCGCCCAGCGGCTGTAGGGGGTGGCTCGGCCGATGCCTCGATGTGGGCGCTGGTGGTTGTAGTAGTCGGCGAAGTCGTCCAGGCTGTGGTTGAGCAGGCCGATGGTCACCAGGTGGCGTCGTCTGGCCGCCAGCCACTTTTTGAGGGTCTGTTGGAACCGTTCCACTTTCCCGCAGGTCTGGGGGTGGAACGGCCGGGAAGTGATGGCCACGATCCCCGTCGTTCGGAGCCGTTTTTCGAACTCGACCTCGAAGCCGCGCAGTTTCCCGGAAAAGACCAGGCCGTTGTCTGACAGGCAGCTCGAGGGCCAACCCCACCGCCGTCCGGCCGTTTCGAAGCTATCCCACAACATGCCGGAGGTGACCGTCGCAGCGGCCACAGAAGCCACGCACAGGCGGGAATGGTCGTCGATGATGTTGAGGATCTGCACGCCGGTGCCATCAGCGAGGATCCACTCGGTGTGATCCACCTGCCAACGCTCATTGGGCCGGTCCGCCTCGAAGCGACGCAACGAACCTTTCGGCCGCTTGGAAGGAGTCGCTGTCACGAATCCCCGACGAACCAGGATCCGCCAGATCGTGGCCTCCGACGGCGGCTTGAAAGTCCCGTCCCGGCACAGATGCCAATGGATGGTCGATGCCCCAGCGTCTAGGCCCTGATCGATGAGCTTCTTGCGGTATTCGACCACCACCTCCTCGAACCACACCGCCGTGCGCCGAGGAGAACGCTTCGGTCGCCTCGAACGCTCCTGCAACCCCTCCAGCCCCTCAACCAGATAGCGGGCCCTCCACTTGTAGAAGCTCTGACGAGAGATCCCCAACTGCCGGCACAAACCAGCCACGTTGAGATCCTCCCCACACCCAGACACCGCAGCGATCAGCCGAGCATCCATCGCAACCACCCTTCCGGCCATACCAGAGCATCCGCCCCGGGCCTCCTAGGTGTCAGCGATGTCGCGCGACATCAACCTGTCAGCGATGTCCCGCGAGAGGACACCACTTTTCGGCGCTGAAACGGCACACAGATCACCGAAGCGCACACAGTTCGGTAACCGAAGGATCTGGTCGCGACCCGGACCCGCTTTGTCCGGTCCCGGAAAGACCCAACCGACCCTGAAGGGATCCGGCGACGCGCTCCGCCACCCCCGGAGCCAGTCCCAGAGCCGGTCCCGGAAAGACCCGACGCCGGGCTCCGCCACCCCAGGTCCCACCCGGGCAGGTGGCGGCGCAGATGC
>DASSZD010000211.1:0-7969 GCA_035702985.1 Acidimicrobiales bacterium
GTCCAGCGCCAGCCGCTCGTCCAGGACGTGGCGGTAACGGACCACCGAGCGGCCGTGCGAGGGCAGGACGAACCGGACCAGGCCCTTCTGCTTGAGCGAGTCCAGGGCGCTCTGCACCCCGCTTTCCGGGAAGTTGACCACCGGATCCCTGTTGGACGCCTGGTTGCAGGCCAGGACCAGGCCGTTGAGGGTCAACGGGTACTGCTGGGGGGTGGTGAGCTGCTTCTCGATCAGGCTGCCCACAACCCTGGCCTCCACCGGATCCAACCGCATGGCCGCAGCATAGGGTCGGCGCCGATCACTCCCCCGGCCGGACCGGGCGCTGCCGCCGGCCGGACCGGACGTGTGCCGCCGGCCGGACCGGACGTGTGCCGCCGGCCGAACCGGGCGCTGCCCGGGCTGGGCCGTCTGCTCCGGGCTGGGGTACGTTGCCCCGAATGCGGTACGAAGCCCCGATGCCGTCCGACGCCGGGACGCCCCCCGACGCAGGTTCGCCGGCCGGGGGCGGGCTGCGGGTGACCAGCCGGGAGCCGCTCGCCGATGGGCCTGCTGAAGGACGGCTGGTGGTCCTGGTCCACGGGGCCATGGACCGGGCCACCAGTTTCACCAGACTGATGGCCCGGCTTCCCGACTGGACGGTGCTGACCTACGACCGGCGGGGCTACGGCCGGTCATCTCACCTCGGTCCGCCGGACGCCTTCTCCGACCAGGTGGACGACCTGCTGGACGTGCTGGCCGGCCGACCGGCCGTGGCCCTCGGCCACAGCCTGGGAGGGGACATCGTGCTGGCCGCCGCCGCTCTGCGGCCGGGGTCGATCTCCTGCGCGGTGGTATGGGAACCCCCCCAACCCTGGCTGCCGTTCTGGCCGTCCGACTCAACCATCCGGGGCGCCGGGTCCGAGCTCGATCCCGAGGACCGGGCGGAGTGGTTCATGCGTCGCATGGTGGGCGACCGGGTGTGGGATCGCCTGCCGGGCGCGACCCGTCGGCAGAGACGCGCCGAAGGGCACACGCTCAACGCCGAGCTGGACAGCCTGGCGGCGCCGGTGTTCGACCCCCGCCGGGTGCGGATCCCGGTCCTGGTGGGCCGGGGCGGCCGGTCCCGCCCCCACCAACGACGCGGGGCGCGGGAGCTGGCGTCATCGCTGCCCCGGGGCGAACTGGTAGAGATCGGCGACTCGGACCACGGCGCCCACCTGAGCCATCCGGGCGAGCTGGCCGGCCTCATCCGCCGGGTGGCCGGCGTCAAGGCCCCGTAGGGCCACCGGCTCCGGCCCCGGCCGGGAGCCGGGGGACGCCGGCCGGCTGGCCGGCAGCGGATCGGCTAGACCTCGAGCTCGATGCCGAGGAGCCGAGCGGCGGCCGTGACCCCCTCGCCCCGGGACACCGCTTCGTTGATGGCCGCCACCGCCCCCGGCGAATCCAGGTCGTCGTCCAGGCGCTCCCGCACCTCCGCGAGGGCACCGTCGCCCTCACCGGCCGCCTCCCACCGGGCCAGGTGGTCGGCCGCAAGCGGAACGTCACCGTCGTCGTACTCCCAAGCGGTCCGGTAATGGTGCGAGATGATGCCCAGACGGATGGCCCGGGGATCGAACTTCTCCCGCAGGTCCCGGATGAAGACCAGGTTGCCGAGGGACTTGGACATCTTCTCCCCCTCGTAGCGGACCATGGCCTGGTGCAGCCAGTGGTGCACGGTGGTCCGGCCGGCCAGCGAGTCGGACTGGGCCCGCTCGCACTCGTGGTGGGGGAAGACCAGGTCGGCGCCGCCGCCGTGGAGGTGGATCTGCGGTCCGAAGTTGTCCATGGCCATGGCCGTGCACTCGATGTGCCAGCCCGGCCGGCCCGGGCCCCACTGGGACTCCCACGACGGCTCGCCGGGGCGGGCCTTCTGCCAGAGGACGAAGTCGAGCGGGTCCCGCTTGGCCGGGTCGTCGGGGGCGCCGCCCCGCTCGGCGGCGATGTGCAGCATCTCTGGACGGTCCAGCCGGGACAGCTGGCCGAACTGCTCGTAGGAGCCGGATGAGAAGTAGACGCTGCCGTCGGACACGTACGCGAAGCCCTTGTCGAGCAGGTCGGCCACGGCCGAGAGGATCTGGGGAATCACGCTGGTGGCCCGCGGTTGCTTCCAGCTGGGCAGCACCGACAACGCCCCCATGTCCTCCTCGAACTGGCGGACCCCGGCCAGGCCCAGATCCAGGTAGTTGACCCCCAGCTCGGCGGCCCGGCCCAGGATGGAGTCGTCCACGTCGGTGACGTTGCGCACGCTTCGCACCTCGTGACCCCGGTCCCGCAGGCGCCGCTCGACCAGGTCGTAGAGCAGCATGGTGGCGGCATGACCGACGTGGGTGGAGTCGTAGGGCGTGATGCCGCACACGTAGAAGTTGACGGTATGGGGCGGGTCGAACGGCACCACCTCCCGGCGGAGGGTGTCCCAAAGTCGCATGCTGTCAGTCATCAACTAGCTCCGGTCTGGCGCCGTGGCCGTAGGCGGTCATGGCCTCACCCGTTCGGCCGGAGGGGCTGTCTACCACCTGTGCAGACGGGGTGAGTCGCTTCGATGACCAGAGCCTAAGGCACACCGGGCCCATTCCGGCGGTCCCCGGCCGGGTGGGACCCGCCGTCCGGAGCCCGGCCCCCGCCCAGATGAGCGGAGGCCGGGACGACGCTTGCGGCGCTCAGGCGGCGGGCCGGCCGGCCAGCTTGGCGACCATCGAGCCTCCGGAGCCGAAGAGCCGTTCCCGCCAGTCGGCGACCAGCGCCGTGGTGTCCCGGTCGTCGGGGTGGAACCCGGGCCGGTCGTACTCCTTGAGCTGGCGCCACATGGTCGGGCTCATCACCGGGGACTGGCGGAACCGGCGCAGGCTCCGGAGCAGGTTGCCGGGCCGGTAGGTGGCCCGGTCGGTCGCCAGGGTCCAGGTCATCTCCGACACCACGGCCAGGACGAACCCGATGCGGATGACCTTCATGGTCAGCACCCGCAGGCGTTCGGATCCCCCGACGGCCCGGTACACGTCGAAGGCGACCGCCTTGTGCTCGGACTCCTCGAGGGCGTGCCACACGAACAGCTCCCGCACCGCCTCCTCACCGAACGACTCACGGGCCTCCTCGCTGGTCATCACCAGCTCGGCCATGGTGGCCGTGAAGTGCTCCAGGGCGGCGGTCAGGGCCAGGTTGGCGATAGGGGGGACGGCCTTCTCCCGGAACTCCAGGAGGCGCTTGGCGATGCGCTCGATGCGCTTGGTGTGGTAGCCGAGCTCGTCCAGGCGGCCGTTGAAAGCCCGGTGCTCCCGGCCGTGCATGGCCTCCTGGCCGATGAACCCGGCCACGGCCTGCTTCAGTTCGGGCTCGGTGATGCGGTCGCGGTAGTGGCGCACCGAGCGGACGAAGAAGTCCTCGCCGTCGGGGAACAGCGCCGACAGCGCGGCATGGAAGTGGCTCATCACCAAGTCGCCGTCGGCGGCGAAATGGCGGGGCACGGTACCGAATGAGTCCTCCAGGGACACTCGGCGGGTCGGGACCTTTCGTTCGGCGAGCCGGCTGGAATCGGCCATTGCTGTCCTCCTTGGCGGGACGGATACCTGTTTTCGGACTTACACCTCGAACTGGAACCAGACTAGAGGTTTTGAGAGATTTATTCAAGTCCTCATTTTTGCTATGGTGGCAGGCGTGACCAGCCCAGAACGAGACGCCCCGGGAACGGGCGGCCCAGACCGAGGTGGGGCCGGCCCGAAGGGCGTGCAGACCCGGCGGGCCGTGCTGGACGCGGCCATCGCCCGTTTCGGCCGGGAGGGCTACCGGGCCACCTCGGTGGCCGACGTGGCCCGGGACGCCGGGGTGGGCGGGACGGTTCCCTACGCCTACTTCCCGGGCAAGGAGGCCCTGTTCCTGGCCGCCATAGACGAGGACGCCGCCCGGCTCATAGACGAAGTGGTACCCGCCGCCATGGCCGAGCCCATCCCCGACTGGCCCCAGCGGTTGATTCAGGCAGCGGTGGAAGCCCTCGGGCAGCGGCCCCTGGCCCGGCGGATACTGGCCGGGCTGGAACCGGAGGTGACGGGCCGGGTCCTGGAAGTGCCGGCCCTGGCCGAACTGCGCAAGACCGCCGCCGAGCGACTGCGGACCGATCAGGCCGCTGGGCGGACCCGACCGGACATCGACCCGGTGGCCACCGGCAGCGGGATCGTCACCATCATGCTGTCGCTGCTGATGTCGGTCGTCCAGGTCGGCTTCGAGGCCACCGCGACCTACGGCGGCGGCGTGGCCGCAGTGATCGAGGCGGCGACGGCGTTGTCGCCGCGCCCGACGCGCCCCGAGCCCCAGTGACGCGAGACAAGTGCCGGTCGAATTCCGCCGACGGGTGATCGAGGCCCTCGGCTCGGTCGGCCCGGGTCAGGTGGTCAGCTACGGCGATCTGGCTGCTCAGGCCGGCTATCCCGGCGCCGCCCGGGGGGTGGGGGCGGTGCTGGCCGCCAGCCGCCCCGAGGAACAGCTCCCGTGGTGGCGGGTCGTCTACGGCGACGGGCGGCTGGCCCCCGGCAAGGAGACCGAGCAGACCCGGCTCCTGGCCCGGGAAGGGGTGGCGGCCCGCGACGGCCGGGTGGTCCGCATCCGGCCGGGCGGGTCGACCGGCCCGGCCGAGTGACGGTCCGGCGGTCAGGCGGTCCGCCCGAGTGACGGTCCGGCCGTCAGCCGGCTCGGCCGAGTGACGGGAGGGCCGTCAGGCGGCTCGGCCGAGTGACGGGAGGGCCGTCAGGCGGTCCGCCCGAGTGACGGGAGGGCCGTCAGGCGGGTGACGGGACGGGCTTCTGTAAGGTGAATCGGCCGTGAGTGGGCGGCTGGTGTCAGACGGCGGGGCGGAGGGTGACGGCGTAGCCGAGGGCTTGTAGTTGGCGGATGTGGTGGTCGCGTTGGCGGTCGGGGTGGTGGCGGCGGGTGAAGTAGTCGCCTCCGAGGTCTTGGTAGTTGCTGTTGGTGCTGAGGATGTGCCAGCAGGCGACGAGGATGGAGTGTTCCACGGCGACGGCGGCTTTTTTGCGCCCGATGCGGCGGGCGAGGCGCCAGAACTGGGCGGCGAGGTAGCTGTCGCGTTTGCGGGCGGCTGCCCAGGCGCTCTGGTTGAGGATCTCGCCTAGCCAGCGGTCGCCGGGGCGGGTGGTGCCCGAGCGGCGTTTGCCGCCGGTGATGTTGGCGCCGGGGCAGAGGCCGGCCCAGCTGGCCAGGTGACCGGCGGTGGGGAAGCGGCTCATGTCGGTGCCGATCTCGGCGATGATCGCTTCGGCGGCCCGCTCGCCGACACCGGGAATGGTGCAAAGCAGGCGGCGGGCCTCAGCGAAAGGGACGCCGCTTTCAGTGACGGCGGTGGCGAAAAGGGCGTCTATTTGGGTGTCGAGGCGGGCGATGTTGGCTTGGAGGTATTCGGCGTGGTCGAGGGCCATGCCGACTATCAAGGCGTGATGATCACCAAAATGGCCTCTCAGCGCCTGTCGGAGTTGGGGGATCTTCACTCTCATCCGTCTTTGGGCCAGATCGGCTAGCACCACTGGGTCCCGCTCGCCGGCTACGAGCGCTTTGAGCATCAAGCGGCCTGAGACGGTCAGGATGTCCGAAGCGACCACGTCAAGTTTGATCCCGGCATCTTCGAGGGTCTTTTCGATCCGCTGGAACTCGGCGGTCACCGCTTGGACCAACCGCTTGCGATAGCGGGTCAGATCCCGAAGCTGGCGTATCACCTCCGGTGGCACGAAACTGGCCTTGAGCAGGCCGTGCTCGAGCAGTTCTGCCAGCCACTCCGCGTCGAGCACATCGGACTTGCGCCCAGGGAGGATCTTGACATGACGGGCGTTGACCAACCGCTGGGCGAACCCGCGCTCTTCGAGCAGATACCACACCGGCTTCCAATACGAGCCGGTCGCTTCCATCGCTACCTCGGTCACGCCCTCAGCGCTGAACCAGTCCGCCATCTCCTCCAACCCGCCCTGGAACGAGGGAAACGACCGGGTCGTTCTGACCCGGCCCCCACCACCAGGATCGGGAACCCGGACACAAGCCACCACCTCGGCTTTGCCCACATCGATAGCTGCGCACCTTTCGACTACCAGGTCCATCCCTGCCTCCCTGTCCGATCACCAACCACAGCGGTCAGGCGGGGGTCCGTCGATCACGAAATCTGTAAGTCGTGCACGAAACAACAATCCGAGGTGCCGGGCGAACCCCCTGGCATCAGTCTGTGAGACGGGCTCCAACGCACCAAGAAGTAGCGAGCACAGCCTGACCCACCACGATTCTCATCCCTCGAGGTGGCCACCCGCCATGGGCGTCTGTGAAGAGAATCAATCGTGAGTGGACCGCGGGACGTTCATGCGGCTTTGCGGAGGTTGACGCTGTAGCCGAGGGCTTGGAGTTGGCGGATGTGGTGGTCGCGTTGGCGGTCAGGGTTGTTTCGCTGCGTGAACCAGTCGCCTCCGAGGTCTTGGTAGTCGCAGTTGTTTGTGAGCAGGTGCCAGCAGATGACGAGGATGGAGTGTCCGACGGCGACGGCGGCTTTCTTTTTGCCGATGCGGCGGGAGAGACGCCAGAACTGGGCGGCCAGGTAGGTGTCGCGGCATCGGCCTGCTCGCCAGGCGCATTGGTTGAGCATTTCGCCCAGCCAGCGGTCCCCGGGGCGGGTCTTGCCGGAGTGGCGTTTCCCGCCGGTGATGTTGGTGCCCGGTGCCATGCCAGCCCAAGAGGCGAGGTGCCCGGCGGTGGCGAAGCGGCTCATGTCCACCCCGATCTCGGCGAGAATCGCTTCGGCGGCCCGCTCGCCGACGCCGGGGATGGTGCACAAATGGCGGCGGGCCTCAGCGAAAGGGACGCCGTTCTCGCTGACCTGGGTGGCGAAGAGCGAGTCGATCTGTTCGTCGAGGCGGGCGATCTGGCGCTCCAGGTATTCGGCGTGGTCAACAGCTATGCCGATCATCAGGGCGTGATGGTCGCCGAAGCGGCCCCGCAACGCCTCTCGCAGGGAGGGGATCTTCTTGCGCATGATCCCTTTGGACAGATCGGCCAAGGCCTCGGGGTCGCGTTCGCCCGAGACGAGAGCCTTGAGCATCAGCCGGCCCGAGACGGTCAAGATGTCGGAGGCGACCACATCCAGCTTGATCCCGGCGTCCTCGAGGGTCTTCTCGATCCGCTGGAACTCGGCGGTAACGGACTGCACCAGCCGTTTGCGATACCGGGTCAGGTCTCGCAACTGGCGGATCACCTCGGGGGGAACAAAGCTTGCCCGCAGCAGGCCGTGTTCGAGCAGTTCGGCCAGCCACTCGGCGTCGAGCACGTCGCTCTTGCGGCCCGGGACGATCTTGACATGCTGGGCGTTGACCAGCCGCTGAGCGAACCCTCGTTCTTCGAGCACATACCACAGCGGCTTCCAATAGGACCCAGTCGCTTCCATCGCCACCTCGGTCACACCCTCAGAGGCGAACCAGTCCGCCATCGCCTCGAGACCCGAGGTGAACGACGGAAAGTAGCGGGTCTCCTTCCGGCGGCCACGACCACCTGCGCCCGGGGTGCGAACGCAAGCAACCACCTCGGCCTTGCCGATGTCGATCCCAGCACACCGCTCCACCAACACATCCATCCCTACCACCTCCTGTTCAACAAACGGGCAGGTCAGGCGGGGTCTGTCGATCAGCGAAGCTGTGAAGCGCGTACGAGACAACAATCCGAGGTGCCGGGCAGACCCCTGGCATCAGTCTGTGAGACGGGCTCATACGCACCAAGCACGAGCGAGCTCAGCCTGACCCACCGCGATTCTCATCCATCGAGGCGGCCAACGGCCATGGGGGATCTGTGAGCGGGGACGGCACCGACGGGGGCCGCACGTTCGAGGGAACGCTGAGCGGCACCGGCCTGCGGGTGGCGATCGCGGCGGCCCGGTTCAACGACACCATCGTCAACCGCCTCCTGGACGGGGCCCGCGACGGGCTGC
>DASSZD010000051.1:0-8325 GCA_035702985.1 Acidimicrobiales bacterium
GGTCCCGGCCGACTCGGTGTTCGAGGAGGCGGTGGCCGTGGCCATGGAGCTCAGCACGCTCAGCACCCCGGCGGTGGAGGGCACCAAGCACCGGGCCCGGGGCCCGGTGGCGGCCCGCATGCTGGAGGGCATGGACACCGATCTGGCCGACATCTCCGTCCCCCGGATGCGGGGCTGAGCCGAAGCCCTCCTGGCGTCAGCTGAACCGACGCCCTCCGGGCGTCAGTCCGGCATCAGACCGGCGGCGACCGCGGCGGCCATCTCCCGCACCGCGGCCCGGTCCGCGTCCGACGGGGTCCCGGTCACGATCACCGGCGGCTGGGCCGCTCTCCATCTCAGGCCGGCCGTGATGGCCTGGACGGCCCGCAGCGCCCCCGCCGCGTCACCTCCGGCGTGCAGCCACAGGCCGAACGGGCGGCCAACCGTGGCCTCCAGGCACGGGTAGTAGATGGTGTCGAAGAAGTGCTTGAGCGCCCCCGAGACGTAGCCGATGTTCACCGGGCTGCCGAGCAGGTAACCGTCCGCCTCCAGCGCCTCCACCGCCCCCGCCACCAGGGCCGGGCGGACCACCACCTCCACCCCGGTGATGGCGGGATGGCGCGCTCCCTCCAGCGCCGAGGCCAGGAGGGTCTCGGTGGCCGGCGAGACCGTGTGGTGCACCACCAGCAGCCGCCGCGACTCCGGCACGGCCTACCGGGTGACGGCGCTGTCGGCGGCGCCGGCGTAGATCTCGCAGGCTCTCCAGCAGTACCAGGCGGCCACCGACCGGTACGGCTGCAGGTGGTCACCGAGCGGTCCCAGCTCCCGGGGGGTGGGCATGGCGATCCCCCACGCCAGCCCGAAACCCCGCCGCACCCCCAGATCCCCGGTGGGCCACACGTCCAAGCGGCGCAGCTGGAACAACAGGAACATCTGGGCCGTCCACTCCCCTATGCCCCGGACCGTCGACAGGCGGGCGACCACCTCGTCGTCGGGCTCGCGGGCCAGGCCCCGGGGGTCGAGGACCACCGTGCCGTCCAGCACCTTGGCGGCCAGGTCGCGTATGGAGGCGGTCTTGTTGGCCGACAGGCCGGCGGCCCGCATCTCCTCTGCGGGCAGGGCCAGCACCCGCCCCGGCTCCACCTCCCCGTCCAGGGCCTGGACCAGGCGACCGTGGATGGCCGTCGCCGCCGCCCCGGCGAGCTGCTGGAACAGGATGGAGCGGACCAGAGCGGCGAAGTGGGTGTCGAGCGGCCTGCGGATCCGGATGGGGCCGGCCGCCTCCACCAGGGTGGCCATGACCGGGTCCCGGGCGGCCAGCAGCTCGGCGGCCGCCGCGTGGGTGATACGCCCGGGCATCAGCGGGCCGGCAGGCGGGCCGCCCGCAGCGCCCCGCGGCGCACCTTGCCCGCGTCGTCGCGCAGGGGCTCGGCACTGCGTTCGAAGGAGCGGGGCAGCTTGTAGGCCACCAGGCGGGAGGACAGGAAGTCCCGCAGGTCCTGGTCGCTGACATCGCCGGACAGCTCGACGATGGCGTGCACCACGTTGCCGTAGTCCTCGTCGGGCAGGCCGATCACGCATGACGAAAGCACGGCCGGGTGCTCGTCGAGGGCGGCCTCCACCTCGGCCGGGTACACGTTGGCCCCGCCCACGAGGATCATGTCCGTCTGCCGGTCGGTCAGGTACAGGTACCCGTCCTGATCGAACCAGCCCATGTCCCCCAGGGAGTCCCAGCCGTCCCGGGTCCGGGCCGACGCCCCGACGTAACGGTAGGTCGGCCGCTCGCCGGACGGCCGCATCCAGATCTCCCCCACCTCGCCCGGGGGCAGGTCCCGGCCGTCGGTGTCGCACACCTTCATCTCGCCCATCATCACCCGGCCCACCGAACCCGGATGGGCCAGCCATTCGCCTCCGGTGATGACCGTGGCCGCCTGCCCCTCGGTGCCGGCGTACAGCTCCACGATCACGTCGGGGCCCAGCCAGTCGATCCACGCCTGCTTGACGTGCGGGGGGCAGGGGGCGGCGAGGTGGTAGGCGGTGCGGAGGCTGGACATGTCCCGGCCCACCCGCTCCGCTTCGGGGAGTCGCAGGATGCGCGACATCATGGTGGGGACCAGGTACATGTAGGTGACCCGGTGGCGCTCGACCATTTCCAGCGACCGGGCGGCGTCGAAGCGGTCCATGACCACTATGTGGCCGCCGAGGAACAGGGCGGTCATGGAAAAAAGGAACGGTCCGTTGTGATACAGCGGCCCGGTGCAGAGGAACGTCTCGCGCTCGCCCAGGTGCAGCAGCGGCCCGGCTGCCGTCACGAAACCGGCCACCGCCGGGGTGGTGGTCACGATCAGCTTGGGCCGCCCGGTGCTGCCCCCCGACGTCATGGCCTTCCAGGACGGGGAGACCGCCGGCGCCAGCGGGCTGTCGTCGAAGTCGTCGAGGTCCTGGCCCGGGTCCACCCAGGGGCGGCCCGACCCCGGGTCCAGGCCCACTACCACGGCCGGGTCGGCCACGTCGATCAGGGCGTCCAGCTCCGCCGGGGGCAGCCGGTAGGAGACCGGCTGCGGCACCGCCCCCAGTTTCCACGCCGCCAGGGCCGCCTCGTAGAAGGCCGGGCCGTTGGGCAGGCCGATGGTGACCGTCGACCCGGGACCGGCCCCGGCGGCCGCCAGCCGCCGGGCCAGCCGGTTCGAGCGGGCGGCCAGGTCGCGCCTGGTGATCGTGGCACCGCGGAAGGTGACGGCCGGAGCGTCGGGGTCGTCCCCGGCCAGGCGGTCGAAGGCCTCGCCCAGCCCGGTCATGGCCGTGGGATCGGCGGATCCGCTCCCGTCTGTCGCGCTCATGGCCGCACCCTACACAGCGTGGCGGGCCGGGGCCCCGGGCTTCACCCCAGCTTGCCGACGGCGGTGGCCAGGGCGGCGGCGAAGCCTCCGGAGCCGGCCGCCGGCACCGGGCCGGGGCCGAGCCGCAGCAGGCCGAGCACGGTGTGGCCGTCGAGCACCACCGCGAGCTGGACCGCCAGGTTGGAGCCGGCGAAGGGCACCATCCCCGCCCAGGCGGAGTCGGCCACCCCGACCGGGGGTAGGGCCGACGGGGTCAGCGGCACGCTGAGGGTGGCCCCCCCGAAGCCCAGCCCGAACGCCGGGCAGGCGCTGACGGCGGCGACCACCTGCTGGTAGATCGCCGCCGGCTCCCGACCGGAGTAGGAGGCCGCCAGCTCGACCACCGCCGGCAGGGAATGGGCGCCGGGGCCGAGCAGGGCGGTGGCGGCCCGGCCGGCCTGGGACGGCGAGGGCTCCAGCCCGGCCAGGCACGGGGCCGAGGCCAGGACGGCGGCCGCCGCGCCCGGGTCGGCGGTGTAATGGCCGCCCAAGTCGCCGGGACCGATCAGCCTGGCCGACAGCGCAGCCGAGCCGGCCACCGGCCCGAGGGTGGTGGTCGGCACCGGGGTCGTGCCGGCGGGGGCTGCGGGGACGGTCGTTCCCGCCGGCCGGCCGGCGGGCGCTCCCGGGCCCCGGTGGGTGGCCACCCCCACCGCCCCGGCCGCCAGCAGGGCGGCACAGCAGGAGGCGAGCCATCTGTGCAGGCCGGGCATGGGTCCCCGAAGCTATCGGAGCGGCGGGCGGGGCCCGCGTTACCTCGCGGCCCGCTAGCGGGTCATACCCTGACAGAATCCCTGAAAGCCGAGTGGGCGTGCCTCCACGCCCACCGACGCCACTGGAGACGAGGTCCCTTTGAGCACTGCTGAGTCCCTGCTAGATCTGCCCGATCCGGTAGCCGAGCCGGAAGGCCCGCCACCGGACGGGGACCGCAAGACCTGGGGACAGCAGGTTCTGCTCACCGTGTTCCTGGTGGTGCCTTTCGCCGCCCTGGTCACCGCCGTGCCCCTGGCCTGGGGCTGGGGCCTGACCTGGAGGGACGTGATCATCGCAACCGTGATGTACGCGGTGTCGGGGCTCGGGGTGACCGTCGGCTTCCACCGGTATCTGACCCACCGCAGCTTCCGGGCCCGCCGGCCGGTGCGCATCGCCCTGGCCGTCGCCGGCAGCCTGGCCCTGCAGGCGTCGGCCATCCAGTGGGTCGCCGACCACCGCCGCCACCACCGGTTCTCCGACAAGGCCGGGGACCCGCACTCTCCGTGGCGCTACGGGGAGGGCTTCCGGGCCCTGACCAAGGGCTTCTTCTTCTCCCACATCGGCTGGCTCTACGACTGGGAGAGAACCGACGAGCAGCGCTACGCCCCCGAACTGGTGGCCGACCCCGACATCAACTTCATCAGCCGTACGTTCTCCCTCTGGGTGGCCGTCTCATTGCTGGTGGCCCCCCTGGTGGGCGGGCTGTGGGGCTGGTCGTGGAAGGCCGCCCTGACCGCCTTCCTCTGGGGCAGCCTGGCCCGCATCGCCCTGCTGCACCACGTCACCTTCGCCATCAACTCGGTGTGCCACATCACCGGCCGCCGGCCGTTCCGCACCAAGGACCGCAGCCAGAACGTGTGGTGGCTGGCCATCCTGTCCTTCGGCGAGTCCTGGCACAACTTCCACCACGCCGAGCCCACCTCGGCCCGCCACGGCGTCCGGCTGTTCGAGATCGACACCAGCGCCATGCTCATCAGGGTCATGGAGAAGCTGCGCTGGGTCAGCGACGTGCGCTGGCCGGACCGCTCGGTGATCGCCCGGCGCCGGGTGGCCAACGCCGCCGGCTGAGGGCCTTCTAGGCGGTCTGCCGGGGGCGGCTGAAGTCCAGCCGCTCCAGCGGCATCCCCGACACCCCCTGCTCGTCGGTCCGTACCGCCAGCACCTGGTGCAGCTCGATGCGCCTCTGGGTGAACCCGAGCCGGGATCCGGCCAGGTACAGCCGCCACACCCGGGCGGTGGCCTCTCCGACCTCGGCCACCGCCTCGTCCCAGTGAGCGTCGAGGTTGGCCCCCCACGCGGCGCAGGTGCGTGCGTAGTGCTCGCGGAAGTTCTCCTCGTGGCGGACCTCGAAGCCGTTGTCCTGGATGACCGACACGATGGTGCCGGCCGCCTCGAGCTCACCGTCGGGGAACACGTAGCGGTTGATGAACCCGCCCGTGCGGGCCGGCGAGGAGGTGACCGGCCGGGTGATGCAGTGGTTGAGGAAGCGACCGTGGGGCCGGACCCGCGACGCCAGGAACTTCACGTACGAGGGCAGGTTCCGGGCGCCGATGTGCTCGGTGAGGCCGATGCTGCTGATGGCGTCGAAGCC
This sequence comes from Acidimicrobiales bacterium, assembly GCA_035702985.1. Lineage (GTDB taxonomy): Bacteria > Actinomycetota > Acidimicrobiia > Acidimicrobiales > Palsa-688 > JAKAXG01. The sequence goes on from DASSZD010000051.1 coordinate 5,203, forward strand.
GGTCTCGGTGACGTTGCGGTAGTCGTCGTGGCGGATCTCCGCCAGGTCGGACAGGCCCAGCTCGGCGATGCGCTTCTGGCCCCACTCGGCCTGCTGGCGTGACAGGGTCACCCCCAGCACCTTGACCCCGTAGTTGCGGGCGGCGTGGGTGACCATGGTCCCCCACCCGCATCCCACGTCCAGCAGCCGCTGGCCCGGTTGCAGGTCCAGCTTGCGGCACACCAGGTCCACCTTCTCCTCCTGGGCCTCCTCAAGGGTGGCGTCGGGGCCGGGGTAGACCGCGCAGGTGTAGGCCATGCTCGGCCCGAGCAGCCACTCGTAGAACCGGTTGGACACGTCGTAGTGGTGGCTGATGGCCCTGGAGTCCCGCTTGAGCGAGTGGCGCAGCCCCCACCACATCCCGGGGCGGGCCTCCTGGGGCGGCGGGGCGATGGGCTTGAGGATCTGCGGGCCGAGCTGGCGCAGCACGTCGAGCCGGTCGGCCCAGGTCAGCGCCCCCACGTGCTCACCGGCCAGCATCATCAGAGCGGAGAACATGTCCCCCTCCAGGTCCAGGTAGCCGGCCACGTAGGCCCGGGCCAGTCCCAGGTCGCTGGGGGCGGTCGCCACGTAATTCAGGGCGCGGGGGTCGACGATCCTGACCCGGCAGACGGCGTCGGCGGGGCCGGCGCTACTCCCGTCGTAGGCCTCGAAGGCCAGCGGCAGGCCGGAGGCCACTACGCCGGAGAGGACGGGAGCGACTTTCGAACGCAGTGTGGTCACCTTTTTCCCCTAAGTTCTAACGAGAGCCGACGCATTTGGTGTACATGTCCAGGAGGCGGCCGGCGGGGTCGTAACGCTCCTTCAGCCGGCGGTACACCGGGCCGTTGTAGAGGTGCCAGAACCGCTGCTCGTCGTAGAAGGCCGTCGAGTACAGCGATTTGCGCCCCCCGAGGCGGTCCACCTCGTCCTCCACCCAGCGGTTGTGGCGGTCGGGGTCCATGCCGGGGGCCAGCTCCACGCTGGACCAGAACCCCACGTTGACGTACAGCTCGGCCGGATCGAGCCGGTACAGGTCCCAGGCCGCCGACGGGTCCCGCTGGCGCAGCGGGCACAGCCAGAACGGCGAGATGGGCACCTCCCGCTGGAACCCGGCCAGGAATTCCTCCAGGCGGCCCAGCGGCAGCTCCACGTCCTGGATGACGTTCTCCCGGGCCGGCTTGCCGAGCATGGAGTCCAGCCGGGACTTCCAGTGGTGGCGCGCCTCGAAGGCCATGATCTTCCAGTACACGTCGCTGCGCAGCAGCCGGGGTCCGGCCAGCCGGCGCACCCACCCCTTCTGGGCGTAGAACGCCCGGGAGCACCAGAACCAGTCGGTGTCCCACCGCCACAGGTAGTCCCGCACCCCCAGCCAGTCCTCCTGCCTGGACTGGATGGAGCGGTAGTAGATGTCGGTCCAGGTGTAGTCGCTCACCGCCGGCGCCGAGTCCGCCCACCCGCCCAGGGTCAGGTAGCACTCGGTCGGTGAGAACACCGTCCCGTCCACGAAGTCCACCCGCTCCCCCCCGAAGGTGCGGGTGTCGCAGATTCCGGGCAGGGCCTCGATGAGCGCCGCCGTGCTGTCGAAACGCAGGTGGCGGAGGTGCACGTAGGGCCGGACGTCCTCGAGCTCTATACGGGCCCGCAGCACGTACCCCAGGCTGCCGTAGGAGTTGGGGAATCCGTGGAACAGGTCCCGGTGCTCCCCCTCCGGCCGGGCCGTCACGATCTCCCCCGCCCCGGTGAGGATGTCCATCTCGATCACCGATTCGTGGGGCATCCCGTTGCGGAACGACGAGCTCTCGATGCCGAGCCCGGTGACCGCCCCGCCGATGGTGATGGTCTTGAGCTCCGGCACCACCAGCGGCATCAGCCCGTAGGGCAGCAGGGCGTCGACCAGGTGCTCGTAGGTGGTCATCCCCTGCACGTCGGCCCACCGGTTGCGGGCGTCGATCTCGATCACCCCGTCGAAGCCGGATACGTCCAGGCGGGGTCCGGCCGCGGCCGAACGGGTCCGGAACAGGTTCGAGGTCTTCTTGGCCAGCCGGACCGGCGTATCGGCAGGAATGGACCGGTAGGAGGCCAGGAGCTGGTCGACCCTGCGCCGGTAGGCGTCCCAGGCCGGACCGGCCGCGGAGGTCGAGGGTTCCTGATCGGCCAGCGCCATCCCCCGAAGTTACCCGCTGGGCCGCCCGCAGCCGGCGGGACGGGGAGTAGTTTTGGCCCCGTGGCCCTCCCGTCGCGCCGCCGCGAGCACCCCACCCGTGGCCCCGACCGGGCCGGCGGCCATGACCACGGTGGGGCCGGCCCCGACCAGGGCGATGCCGGCCACCCCCACGACGGGGCCGGCCACGACCACCACCACCACGACCATCCCGGCGGCGTCCGGGGGGTCCTGCAGTCGGTGTTGTCCCCCCACAGCCACGACACCAGCGACTCGATCGCCGACGCCCTCACCGCCACCAGCGAGGGGGTGCGGGCGCTGGAGATCTCCCTGGCCATCCTGGGCCTGACGGCGGCCGTGGAGCTGGCGGTGGTCCTGCTCAGCGGGTCGGTGGCGCTGCTCTCCGACACCATCCACAACTTCGCCGACGCCCTGACCGCGGTGCCACTCGGGGTGGCGTTCTGGATGGGTCGCCGCCCGGCGACCGACCGCTACAACTACGGCTTCGGCCGGGCCGAGGACCTGGCCGGGATCTTCATAGTGGCGGTGATGACGGCGTCGTCGGTGGTGGCCGCCTGGGAGGCCGTCGTCCGCCTGGCCCATCCCCGGTCGCTCACCGCCGTCGGCTGGGTGGCCGCCGCCGGGGTGGTCGGTTTTCTGGGCAACGAGACGGTGGCGGTGTACCGGATCCGGGTCGGGCGGCGGATCGGCTCGGCGGCGCTGGTGGCCGACGGCATGCACGCCCGCACCGACGGGCTGACCTCGCTGGCGGTCGTGGCCGGCGCGGCCGGTGTGGCCGCCGGCTGGAAAGAGGCGGACCCGGTGGTGGGTCTGCTGATCACGGTGGCCATCCTGCTGGTGCTCAGGAACGCCGCCCGCGACATCTACCGCCGGCTCATGGACAGCGTCGACCCCGATCTGGTGGCCCTGGCCCACCGGGT
>DASSZD010000054.1:0-15855 GCA_035702985.1 Acidimicrobiales bacterium
ACGCCAAGATCTTCACCATCTTCGAGGGCACCAGCGAGATCCAGCATCTGGTGATCGCCCGGGCCATCTCGGGCATGCACATCCAGTAGCCCGCTTCGCCGATCGGCGCGCGCCGCGAGAGGGGTCCCGGTCGCCGCTCAGAGGCGGCCGACGACCACCTCGGTCACCAGCCCCGGGCGGAACAGTCCGTGGCCCACCACGCCGGGCACCGAGTCGAGGTAGGCGGCCAGGGCGGCCGGGTCCTCCACCGGGCCGGTCCAGTCGGCTATGACCCCGTGGTCGGGGGAGGCCGGCGCGGAGGCCCGGATGCGGGCGTGGCCGAGCTCGCGCAGGGTCGCCTCCAGGCCGAACTCCAGCAGCTCCAGCGGCACGGGCGGCCGGATGGCGTCGACCAGCTTGTCGGTGGAGACGATCACCACGAAGCGGTCGGCGGCGGCGGCCACGATCTTCTCCCGGGTGTGGGCCCCGCCGCCCCCCTTGACCAGCCAGCGGTCCGGGGTGACCTGGTCGGCCCCGTCGATGGCCATGTCCAGCCGCTCGATGGAGCGGAAGCGCTCGACGGCCAGGCCGACCTGCCGGCCCAGGTCCTCGGTGGCGGGGGAGGTGGCGACGCAGCGGATGTCCAGGTTCCGGGCCGCCAGGGCGGGCAGCAGGTGGGCCACGGTGGTGCCGGTGCCGAGACCGACGGTCATGCCGTCGTCAACCAGTGCGGCGGCCGCCTCGGCGGCCCGCTTCTTCTCCGTCTCAGCCCGGTCGTCCACCCGGGCATACTGCCAGAACCGGCCGGGCCGGCCCTGACTCAGGTCAGCCGGGTGTGGGGGACCGTGGCCACCGTCCCGGTCCGCTGGATCTCGGCCACCGCCGGGACCGGGTCGGGGTCGGTGAACAGCACCCCGTCGCCGTAGTCGGCGTCGCGTCCGGTGGCGTCGGTCACCCACCACGACGCCTCGAGGGCGATGCCGTTCGGGTCGGTGAAGTAGATCGACCGGATGAACGAGTGGTCGATGACGTCGGTCACCTCGCAGCCGGCGGCCTTGAGGCGGGACCGCAGGCGGAGCAGCGCCTCCTCGTCGGGCAGGTTGAACGAGATGTGGTCGAACTGCACCGCCCGGGGATCGGGGACCCCGGCCGGCTTGGCGAACGGCTGAAGCTCCACGTCTCTGTACTCGAAGAAGGCGATGGTGTTCTCCGGGCCGATCTCGAAGAAGTAGTGCCGGAACGAGGCGTTGCCCAGATGGGCCACCAGCCGGGCGCCGAGCACCCCGTGGTAGAAGCGGACGGTGGCGTCCATGTCGGTCGTCACCAGGGCCAGGTGGTTGATGCCCCTCCAGCGGGGAGTCTCGTGTTCGGCCATGGGGCCATCCTACGGAGCCCCCGGCGCTCCGGTTGGTGGAACTGGCCCGACGGTGGCAGCCTCTTGGGTCTGAGCGGCCGTTCCGGCTGCCCCCAATCACCGACAGGAGACTCGGTATGACCATCTCAGTGGGCGACAGGATCCCCGACGTCAAGGTGCAGGTCCCCGGAGCGAGCGGGCCGCAGCCGGCCTCGACCGGCGAGCTGCTCGGCCAGGGCACCGTGGTGCTGTTCGGCGTGCCCGGCGCCTTCACCCCCACCTGCAGCGACCACCATCTGCCCGGGTTCGTGATCCGGGCCGAGGACCTCGAGGCCAAGGGGGTGGACCACGTCTACTGCGTGTCGGTGAACGACGCGTTCGTGATGGGGGCGTGGGGCCAGGCCAACGAGGTGGACGGCAAGGTGGGCATGATCGCCGACGGCTCGGCGGTCTTCACCAGGGCCATGGGCCTCGAGGTGGACCTGACCGGCGGGGGCATGGGGGTCCGCTCCAAGCGGTACGCCGCCGTCATCAGGGACGGGGTGGTCAGCCACCTGGCCGTGGAGGACACCCTCGGCCTGGACGTGAGCAGCGCCGACGCCGTCCTGAAGGCGCTGTAGGCGCGGGGCGAGGGGGCTGGGCGCGGCGGGCGCTACTCCCGCGGCGTCAGCAGGTAGGTCGAGGAGGCCTTGGCGACCAGCCGGCCTTCCCGGTCGGTGACCTCGGCCTCCACGAAGGTGACCCTGGAGCCGCCCCCGATCACCCGGGCTGTGCAGGTGAGCAGCTCGCCGATCGGGGCGGCCCGCAGGAAGCTGATCTTCAGCTCGGTGTTGGCCGTGTAGGCCTTGCGCCCCTGGAGGTTGGTGATGGTGGCGGTGGCCATGGCGGTGTCGGCGAAGGCGGTCACGAACCCCCCCTGCACCACCCCGACGGGGTTGGCCAGGTGCTCGCCGGGGGTCATCTGCCACACCGTCACCCCGGGCACCGCCTTGTCGACGCAGTACATGCCCAGCGTCAGGTCGCAGTTGGGCGGCACCCGGGGCCGGGGCCGGGACCGGTTGGCGGGGGGCGTGGCGGTCACGCCTGACCGGCCCGCTGGGCGGCGCTTCCGGGCAGGCCGCGCAGGCCGGCCCACACCAGGTCGGCCAGCCGGGTGGCCATGAGGTCCGCCTCGGCCTGGTCCAGATCGGCGGGTACCTGGCCGTCGCTGCCGCCGTGCAGGGCCACCCACCTGCGCCCGGCCACCTCGCCCAGCCCGACGATGGCGTAGCCGAGCAGCTCACGGTGGCCGGCGTCGATCTCGGCCTCGATGAAGCGGGCGATGGTGGCGGCGATGCCCTCCTCCAGGCGGCGGACCGACTCGGCGAACTCGTCGCTCAGGCGGGCCCCGCTGCCGAACACCAGCTGGAACGCCGCCGGCCGATCGCAGACGAAGCGGAAGTAGGCCCGGAAGCCGGCCAGCACCCGCTGGTAGGGGTTCTCCTCGGCCCCGGCCCGGCGCTCCACATCGGCCAGAAGGTCCCGGCCCACGGAATCCAGCAGTTCGAGAAACAAGTGTTGTTTCGATTGGAAGTGCTGGTACAGAACCGGCTTGGTCACCCCGGCCGCGTCGGCGATCTCCTCCATGGAGGTGTCGAAGTAGCCCCGTGCCGCGAACCGCTCGAGCGCCACGTCGAGCAGTTGGTTGCGCCGGGCGGCGGCGGGCATCCGCTGGCGCAGCTCGGTGATCTTGGCTTCCGCTTCTGTCACGTTTTCAGCCCATTCCCTCTTCGTTTCCTTCCGGAACGCGCAGACGCCCGGGGACGGACGCGCAGGACGGGAGGCGGTCCCGGCGACCCATCCTGGCAGACGCTCCGTGGTCGTTGTCTAACCGGCGTATGCGGGGGGTACAACGGCTACCGGTCTCGCGGATGCTGCGAGATGTGCGCCAACGCGCGACTTCCGCCGGTCAGTCCATCCAGACAGGTACAGGGGGCTTGTTTGCCGAAAAGTTCTGACGTGAGGCCGCCGAACTCTTCACCCGCCCGCGTAACCAGCCGTCCGCCGGAGCCGCTGCGTCCCATCCCGGCCCGCCGCCCCGGTACCAGCCTGCTCGCCGTCAAGGTCCGTCGCCGCCGCTACCGCCTGGTCCCACCGGCCGGCCGGTAGTCCCCCCACCACCCGACCGGCCTACCTCGCCGGCGCGTCCGGCCCCGATGAGGTACCGGCACCCGGACCCGGCCCGGCCCGGTGCGCCCTACGCCCGGTCCGGCCGCGCCCGGCGCGCCCTACGCCCGGTCCGGCCGCGCCGCCCGGTGCGCCCTACGGCCCGGCCCGGCCCGGTGCGTGCTACGCCCGGTCCGGCCGGTCGGGGAGCTCCCAGCCCGCCCCCCGGATCAGGGCCGCCAGGCGCTCCGGCAGGTCGGCGATGTCGAGATGGTCGCGGACCATCTGGTGGTTGTGGGCGAGCAGCCCGGGGTCGGGCCGGTCCAGCCACCGGCGCAGCTGCCCGGGCCGGTCGGCGTCGAACCACCGGAACCCCAGGCGGCGCAGCTCCGCTCCCACCGGGTAGTCGCCCACCGCCACCGGCCGCTCGAACACGGCCGCTTCCACCGGAGGGTTGCCGAAACCCTCCCAGCTGGAGGGGAACACCACCGCGTCGCAGGCCGCGTAGGCGTGCTCCACCCCGGCCCACCCCCGCATGGGCGGCACCGGGCCGTGGCGGACCGGCACCCGGGCCGCCTTCAGCAGCGCGTCCAGGGTCGGGCCGTAGTCCTCCTCGGCCGGGCCCAGCAGCCAGAAGAAGGCGTCCAGGGCCTCGGCCAGGGCCAGGCCCACATGGACGTTCTTGCGGGCGATGGCCCGGGTGGGCTGCAGCAGCACCAGCCGATCGGCGGGCACGCCCAGGGCCGACCGGGTGGCGTGGCGGTCGCCGGGGCGGGCGTCGGGGTCGAAGGCGTTGCGGACCACCCGGGCGGCGATGCCCCGGGCGGCCAGTTCGGTTGCCGACCGCTCGTTGATGGTGACGTGGATCCACGCCGGGTCGTCGGGGGGCGGCGGGCAGCCGGCGAAGCGCTCCCGCTGCCAGGGCAGGTCGTGGTGGCGCATGATGGCCGCCCGGCCGGCCAGGACGGCGGCGACGGCGTCCCGGGCCGCCGGGTTGAGGGGCAGCGAGCACAGGTTCTCGACGACCACCAGGTCGGCGTCGCCCAGGGCGCGGGCCAGGGCCGACCGGTCTAGGTGCCTGGCCGGCCGCCCGGTCAGCCACTCGCCGGCGTCGAGGCCGGGGACCTCCACGTCCGCCGAGCCGGCCCCGGCCACGGTGCGGATGCGGTAGCCGAGCCTGGCCAGGGCGGCCGTCCACTTCGCCGCCTCCACCGACACGCCGTCGGCCCCGCCCAGCCGGAACGACACGCTGACGGCCAGGCGGCTGACGGCCCGGCCGTTCAAGGGCGGACCGCGGGGCGGCCCGTGCCGGGGGGGCCCGTGCGGTCGGGGGCGGACGGTCGGTCGGTGGCGGCTGGGACACGCGGTCGCAGCCACCCGAAGACGGCCACGGCCGCCCCGAAGGCCAGCACCAGGTCCCCGGGGGATGCCGTCAACCCCAGATACGTGATCGGGATGACGTCGGCCAGGCCCCGGAGGTGGTCGGCTGCGCTCAGGCCGTGGTGCAGGCCTGCCGACGTCCCGGCGGCCAGCGTGCTCACCGGCATGCCCCGGTCGGCGGCCATCACCACCATGTTGGCTGTCAGCCCGGCGGCCCCGGCCACCATGCCCGGATGCCGGCGCTGGCGCAGGGCGAAGGTGATGAGCAGGGCGTAGCCGGCCAGGGTCAGGGCCAGAGGGACGTAGCGCCCCGGCAGCCGCCCCCCGGCGAGCGCCGCCCCGCACCCGCCGACCAGCAGGACCACATCGGCGCCGGCCGGGACGTCCCCGGCGGCCGGCGGCCGGCGGCCGGCCAGCAGCCCGGCCGCCGCGCCCAGCGCGACGGCGATCACGGCGAGCAGCACGGCTGCGAAGCTACCGGCTGGGACCGGCCCGGATGGCGATGGCCCCGCCCCCATCGCTACCGTTTACCCGGTCGACATGGATCCGGTGATCCGCTTTCGCTCAGCTGTGGCGCTGGCCGGCAACTTCCCCGTACTGGCAGGCGTAGACCTCGACGTGACCCGCGGTGAGGTGGTGCTGGTGCGCGGGTCGAATGGGGCCGGCAAGACCAGCCTGCTGCGGGCCTGCGCCGGACTCCTGCGGGTGGTCGCCGGGGAGGCCGAGGTGCTCGGCTCCGACCTGGTCCGCGACCAGCGGGCGGTCCGGCGGCGGGTCGGGCTGCTGGGCCACGCCACCGCCCTCTACGACGAGCTGAGCGCCCGCGACAACATCCGCTTCGCCCTGCGGGCCGCCGGCGCCCCGGTGGGGGCGGCCGGTCCGGCCATGGAGCAGCTGGGTCTCGACGGTCGGCTGGCCGGCACCCGGGTCGCTTCGCTGTCGGCCGGGCAGCGCCGGCGGGTGGCCCTGGCCATCCTGGTGGCCCGCAACCCGGAGCTGTGGCTCCTCGACGAGCCGCACGCCGGCCTGGACGCCGACTACCGGGACCTGCTCGACGGCTTCATCGCCGGCGCCGCCCGAGCCGGCAGCACCGTGCTCCTGGCCTCCCACGAGGCCGACCGGGCCGGGCCCCTGGCCACCACGGTGGTCACCGTCGGGGGCGGCGTGGTGACCGGGGTGTCCGCCGGGCCGCCGGCGGGGCCAGCCGGAGCGGGGTCGGCCGGAGCGGGATCGGCCGGAGCGGGGATCGAGCCGGAGGTGGCCGGGCATGTGGCGTGACGCCCTGGTGGTCGGCGGCAAGGATCTGAGGGTCGAGCTGCAGAGCCGGGTCACCACCACCCAGGTGGCCCCCTACGCCATCCTGGTCCTGCTGCTGTTCGGCTTCGCCTTCGACCAGGACCACGCCGTACTGACCAAGACGGCGGCCGGGCTGTTCTGGGTCGCCGTGCTGCTGTGCTCGCTGCTGGCGGTGCAGCGCAGCTACGCCATCGAGGCGGTGGACGGCGCCCGGGACGGGCTTCGCCTGTCCGGCCTGGACCCGGCCGGCATATTCATCGGCAAGGCGGTGGCGGTGGCGGTGCAGCTGGTCGTGCTCGAGGTGCTCCTCGGCCTGGGCGTGGTGATCCTGTTCGGAACCAAGCTGCACGACCCGGCCCTGCTCATCCTGAGCGCCCTGTGCGCCACCGTCGGGCTGGCGGCGGCCGGGACGGTCTACGGGATGATCGCCTCCGGGCTGCGGGTGAGGGAGACCCTGCTGCCCCTGCTGATCCTGCCGGTGGTGGCCCCCGTGCTGCTGGGCGCCACCCAGTCCTGGATGGCCGCCCTCGGTACCAGTTCGACGGACGGCTGGAAGTGGCTCTCGCTGCTGGGCAGCTTCGCGGTGATCTACGTAGCGGCCGGAATCCTGTCATTCTCGACATTGGTGGAGGAATCCTGATGACCGCCGGAACCGGCAACGCACTCACCCGTGCCCTGGGCGCGGCGACCATCGTGGCGGTGGCCATCACCGCCTGGTTGGGGCTGGTGGTGTCACCCCCGGACCAGACCCAGGGCCAGCTGGTGCGCCTGCTGTACATCCATCCGGCGGCGGCCACCGCCTGCTACGTCGGGTTCGGCCTTTGTGCCCTGGCCAGCCTGGCCTACCTGTGGCCCCGCACCCGCAGCCGCCGCTGGGACCGCCTGGCGGCGGCGTCGGCCGAGGTGGGCGTGGTGTTCTGCGTGATCACCCTGGTCACCGGGTCCATCTGGGGCCGGGGGTCGTGGGGGGTGTGGTGGACCTGGGACGCCCGGCTCACCCTCACCGCGCTGCTGCTGGCGGTGTTCATCGGCTACCTGGCGCTGCGCCGCACCGGCGGCGACCCCGAGCCGCGGGCCAAGCGCTCCGCCGTGGTCGCGGTGGTGTGCGCCCTGCTGGTCCCGGTGGACCACGAGGCCACCACCTGGTGGCAGACCCTCCACCAGGGCAACACCCTGTTCCGCCCCAACCCGCTGATCCACGGGCTGCAGCTGTGGTCCATGCTCCTGTCGTTCGTGGCCTACGGCCTGCTCTTCACCTGGCTGCTGATCCACCGCTACCGGGTCGAGGTGCTCGAGGACCGCTTCGAGGAGGAGGGCTTCGCCGCCGCCATCGCCGAGCGGCGGGCCGAGGGTTCCGGGCCGGCGACGGCCCCGGCCGTCGCCGCGGCGGACGGGCCGGTGATGGAAGTTCCAGCATCAGAAGGAGAGAAGACGCCGTGAACGGCTACGTAGCCGGCGGGTGGGGGGCCACCGCAGCAATCATCGTCCTGTACACCTGGAGAACGCTGAGGCGGGGCCGGGTGCTGGGGCGCAGCCTCCCGCCGGGCGAGAAAACGTGGCGCTGACCACCGGCAGTCCCCCCAACAACAGCGGCGCCGGTGAGGCCGCCGGCCGCCCCGCCGTCCCGTCCGCCCCCCGCGTCGTCCACCGGCGCACCTTCCTGGGGTCCAGGCGGCGCCAGATCGTGGCCGGGGTGATCATCGTGGGGGCGGTGGCGTTCCTGCTGTTCCAGGGTCTGGGCAACGCCACCGAGTACTTCAAGACCGCCGACCAGGCGGTGGCCGACCGGGCCGCGCTCGGCACCCGGCAGTTCCGCATCGAGGGGACGGTGGCCAACGACGTGCGCCGGGTGGGCAACGAGACCTCCTTCTCGATCGTGGCCAACCACGTCAGCGTGCCGGTGATCGACACCAAGGAGCCGCCCCAGCTGTTCAAGCCGGGAATCCCGGTGGTGCTCGAGGGGCACTGGGCGGCCCAGGGCCCGGTCTTCGACAGCGATCTGGTCATGGTCAAGCACTCGGCCAGCTACGCCGCAGCCCACCCCGACCGCCTCAAGTCGCAGATTCCATCCACCACCGTGGCCGGGGGTGGCTCATGAACGCGGCGGCCGGCGAGAGCGCCCTCCTCCTGGCCTTCGGGGCGGCTGTCCTCGGTTGCGTGTCGCTGGTGGTCGGCCTGATCAAGGGCCGGCCCAGCCTGGTGCGGGCCGGGCGGACCTACACCTGGGTGATCCTCATCGGGGCGGTGGCGGCCACCGCCGCCATGCAGCACGCCCTCATCACCCACGACTTCTCCCTCCAGTACGTGGCCGACAACGACAGCGTCTCCACCCCGATCCTGTTCCGGATCACCGCCATGTGGTCCAACCTGGCCGGGTCCATCCTGCTGTGGGGCCTGGTCCTGGCCGGCTACCTGGCCGCCGTGGCCATCCGCTTTCGCCGGCGCTACAGCGACCCGCTGGTGGGCTGGGCGACCGCCATCGGCTACGGCGTGGCCGCCTTCTTCTTCGGGCTGATGCTCACCGCGTCGAACCCGTTCATCCGGGTGCACGGCGCCATCCCCACCGACGGCCCGGGACCGGACCCGCTGCTGCAGAACCACATCCTGGTGGCCTTCCACCCGCCCATCCTGTACCTGGGGCTGGTCGGCTTCACGGTGCCCTTCGCCTTCGCCTGCGCCAGCCTGATCACCGGCCGGGTGGGGGAGGGATGGCTGGTCGAGACCCGCCGCTGGACCCTGTTCTCCTGGGGGTTCCTCACCGTCGGCGTGATCCTCGGGGCGTGGTGGAGCTACGAGGTCCTGGGCTGGGGCGGGTACTGGGCCTGGGACCCGGTGGAGAACGCGGCGTTCCTGCCGTGGATCACCGGGACCGCCTTCCTCCACTCGGTGATGGTGCAGGAACGCCGGGGCATGCTGCGGGTGTGGAACCTGTCGCTCCTGGTCGCCACCTTCAGCCTGACCGTACTGGCCACCTTCCTGACCCGTTCGGGCGTGCTCAACTCGGTGCACTCGTTCAACAACACCGGCGTGGGGCCGGCGCTGCTGACGTTCTTCGCGGTGATCGTCGCCATGTCGGTGGGGCTGCTGGCCTGGAGAGGTGACCTGCTGCGTTCCCCCGGCTCCATCAACTCGCCGGTGTCGCGGGAGTCGGCCTTCCTGCTCAACAACCTGCTGTTCGGGGCGTTCGCCCTGATCGTGCTGCTGGGCACGGTGTTCCCCCTGATCGCCCAGGCCGTCAACGGATCGCAGATCACCGTGGGAGCCCCGTACTTCGACCGGATGACCATGCCGGTGGTGGTCTGCATCCTGTTCCTCATGGCGGTGGCGCCGATCCTGCCGTGGCGGAGGACCACCCCGGGGCTGCTGCGCACCCGCCTGTACTGGCCGGCGGCGGTGGCCGTGGCCACCCTGGTGGCCTGCGTGATCGGCGGGGTGCGGGGCCTGGACCCGCTGCTGGCGTTCGGGCTGGGCGCCTTCGCCGGCACGTCGGCCCTGCGGCAGCTGTTCCTGGAGATCCGCCGGCGGGGGCTGGTCGGCTTCACCGGCTCGACGGGCGGCGGGATGGTCGTCCATGTGGGCGTGGTGCTCATCGCCGTGGCCTTCGCCGCCAGCCACGCGTTCGCGGCGTCGGTGCAGCTGCCGGTCAAGCAGGGCCAGACGGTCCGCTTCGACGGGCACTCGTTCACCTTCCTCGGCACCCGCAACGTGGCCTTCTCCACCCACACCTCCCTGCAGGCGCAGGTCCGGGTCGACCACGGACAGGCGTACGCCCCGGCCATCAGCTACTACCCGTTCGCCACCGAGGCCATCGGCACCCCGTCGGTGCGCTCCACGCTCAGCGAGGACATCTACCTGACGCTGGCCTCGCCGCCCGCCAAGGCCGGCCAGTCGGCGGTCATCGGCGTCATCGTGGAGCCGCTGGTCAGCTGGATCTGGATCGGGGGAGGGGTCATGCTGGTCGGCACCCTCCTGGCCGCCTGGCCGGGCCGGCGCCGCCGGGCCGCCGGCGACAGGGCCGAGGCCGGCGACGGGGCCGAAGCCGGCACCGGGGCGGCAGCCGGAGCCCAGCCCGTCTCATCCCGGTCCGCGTCCGAAGCGGCAGCCGACTCCGAGGCTCCGGCCGGGCCCGACCCGGCCGAGCCGGTGGGCGCCGGCCCGGCCGGGCTCCACGGGCCGGGCAGCGGGTCGTGACCACCGACGGGGCGCTCGGGGCCGAGGGCAGCGACCCGCCGGCCGCTGGTACCGGGCCGGAGGAGGGAACCGGGGGGCGGTCCCGGGCGGTGCTGTACAGCACGCTCGCGGTGGCGGTGGTGCTGGCCGTGCTCATCGCCGTCCTGGCCGCCTCCAAGCCGGCCAGCCACGGCGCCGCATCCAGCCCGCTGGTAGGCAACCCGGCCCCGCCGGTGGCCGGTCCCAGCCTGAGCGGGGGGGCCACCTATTCGCTCAGCCAGTTCAGGGGCAGGTGGGTGCTGGTCAACTTCTCGGCCAGCTGGTGCGAGCCGTGCCGGCAGGAGACCCCCCAGCTGCTGCGCTTCGAGAACGAGCACGCCGCCACCGGGAACGCGGTGATCCTGGCCGTGTCGTTCGACCCGCAGGACAAAGCCAACCTGGCGGCGTTCCTGCGATCCAGCCATGCCACCTGGCCCGCCATCAACGACCCCGGAGCCGAGGTCGCATACGGCATCCAGGGCATACCGGAGTCGTATCTCGTCGACCCCCAGGGCACCGTGGTCGCCAAGTTCACCGGCGGGGTGACGGCGGCTCAGGTGGACGGGGTGATCAAGCAGGCGACCGGCGCCTGATGACGGTGCTGCGCAAGTGGGGCCCGTGGGCGGCGCTGCTCCTGGTGGCGGCGGTGGTCCTGGCGGTCGGGCTGCACCAGCCCGGCCGCCCGTCCCTGGACGCCCGCGCCCAGAGCATCGAGGCTCAGGTCCGCTGCCCGGTGTGCCACGGGGAGACGGTGGCCCAGTCGCAGGCCGCCCCGTCGGTGGAGATACGCAACCAGATCCACCAGGAGCTGCAGGCCGGCCAGAACGAGAGCCAGATCCTGTCCGGGCTGGTCCGTTCATACGGCCCGGGCATCCTGGAGAAGCCCCAGACCAGCGGTATCAGCGTGGTGGTGTGGGTGGTCCCGGTGATCGGCGTGGTGCTCGGGGCCAGCGGGCTGGTGCTGATGTTGCGCCGCTGGCGCCAGCGGGCCGGGCCGGCGCCCGCCGATACGGCCGGGGTCGAGGATGTCGTCGTCCCGGCCGCCTCGTCCACGACCGCCGGAGCAGCAGCAACCGCCGCCGGGACCGGGACCGTGGCTGCCCTGGACACCCGCTCCGGGACCGTCGCCGCGCCAGCCGCTGGGACCGTGGCCGCGCCGGCCGCCGGAGTAGCCACCGCCGTGGCTGCCGGGTCCGGAGGGGTGGCCACCGGGTCGGCTGCCGGGGCCGGGTCAGGAGGGGTGGCCACCGCCGGGGTCGGGTCGGTCGAGGACGCCGGCGGCGCTGGCACCGTGGTGCGGGAGCGGACCGACCCGGAGCCCGGGCCGGCCGCCGGGCCCCAGGGACCTGATGCGCCCTCCGTCCCGAGCCCGAGCCCGAGCCCGGGCCCGGGCAGGGCCGGCGCTCGGGGCCTGCGCTGGGGTCGGGGCACCAGGTGGGCGCTGGCCGGGATCGGCGTGGCGCTGGTGGCGGCCGGAGCCTCCTGGGCGGTGGTGGCCTCCTCCGGCACCCGTCTGCCCGGACAGACCATCACCGGGCAGGTGCTGCCCTCCGAAGCGGTGGCCAAGGACATGCAGGCCGCCACCGCCGACGC
The DNA here is from genome assembly GCA_035702985.1 of Acidimicrobiales bacterium. Classification (GTDB taxonomy): domain Bacteria; phylum Actinomycetota; class Acidimicrobiia; order Acidimicrobiales; family Palsa-688; genus JAKAXG01. The sequence continues at coordinate 11,957 of DASSZD010000054.1, forward strand.
CCAGAAGGGCGACGTGGTCGGGGCCCTCAAGGAGTACGAGACGATCCTGAAGGCCGACCCCCGCCAGGTGGAGGCGCTCAGCGGCATGGGATGGCTGCTGGCCGAGACCGGGCAGCCGAGCCTGCTCAAGCAGGGCCTGGCCCAGCTGGCCACCGCCGAGAAGACCGACCCCACCTACGCGCCTGCCCATCTGTACCGGGGTCTGGCCCTCCTGGGGGAGGGCGACTACTCGGGGAGCGTCCCCGAATTGCAGTGGTACCTGGCCCACAACCCGGACCCGCAGCTGGTGGCCAAGGTGAAGCAGGCCCTGACCCAGGCGCAGGCCAAGGCGGCCGCCGCCCCGCAGGCTCCGGCCGGCGGCTGAGACCCGGCGGGCCGGCGCCTGGTCACGCCCCGGCGGTGCGGGCGAGCGCGCCGTGCCCGCGTCCGGTCACGCCCCGACGGTGCGGGCGAGCGCGCCGTCCCCGCGCCTGGTCACGCCGCGGAGGTGCGGGTGAGCGCGCCGTGCCCGCGTCCGGTCACGCCTGGCCGGACCACAGCTCCCGCAGCCGGGCCACCACCCCGGGCAGCACCCGCACGCAGCGGTCGATGTCCTCCCCGGTGGTGCACCATCCCACCGACAACCGCAGGGACCGCTCCCCGTCCACCCCCATGGCCTGCAGGACGGGCGACGGCTCCAGTGACTCGGACGAACAGGAGCTGCCGGAGTGGGCGGCCACCCCGGCCTGGTCCAGGCCGATGAGCACCGGTTCGGCCTCCACCCCGCCCACCCCCAGGCACACCAGGTGGGGGAGGCGCAGCTCTGGCCGGTCCGGCCCGTAGATCTCCACATCGGGGATCGACCCGGCGGCGGCGCGCAGGCGGTCGGTCCAGGCCCGGGCGGCGTCGGCCTCCCCGGCCAGGACCCCGGGCCGGGAGAGCTCCGATGCAGCCGCACCGAAGCCGACGGCGGCGGGCAGGTTCTCCAGGCCGGCCCGCCGGGCCCGTTCCTGGGAGCCGCCGACGATGAACGGGGTGATGCGCAGGTTGCGCCGCACCAACAGGGCGCCGGCCCCCTTGGGCCCGCCCAGCTTGTGGGCGCTGACCGACACCAGATCGGCCCCCAGATCGTCGAAGGCGATGGGCAGGTGACCGGCCCCGGCGGCGGCGTCCACGTGCAGCAGGGCGCCGTGGCGGTGGCACAGCTCGGCTATCTCGGCGACCGGCTGAACGGTCCCCACCTCGTGGTTCCCCACCTGGCACTGCACCAGGGCCACCGGGTGGCGGTCCAGCACCGCCGCCACCTCCGACGGGTCGAGACGCCCGGCCCGGTCCACCCCCAGGGGGATCACGGAGGCGGCCCACCGCTCCGAGGACTCGGTCACCGCGCTGTGCTCCACCGCCCCCAGGGCCACCGCTCCGGGCCGGATGCCGGCCAGGACCCCGTAGGCGGCCGAGTTGATGGCCTCCGTGGCCCCGGAGGTGAACACCACCTGGCGGGACCGGGTGCCGAACAGTCCGGCTACCCGGTCCCGGGCGTCCTCCAGGGCGGCCCGGGCCATTCGGCCCTCGGTGTGGACCCGGCCCGGATCGGCGGCCGAGATCCACTCCCACATGGCCCGGGCCGCCGCCGGGCGCAGCGGCGAGGTGGAGGCGTGGTCCAGATAGGCGCGCCCGGAGGGCGCGTGGGCCGCCTCCGCGCCCGGTACCCCTGCTCCGCTGTTTCCGGTCACGGATTCGGTCGGGACCGGTTCAGACGATGCTGATGCAGGCGTCGTCGCCCAGCGCCCGTGACGACTCGGTGGCCACCACCGCCTGGCCGTACAGCCCGCTCAGCATCCCTCTCACCATCCCCCGGTCCACGGCGCAGATCACCGGATGCTGCTTGGCGGTGTCGAAGAACGGGCAGGAGTCCTTGATCAGCGCCAGCGAGCCGCCCCTGGCCTCGGCGTGGGCCTCGAAGCCGTGGGCGGTGAGGGCGTCGGCGATGGCGTGCAGGGCCACCCGGAACGACCGGTGACCGTCCCCGGGCGACATCTGGCCGGCCAGCCGCCGGCCGTACTCCTCGCCGACCTGCTCGGCCATGGCCTCCGCCTCCTCCTGGGGCATGCGGGACAAGGCCTCGCCCAGCAGGATCACCAGCAGGTCGTCCCCCCGCCTGGGGGCCGGGAGCCCGGCGTCGAGGGCGGTGGAACGGTACCGCTTGGACGGCCGGCCGGCCCCCCCGCCGAGAGGGCGCAGCACGAACACCTCCAGATACCCGCCGGCGGTGAGCTTGTCGAGGTGGTGACGGGCCACGTTGGAGTGCAGGGCGAACCGCTCGGCCACCTCCGAGGCGGTGACGCCCTGCGGCCGCTCCCGCACGAAGAGGTAGATCTGCCGGCGCGTCGGGTCCCCGAACGCCGAGGTCACCGCGGCCACGGCCGCGGAGAACTGCGCATCGCTCAGAGCGGGCGGGGGCGTCCCGGTGTCGGGGGCGCCCACCGGCTGGTCAGCTTCCGGCCCCACGGGACTATTCTAACTACCTACGTAGTAGAAATCTCCCGCCCCCTCGGCGGGGCCCCGCCCGCAGCGCGGCCCGCCGGAGAGAAGGACGCTCCCATGGCTCTCAGCGAGCAGCAACTGATCGAAGCTCTCCGCCCGGTTACCGACCCCGAGCTCCACCTGAGCATCGTGGACCTCGGTATGGTGCGCGGCGTCAGCGCCCGCCGGGGCCACGTGTCGGCGACCATCGCCCTGACCGTGGCCGGCTGCCCCATGCGCGACGAGGTCACCCGCCGGGTGCGCCAGGCGCTGGGCCAGGTCAAAGGGGTGAAGGACGTCCAGGTGGAGCTGACCGTGATGAGCCCCGAGGAGCTCCAGCGGGTCCGTTCGCAGGTGGCCGGCCGGTCCGGCGACCCCCAGGCGTGGGGCGGCGGCCAACCGGCGACGGTGTCGGCCGCGGCCGGCGGCGGCCACTCCCACGGCGGGGGCCACTCCCACGGCGGCGCCCCCTCCGGCCGGCCGCTCGGCCACGAGGAGGGCCGGCCCAACCGGTTCGGCCCGCAGAGCCGGACCCGGGTCATCGGCATCAGCTCCGGCAAGGGCGGGGTGGGCAAGTCGTCGGTGACGGTCAACCTGGCCGTGGCCATGGCCCGGGCCGGCCACGACGTCGGGGTGCTCGACGCCGACGTGTACGGATTCTCGGTTCCCGGCATGCTCGGGGTGGAGGAGGAGCCGACGGTCCAGGACCTCAAGATGGTCCCGCCGGAAGCTCACGGGGTCCGCTGCATCTCTATGGGTTTCTTCCTCGACGACGAGCAGCCCGTGGTGTGGCGGGGACCGATGCTGCACAAGGCGCTGGAGCAGTTCCTCGTCGACGTCGACTGGCGGGACCCGGAGTTCCTGCTCATCGACATGCCCCCCGGTACCGGCGACGTGGCGTTGTCCATGGCCCAGTACCTGCCCACCTCCGAGATGTACGTGGTCACCACCCCCCAGCCGGCCGCCCGCCGGGTGGCCCAGCGCAGCGCCTACATGGCCAAGAAGCTCAACCTGCCCATGCGCGGGGTCATCGAGAACATGAGCTGGTGGACCGCGCCCGACGGCTCCCGCCAGACGCTGTTCGGGGAGGGGGGCGGGGCGCAGCTGGCCGAGGAGCTGGGGGTCCCGCTGCTGGGCCAGATCCCCCTCGACCCGGCCCTGCGGGAGGGAGGAGACGCCGGCGCCCCCATCACCGCTACCAGCCCCGACTCCGACGCGGCCCGGGCGTTCGCCGACGTGGCCGCCGCCATAGTCAACCGGGGGCGGGCCCGGGTGTTCCGCCCGGAGCTCACCGTCCGTTAGAGGGGCCCCGGCCGGGTACCGGCGCTGCGGATGCGGCCGGCGCCGCCCATCTGTGAGCCGGATTTTTTTCTGTGAGCCGAATTCGCAACCAGAGA
>DASSZD010000060.1:0-3680 GCA_035702985.1 Acidimicrobiales bacterium
CGGCGGGTGGCGACCTGCGCCTCCCGGTCGACAGGGCCGAGCGTAGGGGCGCCCGGCGGTCGTCGGCGGCGGCGGGGATCTCCGGCCGGCTGGCGCCGAGTCGGGGGCGGGCGAAGCAGCCGGGGCGGTGGCCGCCGACAGGGCCGGGCCCCGGGTCACGAAGCCCTACATTCCGGCCAACCGGGAACCGATGAACCGTGCAGAATGTGATCGGCCGGCCGCAGAGTGCGGCCGCTACCGATACGAGTCAGGGCCCGGGCGGTGAACGGCATCGCCGAGGTGCCGGGCCCCCGGCCGACGCCACAGTGAGGCACTTTGTTCGAGAGACACAAGGCCGCGAAGGCCGCCGCCGAGACCGAGAAGCTGCGGGCTGCACTGACGGCGATGATCGCGGTGGCGGAGGGCCGGGGCGGCCCGGACACGCCGCTGCACACCGCACCGGGCGAGCGGGTCGTCTACCGGATCGACGGGGCCGGGTTGTTCGAGACCCGCCGGGGCCCGGGCCAGTGGAGCGGCCGGTCCTCCGGAGTGTCCGTGCCGGTGGGCATGGGCGTGCGGCTCCGGGTCGGCCAGTCGAGGGGGCACTACGTGCAGGGCCAGGAGGCGCCCACCGTCATCGACACCGGCACCGTGACGTTCACCTCCGGACGGGTGGTGTTCCTGGGTGCCAGGTACACCAGGGAGTGGGACTTCCCGAAGGTCCTGGGGATCGAGCACGACACCGGCGCGGCCCGGACGGCGATACAGGTGTCCAACCGGCAGAAGACGTCGGGGTTCACCTATCCGGGGCTGCGGCCCGACCTGGTCGCGGCGTGGCTGGACCTAGCCATGGCCCTGGGGGAGGGCCACGGCGACGAGGTGTTGGACCAGTTGCGGACCCAGCTGCGCCAGATCGCCCCGCCACCTGCGTCCGATCCGGCGCGGCCCGCGGAGGTCCCGGTCGGCCGGTCCGGTGCAGAGCCGGAGCCGGAGCCGGAGCCGCTCCCCGAGCCGGCCCCCCAGCCGGTCGTCGGTCCGTTCCCCGAGCCGGCCCCCCAACCGGTCGCCGCCGCCCCCCAGCCGGTCGCCACCGCGCCGCTCCCCCAGGCCCCGACCGGCCCGGTCGGACCCCCGCCGGCGTGGTACCCCGACCCGTCGGGAGCCCACCGGCTCAGGTGGTGGGACGGGTTCCGGTGGACGGCGCACACGGCTGACTGAGCGGCGACCGGGGCCGGCGCGGCCATGTCCGCAGGCGCCGGCAACCGCGGCCTACCGTGAACCCCGGTGGCCGCCCCTCGGATCTACCTCGAAACCGGTCAGCGGTGGGTGTTCGCCTGTGCCTTGGACTGGCCCGGCTGGGCCCGGCGGGGCCGGGGGGAACAGTCGGCCATCGACGAACTGCTCGAGTACCGGGAGCGATACGCGGCCGCCGTGGGCCGGACCGTCCCCGGCGGACCGGTCGACGTGGCGGGCCGGATCCCCAGCCGCGGTGGTATCGCCGACTTCGGCGCTCCCGGAGCGGTGGGGCCGTGGGACGACGAACCGCTCCCCCGCCGCGAGCTCGATCGCCACGTCGGTCTGCTCGAGGCCTCCTGGGCCCGGCTCGACGTGGTGGCCGCCGCCTCACCGGCCGAACTGCGCAAGGGTCCCCGCGGTGGTGGTCGGGACCGGGATGCCCTGACGGACCACGTCCGGGAGGCGGAGCGGGCCTACGCCGCGAAGGTCGGACACCGGATACCACCACGGACCCCGTGGGACGAGCACCGGGCCACGCTCGTGGCCGGCCTGCGCGCCGCCCCGCCCGGGACCGCCTGGCCGGTCCGCTACGCGATCCGGCGGCTGGCCTGGCACGTCCTCGACCACGTCTGGGAGATGGAGGACCGGTCCACGTGACCCGCCCGGTTGGTCTGGGCCCAAGCGGTACGACGCGCGGTCAGCCGTCGCGGTAGGCCAGGACCTGGCCCACCCCCAGGACCGTCGAGGCGAACAGCAGGAAGGTGACGAGGTGGACGGCCGTGCACCACTCGCATATCGCGTGAATCCGGGCCAGTTCGAAGTACAGGAGTCGGAGGACCGACACCACGCCGGCCACGCACCACACCACGCGGGCCCCGTGAACGGAGAGCCGGGGTGTGCGCCAGGCCGGGGCGGATTGCAACGGCAGCATCACGGCGAAGAACACCAGGCCCAGCACCGCCACCGGTATGCCCCACTGGACCGACCAGGGGCTGGTCGTCACCTCGAGACAGTTGACGATGCTGCGGGGGCCCGAGGGGCAGGCCAGGGTCGATGAGCCCGTGAAGTGCTCGTAGGTGAGGTAGGCCGAGATGCCGAACCCCACTACGGTGAATGCGGTACCGAGGATCCACGGCCAGCGCAGCCGGGTCGGGGCACCCTCGACGTCCTCGGCTTCGAGCGGGCCGTCTCGCACGGTCAAGTCCCGGCCCGACCCGGTGCTGCCACTCATGCTGGCCCCGCCATCGACTCCTCCATCTCCCTCGGAGCCCCGTGGGCGTGGTCGGTCGGGCCGGCCCCTGCCGGACCGCTGGAGCCTACGTCGACCGCGCGGCGCGGCCACAGGGCGAGGGCGAGGAGGACCACGATCGGTCCGGTACCGGGATCGGTCGCACCGCTGCCCATGATGCCGGTGATCCCATTGGACAGGATGCCGCCCAGGGCCTGGCCCACCACGGCGTAGAACAGCGCCAGCAAGGCCCCCGCCACCAGCGATCCCCGGCGGGTCCTCTGGAAGAGGACGCCCAGCCCGATCGCGGCCTGGACGGTCCCGGCACATGCGGCGAACAGGGCGCCGTGGCCCCCGACCAGCCCCCCGACCGCCTCGCCCGCGGCGTGGAGCCAGCCCGGACCGGTGAGGGCGGCGGTGTCCATGGCCTGCGACGCATAGGTAGGTGAGCGGTCGAGATACCCGGACTCCAACGCCGCCGTGCCGGCCCAGAGCGCCACCCACACGAACGGGGTCGCCGAGCGGGGAATCAGCCCGCCGTCGGCGGCCGCTGCCGCGACGTCGGGGCGCCGGGGCCAGAGCAGCAGGGCCGAGACCGCATAGAGCAGGGCCGGCCCGGGCGCCCCGGTCAGCGCGCTGCCGCCGCCCACGAAGATGCCGCCGCCCATCTCCCCGAACAGCCAGACGACCAGGGCCCACGGCACCGACAGGGCCAGCGCCGGGCGCACCGTAGGCCGCCACATGAGACCGAGCCCGATGCATATCTGGACCGTTACCGCCGTGGCATTGACCGCCGTCGGGTGCGAGATCACCATCGGCTCGACATCGGTGATCCAGTTCCAGAGCCACGCCGGCGGAGCGGCGCGGTTCATCATGAGCATCATCCCGTAGAAGTCGGGCCTGAACATGTCCGGCTGGCACTGCAGCAGGGCGTCGAGCACCCGGAGCCCGCCCAGGGCGAACTGCAGATTCCTTCGGGTCGGCGCCGTCACGACCCGGCGACGTTATCTCCGCGACCGTAGCCAGCGGGTGGCGCGGGATGCCACGATGCCCGGTATGACTGCCCGCCTCGCCTGCGTGTGCATGGACGCCGTCGATCCCGGACCGGTAGCCGACTTCTGGGCCGCAGTCCTCGGGTGGGAGGTGGTGGACGAGGCGCCCGACGGGATCAGCCTCGGCTCGCCGGACCGGAGCCTTCCGACGCTCGACATCCTCGCCGTCCCGGAGCCCAAGCAGG